>JAUIAC010000196.1 GCA_030425545.1 bacterium | reverse complement strand
CGTCGTTCGCCGAGCGCAGCACCACGGCGGCGTAGCGGGTGTGCGGTCGCAGGACGACGCCCGGCATGGGCGCCAGCGCGAGCACGTGGCTCGGCACGTACAGGTCTTGCGCCAGGGTCTGAGCGACCACCGGCAGCGTGCGTCCTCGCTCTGGCGAGGTCGGATCGACGTCCACCAAGACCAGCGGGCTCGGCGTCGCCGCGCTCCAGGCTGGGAGCACGACCTCCGGCGCCCGGGGCTGCACGGCGCCGTCGAAGCGCAGCAGCACCACCGGCACCTGGGGGGCGCCGTCCAGGTCGGGCAGGATGCTGGTGAGCTGGCTGACCACCGCCGCGTCCAGCGGGTTGGGCAGGCCCGCGGCCAGCTCGGCCACGCCCGCGTCGTCCGCGCGGGCGTCCGAGGGCCAGGGGTGGTCGAAGACCGTCGCCGGCTGGGCGCTCAGGTCGAAGCGCACCTGGACCCCCACCTCGCCCGCAGCCGGCACCCGCTGCCCGGGCTCTGCGCCACAGGCCGTCAGGAGCAGCAGCGACGCCAGCGCCGGCGCCACGGGTGCCAGCAGCCCGAGCGGGCCGCGCTGCCTTCCTCGTGCCCGCGCCGGGCGCGCCGGTCCTGACTCGCTGGGTGTCGCCATGGTCCCCTTTCCTGCTTCAGCGCAACGGTACCTCACGCAGCTCCGCCGCCAAGGCCTGCAGCGCGGGCGCTCGCGGGTCGCCGTGCCGCCACACCAGCCGGAACCAGTCGAGCACCGGCTCGACCTCCGGCAGCACGACGCGCAGGGTGCCCGCGTCGAGGTCGGGCTGCACGAAGTAGCGCGGGAGCACCGCCACGCCGCGCCCCGCCAGCGCCAGCTGCCGCATCCCCGCGATGGTCCCCACCAGCCGCGTCCGCGCGAAGGACCAGGCCTCAGGCCCCGTCCAGGCGTCGAGCAGGTAGCGGAACAGGGGCAGGTCGGCGTGCGCGTCGATCAGCACGTGGTCGGCGCTGTCGTGCGGCCCGGTCAGCGGCCGCGCGTCGAGCAGCGCGGGGGCGCCCACGAAGACATAGCGCTCCGGGTGCAGCGTGGCGTAGTCGAGCCCCGGCACCGTGAGCCGAAAGCTGGTCACCACCGCGTCGACCGTGCCGCCCTGCAGCGCCTCGAGCAGCGCGTGACTGTCGCTGAAGCGCAGGTGCACCGTGCGCTCCGGGTGGGCGTCGTGCAGCGCGTCGAGGGTCGGCAGCACCCAGCTCAGGCCGAGCTCGTAGCGCGTGCCGAGCGTGAGGGTCACCGGCGGCGGTCGGCCGTCGTCCCGCACCAGCGCCGGCAGGTCGCCGATCTCCGCCACCAGGCGCCGCGCCGCGGGCAGCAAGCGCTCGGCGGCCGGGGTCATGGCCACGTGGCGGGTGCTGCGCTCGAAGAGCCGCACGTCGAGCGCGGTCTCCAGGCGAGCGATGCGGTCCGAGAAGGCCGCGGGCGACAGGTGCACCGCGCGCGCCGCGCGGCGGAACGTGGGCTGGCTCGTGGCCGCGAGGAAGCAGCGGAGGCTGTCGACGTCCATGGCAGGGCTCCAGGGCGGCGATCTGCGACCCCGCGCGTTTGTTCGGAAGTGCAGAACAATCTGGTGCGAATCATACTGATTCACAAGACTGAGCGTCAACCGCATGGTGAGTGGTGTCTGGCGCTGCGGCGCACAACGAGGAGGTTTCCATGCGTGACGTTCAACGACATCTGCCGCGGCGCTTGCTGCGGAGCGAGGTGCGCCGCCGGGCCCTGCGCGCGGCGACCGCGGTGGCCGTGGGGGCCGCGGCGGGGTGCAGCGCCAGCGACGTGCCGGTCACCGGGGAGGCGGAGCCCACCGCGCACGTCGACGCTGGCGCGATGGCCGGCGTCGACGCGGTCGGTGGCCCGGACGGCGCCTTCGGCAGCGACACCGGCTCGGCGCCGGACGCGGACCCCGGCGCCGACGCGAGCAACGGGCGCACCGAGCTCGCGGACGCGGGTCGCGGGCAGGACGCGGGTGGGCCCGACACGCAGGCCGCCGGCTCTCCTGAGGCTGGCGGCCCCGACGCTGGCGCGCCCGACGCGGGCGCCTCGGACTCTGGCGGCGACGCGGGCGGCGACGCCCTGGCGGCTCAGGTCTGCAACAGCCTCATGGGCTGGGAGGACTACAAGCGCTGCTGCGACGACCACAACTGGGCGTTCAACAAGGGCTGCATGGCGTGGGGCCCCCCCGCGCCGCCGGCCCTCTCGGCAGCGCGCCTCGCCGCGCTGCTGCCCCTCGCCTCCCGGGACGATCTCACGGCTCGGCGCGCGGCGACCCGCGCCGCCCTGACGGAGGTGCGGACATGAGCCCGACCCAACCCCAGACCCCGGTCGAGCGCGCCGACACGGCGGTGGTCCTCGATCTCCGCGACGCCGCTCGGGCCCATCGCATCACCCTCCACGACGCGCCTGCGCTGCAGCCTCAGGAGCGGCTGAGCGCCATCGCCACCTGGCAGGGGCGCATGGTCAACGAGCACGTCTCGGCGCGCATCTTCCGCAGCCTCCGCGAGCAGGCGGTGGACGCCGGGCTGAGCCAGGACTGGCGCGACCGGCTGGCCCGCTTCGAGGCCGACGAGCTGCGCCACGGCGGGCAGTGTGCCGCCGCGGTGGAGGCCCTGGGTGGCAGCGCGCGGGCGCTGCTTCCGGCGCTGCCCGAGGTGCCGGCGCACGACGACACCGACGCGCTCGAGGCGCTGCTGCGCAACGTGCTCAGCGTGTCGTGTCTGAGCGAGACTGTGGCGGTGGCGTTGATCACCAGCGAGCGCTGGGAGTCGGGGCCGGCGGCGCTGGCCGAGACGCTCCGGCAGATCCTGCGCGACGAGATCGGCCACGCCCGCTTCGGCTGGCGGCTGCTCGACGAGCTCGCGCCCAAGCTCGGCCCGGCCCGGCGCGCGCGGCTGAGCGCGTGGCTGCGGCTCGCCTTTGGCCACCTCGAGCGCCACGAGCTCTCGCAGCTGCCCTCGGTGGCGGCGCCTTCGGACGCCGCGGAGCAGGTGGGGGTGTGCGACGGGCGCGTGTCGCGTCAGCTCTTCTACGACACGATTCACGACGTCGTCGTGCCGGGGCTGGAGCGGCGCGGGCTGGCGGCGGGCGCCGCGTGGCAGGGTCGCGTGGCCGCCTGACCGCGCCAGCGCGACCTCGTCGCCAGCGCCCGGGCCAAAACCGCACCAGGGCGGGGCACTCGCCGGGCCTGGCCGCTTGACGCTCCCCCCCAGGGTCCCCCACTGTGCGGGCACCTCGTCGTGGAGCCTCCGTTGACCGCATCGCGCTCTGTCTACGCTCAGCCTCGCCCGCGCCCCGCGCTCGCGCCGCGACGCCTCGCCGCGCTGGTGACGCTGCTGGCGTTGAGCGCGCCCGCCTGCACCGAGCAGCCCGTGGGCGTCTACCGCGAGACCATCCACCTGCGCGGCACGCCCTACGAGCGCGGGCTCGACCACGGCAAGCGCCTGCGACCGCGCGTCCGCGCCTTCTACACCAAGCTGCTCGACACGGCGCTGCTGCCGAACCTCAACCGCGAGCAGCCCTCGATCTCCGGCTTCCTCACCCGCTATGCCGGGCCGACCTACGCCGACGGACAGTTCAGCTACCGCGTGCTCTTGGAGATGGCGCAGAGCGTCGAGTCCCAGCTGCCCGACCGCTACAAGGACGAGATGCAGGGCATCGCGGACGGCTCCGGGCTGACCTACGAGCAGGTGCTGATCCTCAACACCTTCCCCGACACCGTGCTCGCGGTCCGCAGCATCGCGGCGACCCTGCGCTACTCCCGCGGCCCCCGCGTGCTCCGGTGGCAGTTCATCGGCTGGAAGGACGGCAAGGGCGAGCAGCGCAAGGAGCAGGACTACGACCCCGGTCCCACCGCGCTCGCGGCCGAGATCCCCACCGACGCCAAGCTGCGCATCGTGCTCGCCGACCCGGAGGGCGTGGCGCCCGAGACGGTGCGGCTGCAGCTCGACACGCGCGTCTACGAGCCCGGAGATCCGGCCATCGTGACCCAGGCGCTGCCCACCAAAGACGGGGAGCCCAAGGAGCTCGAGGTCGTGCTCACGCCCAACGGTCCGATGCCGGCCGCCGCGGTGCAGTCCCTCATCATCCAGGCCGCCGACACCACCATCGCAGACGATCCGCTGCCCGCGCACCCGCGATTCGGCCGCGAGGAGACCATCACCTTCTCGACCGTGGGCTACGGCAAGACCGCCGCCGAGATCCCGAACATCGGGGTCGACGACGGCCGCACCCGCCCGCCGCCTGTGGCCTTCGCGGTCAAGGGCAAGGCCACGGTCGACGGCGCGCCGATTCTGGCCCAGCACTTCGCGCTGCTCGACGCCGGCGCGGCCCACGAGGCGACCACCCTCTTCGTGCACCACCCGGTCGCGGGTGACACCGCGCCGGCGCACGCCTACGTCAGCTGGGCGGGCCTGACCTGGGGCTTCTCCGGCATGAGCCAGGCGGGCGTCGCCTGGGGCTGCAACTTCAGCGACACGCTGGACACGGCCATCCTCAAGGACCTGATCCCGCAGCTCTCGAAGATCGAGAACGCGCAGCTGACCTCCACCGGCTGGCCCATCGGTCTGGCCATGCGGGAGGTGTCGCGCGGCGCCAAGGGCAGCGACGAGGCCATCGCCACGCTCGCCGGCCTGCAGCACGTCAACGGCTGGAACTGCGTCATCGCCGACAAGGCGGGCGCGCTGCGGGTCGCGGAGATCGACGCGGAGACCGAGCCGATCCCCAACGACATCCCCCAGGCCGTCACCCCGGTGAAGTGGAACGGCACGCCGGAGAGCTCGCCCGCCAGCGACACCCCGGACGACATCCGCGCCTCGGTGCACTACGTCCAGAAGGTCCAGGACGTCGACCCCGCGCTCCCCGTGCTGGCCGCTGCGCTGCTGCCCCCTGGCGTGCCGATCCGCGTCGACATGCAGCGGGTGGTCAGCAGCTACTTCTTCAAGAGCCTGCTGGCGTTCAACAACCTCGGCCGCGTGATCACCGAGCGCTACGGCAAGATCGACGTCGCCGCCGCGCAGGAGATCCTGGCCGACAAGCGCTTCGTCGACTTCAGCGACAGCATGAACGCGGTCGTGTTCGAGCCCGCGAGCGGTCGAATCCACCACGCCATGGGCGCGGTTCCCGCCACGGACGCGCCGTGGCAGACCTTCACCTTCGGCGACGGTGGCCCGTGATGCGCGCTGACCTGCACCTCCGCCTGTCGCGGCTCCTACGACTGTCGCTGCTCGCCGCGCTGGTGGCGACCGCCGTGTCGCTGCCGCCGACGCCAGCTCGGGCCGGCCTGGGCGACAGCCTGCCCCGCGGCACCTTCCTCATCGACGCGGCCTACATCTACGCCCAGACCAACCGGCAGTTCGACAAGGACGGCAAGTCGGTGCCGCTGCTCGCGCCGGTGGAGCGCTACGAGGCGGGGGCGGGCCTGCAGGGCATCATTCGCGCCAAGCCCGTGCTGCACCAGCAGATCGTCGCGCTGCAGCTGCTCTACGGCATCACCGACCGGCTCACCATCGGTTTTGGCGGGCCGCTCAGCCTGTCGACCGTCATCTACACCAACCTCGGCTGGGAGCCGGGCGACTACCAGGCCTCCCTCGGCCGGCCCTACTCCGAGTCGGACTTCTGGGAGTGGGCGGCGTCCATGGGCCAGGGCAAGCCGAAGGCGCGGGCGGAGAGCAACGTCAACGCCTGGGGCGACCTCGTGCTCGCGCTGCGCTACCGCCTGCCCGAGACCGAGTGGATGCTCAAGCACCACCTGTCCTGGACGGTCACCCTGCAGGGCGCGCTGCCCACCGGGCGCGAGAAGGACCCCGAGGAGCTGGTGGAGATCGGCACCACGGCCTGGTGGCTCCACAACTACGGCGACCTCGAGCTGCACCTGGCGGCGGACTGGCGGCCCTACTGGACCGGCGATGTGTCGCGCCTGACCTTCAGCGGTGAGGTCTACTACACCTACAACCGCACGCGGACCTACGACACGCCCCGGGGCACCAAGCACCCGCTGCTGCTCAACCACGCGCCTTTCGTGGGCGACACCTACCGCATCAACGGTGGCGACTGGCAGGTGGGGCGTGCGCAGGTCGAGTGGGCGCCCTTCATCGGGCCGACCCTCGGCACGTGGATGACCAAGGGCTCCGTGGAGGCGGCGCGACGCTTTCCCCCCCTGCTGACGCTCATGGTGCAGTACACCTTCGTGAACCTGCAGCCCACCGTGTGGGAGAGCGACTACGACCTCTGGTCCATCGACCAGGCCGAGTTCTGGGGCAAGGGCTTCAAGCACATCTTCGCGGCGCAGGCGACCCTGAGCCTGCTCCGCGTCGGCGCGCCGGTGATGCTCTACGTCCGCGGTCGCTCCCTGGACCTCGTACCCGGCCGGAACATGCGGCCGGCCAACGCGATCACGGTCGGCATGCGCCTGCTGGCCAAGTTCTGGTAGCGCGAAAGGCGACGCCCGGCGCTCGCCCCGCCATGGGCTCGGATCAGCCGCGGATCTTGCGGTAGACGAAGCGCGTGAACACCAGCGCCCACCCGACGACGAAGATCCCCGCGAACTGCTCGATGCGCGCGTCGCGCTCCCGGATCAGGTACACGCCTGCGCCCACGCCGTAGGTCGCGACCACGGACGCGATGACAAAGGCCAACAGGGTGCGAAAGCAGCCCACGGCGCCTCGGCTGCGCGCCGGGGGTGGCGTCGAGGGCGGCAAGATCGGGCTGGGCGACGACGCCACGGGACCTCCAGCGTCGACCCGGCGCTCGCCCCGCCATGGGCTCGGCTCAGCCGTCCGGCAGGTAGGCCAGGTTCTGGCTCGGGTCTGCCGGCGAGTAGAGCACCGCGATCTTCTGGCCACGATGCGCCAGGCGCACCAGTGGATTCCAGGTCGACGCCACCCCAGTGTAGGCCACGCCGCGCACGGTGAAGTGAAAGTTGATCTGCCAGGGAGAGCGGCCGTTGGCGCGCACGGTGGTGTCGAGCTTCACGTCGTCCACGTCGCCGTGGGCCACGCGGCCGTCACGCCACACCGCGGTCAGCGCCCGCACGCGCTCCACGCCCTTGTAGAAGATGCCGCCGCCGATGCCGCCAAAGATCAGGCCGACGCCGCCCCCGATGAAGCCCATGAGCGCCGGCGCGTCGGAGAAGAGGCTCACCAGGACGAACACCACCCCGATGAAGCCGCCGATGCCCCCGAAGAGCGCGCCAAAGAGCAGGTTGAACCCCGCCATGGCGTCCACCTTGCGGGCCCGGCGCCAACCTCCGCTGCGCGGCGCTGGGGGCGGCTCGCGAAAGAGCCGCGGCGGCGGATGTCTGGGGTTGCTGGCCAGCCCTGTCGCCGGCTGGAGCTGCTTGACGAACTCGGCGACGGGCACCTCGCCCTTCATCAGCTGCAGCAACGTCGCCTGGTCGAACCCGGCCTGGGCCAGCGCGGCTGAGGGGTCGGTCGACGGCGCCGCTGGCGGCCCGAAGTCACGCGGAGCCTCGCCGCGCGCCAGAGCCGCGAAGGCGTCCCGCACCCGGGCCGCGTCGGCGACGCGCTGGTCCGGGTCGCGGGTGAGCAGGGCGCGCAGCAGGGCGCGCAGCCCCGGCGTCGCGCTCACCGCCGCTTCCCACCGCAGCTCGTGCGTGCTGTCGAGCAGCTCCTGCGGCGAGCGGCGGGTCAACAGCGCCACGGCGGTCGCGCCCAGCCCGTAGAGGTCGGTCGCAGGGGAGGCCTGGCCCGCGAACTGCTCCGGCGCCATGTAGCCGAAGGTGCCGGCCACCGTGCTGCCGCCGCCGTTGGGGTCGCCCAGGGCCTCGCGAACGGCGCCGAAGTCGATCAGGACCAGCCGCTCGTCCGCCGCGCGGCGCATGATGTTGCTCGGCTTGAGGTCGCGGTGGATCACCGGGGGCCGCAGCCCGTGCAGATAGGTCAGGATGTCGGCCACCTCGGTCAGGATCGCGGCCACGTCCGCCTCGGTGTAGCGGCGCTCGTCCAGCTCGGCCTGCAGCGACTGCCCGACCACGAGCTCCTGCACCAGGTAGAAGCCCTGCTGCTTGCCGCTGCCGGCCGTCAGCTTGTCGACGTAGGCCGGAATCCCGGGGTGCGCGAGGGTGCGCAGCGTCGCCGCCTCGCGCTCGAAGAGGTCCAGCGTCTTGAAGGCGTCGACCTTGCGCAGCAGCAGCTCTTTGATCGCCACCCGGTGCCCGTCGGCCACCCGCTCGGCCCGGTAGGTGGTCGCGTTGCCGCCGTGGCCCAGGACGTCGAGCAGCAGGTAGCGCCCGTCGAGCCACAGCGGGTCGTCGCAGGCGCCACACAGGGGCGCTGTCGCGCTCGCCGCCGGCCGTGGCTGCGTCTCACCGCACGCGGCGCAGAGGCAGGTCGCCGGGCTCATGGGCGGCTAGAGCCCCAGCCGCGCCATCACATCGGCGCGGATCGCAGCGAGCCGCGCCTCCCGCTCGGCGCGCACGGTGGCGATGTCGCCCTGCTGCCGGGGCCGGCCCACGCTCTCGAGGTAGAACTTGATCTTGGGCTCGGTGCCGCTCGGCCGCACCACCAGCCGTGTGCCCTCGGCGTCGTAGCTCACCAGCACGTTGGCCGAGGGGAGATCCAGCTCCCGCGGCTTGCCCGAGGCCGCCCAGGCGTCGCCCGACTGCAGGTCGTGGCGCTCCACCACGTCGACCCCAGCCAGCGCCGCCAGCGGCTCGTCGCGCAGGGACTGCAGCGCCGCGTCGATCTGTGCGCGCCCCGACTGCCCGGGCAGGCGCACGGACCACTGCGCGCCCACCGACAGGCCGTGAGCCAGCGCCAGCCGGTCGAGCTCGTCGAGCAGGCTCCGGCCCTCGCCCTGCAGCCACGCGGCCAGCTCCACCAGCCGCACGACCGCGCTCACGCCGTCCTTGTCGCGGACCATGTCGCTGACGCTGTAGCCGAGGGCCTCCTCGTAGCCGAAGACGAAGCGCTCACCCCGCGGCAGCCGCGTGATGCCGGCGTGCGCCAGCCACTTGAAGCCGGTGAGCGTCTCCGCGTAGCCGTGGCCGAGGTCCTTGGCGATGCGCCCGAGCAGCGTCGACGACACGATGGTGGTCACCGCCAGCTTCTTGGCCGCGCCCACGTCGGCGAAGGCCAGCGCGTCGTGGCCGAGCAGGGCGCCCACCTCGTTGCCCGTCAGCATGCGGTAGCCGCCGCCTGGCGCCGGCACCGCCACCGCCAGCCGGTCGGCGTCGGGGTCGTTGGCCAGCACCAGGTCGGCGTTGACCTCTTCGGCCAGGGCCAGCGCGAGGTCCATGGCGCCCGGCTCCTCCGGGTTGGGGAAGGCCACGGTGGGGAAGGCGCCGTCGGGCTCGGTCTGGCTCGGCACGACCGAGACGCCGTGTACGCCGGCGCGACGCAGCGCCTGCTCCACGTAGGCGTGCCCCACGCCGTGCATGGCCGTGTAGACCACGCGCTGCGGATGGGCCACCGTCGCGTCGGGGTGCAGGCAGCCCTTGGTGACGCCGTCGAGGTAGCCCTCGATCACCACGTCGGGCACGGCGTGTCGCAGGCCCGCGCTCGCCGCGTCGAAGGGGCCCTTGCGCTCGATGGTGGTGACCCGGGGGGCCTGGTCGATCCAGCTCGCGATCCCGGCGTCGTGGGGCGCGATGATCTGGCCGCCGGTGGACTGGTAGACCTTGTAGCCATTGTCGGCGGGCGGGTTGTGGCTCGCGGTGACCATGACCCCGGCCGCGGCGTTCAGCTGGCCCACCGCGTAGGCGCACACCGGCGTCGGCACCACGTTGGGGAAGAGGTAGCAGGGGATCTCCATGGCCGCCAGCACCGCGGCGGTGTCCTCGGCGAACTGCCGTGACATGCGGCGGCTGTCGAAGCCGATGACGACCCCCTGGCTCGCCGGCACGCCCATGCCGCCCTCGAGCAGGTAGCGACCGAGCCCCCAGGCGGCCTGCATGACCACGACGCGGTTCATGCGGTTGGTGCCGGCCTCGACCTTGCCGCGCAGGCCCGCCGTGCCGAAGCGCAGGCGGTCGGCGAAGCGGTCCACCAGATCCACCGTCGCGTCGAGCGCTCCAGCCTCGACCGCCGCGATCAGGGCGCGCAGCTCGGCCGCCGTGCCCGCGTCCGGATCCTGGCTCGCGAAGTCGTGTGCCGTGTCCAGCACCTCTTCGAGGTCGTCGGGGCTGATCACATCGGCGAGGTTCGTCGGGGTGGCCATCGGGCGCTCCTGGTCGGTCGCGTGGGCGACCGCAAAGGGGGGCAGGGTGGATACCA
>JAUIAC010000909.1 GCA_030425545.1 bacterium | reverse complement strand
CGTGCACGGCGTCAGCGACCACCTTGTGCTGCCAGGCCTCGAGCCGGTTCGTCATCTTGCCGGCGAAGGGCGCAGCCGTGCCCGCCAGGTTGGGCGCGACCCCGCCCGTGACGATGAGACCGACGCCACCCTCCGCGCGGCGCGCGAAGTAGGCCGCGAGCTTGTTGAGCGGCCCGACGCCGTCCTCGAGGCCCACGTGCATGGAGCCCATCATCACGCGGTTCTTGAGCACCACGTGCCCGAGATCCAGGGGCGCGAGCAGGTGCGGGTAGCGGTCGTGCGCTGTGGCCATGGGTCCCCCGATTCAGGTGTGGTGCCCCGGGGCCGGTCGCAGCTCTCCGCGGAAGGGCCCGGGGGCGAGGGCCTCAGCCCATGTTGAACTTGCCGAAGGCGTTGAGGTCCTTGAACGCCTGCACCAGCCGCTCGGCCATGCCGTGCTCGCCTTTGTGGATCCAGCCGCGCGGGTCGATCTTCTTCTTGTTCGGCTTGTCCGCGCCCTCGGGGTTGCCGATCTGCGTGTGCAGGTAGCCGTCGTTGGCGTCCATGTACTGCTTGATCGGCTGGGTGAAGGCCCACTGCGTGTCGGTGTCGATGTTCATCTTGACCACGCCGTAGGACACCGCCTCGGCGATCTCCTCGGGGGCGCTGCCCGACCCGCCGTGGAAGACGAAGTGCAGCGGCTTGTCGCCGGTGTTGCGCTCCGCGGCGACGACCTTCTGGCTGTTGTCGAGGATCGCCGGCCGCAGGACCACGTTGCCCGGCTTGTAGACGCCGTGGGTGTTGCCGAACGAGGCCGCGACCGTGAACGAGCCGACGGGGTTGAGCGCGTCGTAGGCCGCGAGCACCTCAGAGGGCTGGGTGTAGAGCTTGCTGTTGTCGATGTGGCTGTTGTCGACGCCGTCCTCTTCGCCGCCGGTCACGCCCAGCTCGATCTCCAGGGTCATGTCGATCTTGGCCATGCGCTTCAGCATCGCCGCGCAGGTGCCGAGGTTGTCCTCGAGGGGCTCCTCCGACAGGTCGAGCATGTGCGAGCTGTAGAGGGGCTGACCGTGCTTGGCGAAGTGGGCCTCGCCCGCGGCGACCATGCCCTCCACCCAGGGGATCAGCTTCCGCGCGGCGTGATCGGTGTGCAGGATCACGGCCACGCCGTAGTGCTCCGCCATGGTGTGGCAGTACTGCGCGAAGGCGACCGAGCCGGCCACGGCGGCCCGCTCGTCGGTGTTGTCGAGCCACTTGCCGGCCCAGAAGCGGGCGCCACCGTTGGACACCTGCAGGATCACGGGCGCAGAGGCGCGGCGGGCGGCCTCCATGGCGGCGTTGGTGCTGTGCGAGCCGATGACGTTGACCGCGGGCAGCGCGCAGCCGGCGTCCTTGCAGTAGTCGAGCACCTCGCGCATGGCGGCGCCGGTCAGAACTCCAGGGCGAACGTTGAGCATGGGCTGAGTCTCCAGTGTGAAGCGTGGGGCGACCTGGGCGCGCACGGGGAGCGGTCGCGTGGGGAGCGCTCGGGTCACCGGCGCGCGCCCCGCAGGTCGCAGAGCTGTGGGGGCGTGTGGGGCCGCGTCAGCGGCTCTTCTCCAGGTAGCGGAACACCGTGCGCACGTCGAC
>JAUIAC010000908.1 GCA_030425545.1 bacterium | reverse complement strand
CCGGGCGCGGGCGTGAACCACTATCCGGCGGGCACCGGGCTGAAGCTGCCCAAGGGCAACGTGCTGGTGATGCAGGTGCACTACAACGTGCAGAAGAAGGCGGCGCTGGACCGCACCCGCGTGCGACTGGAGATCGCCGACACCGTGGAGCGCGAGGCGTGGATGGCGCTGCACGATCCCTTCCTCTTCAGCAGCTTCAGCGACAAGCCCAAGAGCCTGCTGCCCGGGCTGGCTGAGGTGGACGCGGAGTGGACAGCCTTCACCCACCACCTGGGCTTCTGGGTCCCGAGCCAGGCGACGAAGCAGCTGGAGATCCACGGGGTGTACCCGCACATGCACCAGCGCGGCCGCAAGATGCGCATGACCCTGGACAGCGGCGAAGGGCCGGCCTGCGTCACCGACGTGCCGAACTGGGACTTCAACTGGCAGCGCATGTACTACTTCGACAAGCCGCTGCGCTTTGAGCAGGGCGACAAGCTGCGCACCGTGTGCACCTTCGACACCTCGGACGCGACCAAGCCGGTCATGGCCGGCTTTGGCACCAGCGACGAGATGTGTCTGATGGGCCTGTACGTCACCACGCCCAAGCCCTGAGAGCCCATGGCCGCAACCCAGAGCGCGCCGCGGTTCACCCTGCGGCCCTACCAGCGCGCGGCCATCGACGCCGTCATCGCGGCCCGCAGGGCCGGGGTTCGTCGCATGGTGGTGTGTCTGCCGACCGGGGCGGGCAAGACCGTGATCTTCAGCGAGCTGGCTCGGCTGGCCCGCAGGCAGGTGCTGGTGCTGGCCCACCGTGAGGAGCTGCTCGCGCAGGCGGCGGACAAGCTGCAGCGCGCGGTCGGGGCCGAGCGCAAGGTCGACATCGAGCAGGGCGAGCGCAGGGCGGCCGACGACGCGCACGTGGTGGTGTGTTCGATTCGCTCACTGCGGAGCGATCGGCTGGCGCGGCTGCTGGCCGGCCGGGACATCGGGCTGGTGCTGTACGACGAGTGTCACCACGCCGTGGCCGAGGACAACCAGCGCGTGCTGCGGGAGATGGGCTGCTTCGAGCCGGGCTGGCCGGGCACGCTGCTCGGGCTGACGGCCACCACCAACCGGGCCGACGGTCAGGGTCTGGAGGCCGTGTTCGAGCGCATCGTCTACACCCGCGGCGTCGCGGAGATGATGGACGAGGGCTGGCTGGTGCCGCTGCGGGGCTTCCGCGTGGCCACCGACGCCGACCTGCGGGCGGTGGGGGGCGGCGGGCTCGACTTCGACGAGGCGGAGCTGGCCGAGGCCGTGGACATCGAGGAGCGCAACGGGCTGGTGGCGCGGGCGATCCAGGAGCTGGCGCGTGACCGGCGCACGGTGGCCTTCTGCGTGACGGTGAACCACGCCCGCAACCTGTGTCGCGCGCTCAACAAGCTGGGGGTGCCGGCGGGGCTGGTCTACGGCGCGATGAAGCCGGACGCGCGGCGACAAGCCCTCAGCGACTTTCGCGCCGGCAAGACCGCCGCGCTGTGCAACGTGGGCGTGCTCACCGAGGGCTTCGACGACCCGGGGGTCTCGTGCATCGCCATGGCGCGCCCGACGCGCTCCGAGGCGCTGTACATGCAGTGCGTCGGGCGGG
>JAUIAC010000195.1 GCA_030425545.1 bacterium | reverse complement strand
CCGGGGTGTGGGTGCAGCCGGAGGTCTTGTCGCACGCGTCGACGGTGCACGGCTTCTTGTCATCGCAGTCCTTCGCCGCGCCGACGCACTTGCCGCCGGCGCACGTGTCGCCCTCGGTGCAGGGGTCATTGTCGTCGCAGGCGCCGAGGGCGGGGCTCGAGGTGCACTTGCCCTCTGTGCACGCGTCGGTCGTGCAGGCGTCGCCGTCGTCGCAGGTGGCCTCGTCGTCGGTCTTGCCGTCGCAGTCGTCGTCCGCGCCGTTGCAGGTCTCTGCGGTGGGCTTGCTGCCGATGCACGCCGAGAGCCCGCCGCCAGCCGGCGCGTTCTCCTTTCCGTCTGCCAGGCAGGCCCGCACACCGGGGCATGCGCCACCGTCACCCGCGACCTTGCAGGTGGTGGACAGCTCCTTCTTCATGGCGAGCGGGCTGCACGCGCACGTGGCGCCGGCGTCGGGCATGCACTGCTTGCTGGCCTTGCCCTCGACGTCGGTCACGTCCTGGCAGGTCGTCCCAGTGGGGCACGCGGGAGCGTCGCCGCCACACGCCACACCACAGAACGCGCCCTGGTCGCCGCGGTCGACGCAACGGGCGTCGGAGAGCCCCGGCCCGCCGCAGGACGAGCTGGCCTTGCAGGGGTCGCACAGGTGGACCGCACGGGCCACGCACACCGAGATCGAGTCGCCACCGCTCCCCGACACACCCACGCACACCTCACCCGCGCCGCAGGACTCGTTGCTGGTGCAGGGCGCCGGGCACACGCTGCCCTTGGGGGTCTCGAGGCAGAGCGCGATGTCGCAGTCTTCGTTGGCTGTGCACGGGCAGCCGGTCGCCCCCGGGCAGGTGCCGCCGACGTCACCGGCCGCCCCGTCGGAGGCCGCTCCGGTGTCCGTGATGGCCGCGTCGCCGCCGGTCGCGTCGCCGGTGGTCGCGTCGACCCCGCCGCCGGCCGTGTCGACCCCGACGTCTGCTCCGACTGAATTCCCGGGCTTGTCGTCGCTGCCGCACGCAGCTATGACGACCGTGGCGAGAAGGCACACCCATTGGCGGTTCATGATCACTCCCTTGCAATGCCGGCGGAGCATAGAGGATGGCTTGAGGCCGCCGCAACTTGCGCGTCGCGCCCGGCGCCACCAGACGCGGTGTGCACGGTCGACCGGCGGCCTGCTGCGGCGCTGGGCCGGCACGCGCCAGGGGCGCCGCGTGGCCCTGCTCTGCGTGGCGATGTGGGCTTGCGGCGGGGGCGAAGCAGCACCGGGGGACGCCGACGGTGCGGCTGCCGCGACGACCGACGTGCACATCGACGACGCAGCCGGTTGCCCGACCTGGACCGGCGCGCTCACGCTGGGACAGACCCCGCCGCCCGCCGATCTGGTCCAGCACTGCCGCATCGCGGGCGACGTGACCTTGCTGGGCGACGACGCCGACGACGCGACCCTCGCCGCGCTGCGCAACGTCCGGGTCATTGAGGGCAACCTGACGCTGTCGGAGACCCTGGTGACCTCGCTGGAAGGTCTGCATCAGCTCGTCGAGGTCCAGGGCGATCTGGCCCTGCTCGGCAACCGCGCGCTCCCAGACACGAAGGGGCTCGCCGCGCTCAAGACCGTCGGTCACGCCCTGGTCATCCGCGACAACGACGCGCTCAAGCGCTTCGACGCGCCAGCGCTCGAGCAGGTGACCCACGGCGTGCTCATCGCCGACAACCTCACCCTCGCCGCCCTGCCCGGCCTCGCGCAGGTCACCGCCGTGGCCCACAGCGTCACGCTGCGGGGTAACCGCCGGCTCAAGTCGCTCTCCGGCCTCGACGCGCTGGTGGACGCCGGATCCGCCGGCCTGACGCTCGACGACAACGACGACCTCACAGACATCGAGGCCCTGGGGGCGCTGGAGAAGAGCGGCGCGGCCTTGGTGGTGCGTGGCCACTTCGCGTTGCCGGCGATCAAGGCGTTCAAGTCGCTCTTCCAGGCGTCGGAGGTGCGCATCGAGGACAACCGCGCGGCGCTCGACATCGACGGCTTCGGCAAGCTCCAGGCCGTGCAGTCCGTGCACATCGTGGGCAACACCAAGCTGGAGCGCGTCCACGGCTTCGGTCAGGTCCAGTCGCTGGGGCAGATCGAGGTGCGCGCCAACCCGGCGCTCGCGAAGCTCGCCGGCTTCGGCAACGCGGTGGCGGCGGGGACCTTGCGCGTGGTGGACAACGACGGCCTCACCGAGCTCGCCCTGGCCAAGCTCCAAAACGTCACGACGCTCACGCTGCACGGCAACGCGGCGCTGGGGACCTTCGCCGGCCTCTTTCCGCTCAAGTACATCGACGTGTTCTCGGTGTGCGACAACGCCAACCTGCCCCAGGCGAAGGTGGAGACCTTCCTCAAGCAGCTGTGGAAGCCGCCAAAGACCATCGACAGCTGCGACTGATCCCCGTCCCACGCGGGCGCAGCGCGGGGGAGCCCAACGCCCACGCGCCCTGCACGTGACAAGCCTGGGCTGCATCGGTCGACGGGTCGGCGCCCCCGCGCTTCACACCATTGTTGCGCCGGTGGAACAGCGATTCTCGGCGATCGTGGCTTGTGGCGAACGCAGCCGCGCCCCACTGTGCATCCGTAGCGCTGGCCGATGCTGACCATCCGCCGCGCCCCTGGAGGACTCCCATGAAGACGCTCACCACACTCACGACCCTCGGCGCCATCGCCGCCCTCTCCCTGTCCGGCTGCGCCAAGGATCCGTCGAAAGACGTGCCAGCGGCCAAGGTCAAGGAGGCGACCAAGCCCGCGGCCGCGAAGCCCGAGGCCGCGAAGCCCGAGGCCGCGAAGCCCGCGCCGGACCCGGGCGCCGAGGCCAAGGCCGCCAAGGCTGCGGCGGCCAAGGTCGCACCCGAGGCGCCAGCAGGCGGCGCCGGCGCCGTCGCCCTGACCGGCGACATCATCTACATCGGCAGCAAGGTGACCGGCAGCCACGAGAACAAGTTCACCAAGTGGACCGGCAGCTTTACTCCGAAGGACGGCAAGGTCGCGGGCGGCAGCCTCAAGTTCGAGGTGGACATGGCCTCGACGGTCGCGGACTTCAAGGCGCCCACGGCCTGGTCGAAGAAGCTCGAGGAGCACCTCAAGTCGCCGGACTTCTTCAACGTCGCCGCCCACCCCAAGTCCACCTTCGTCTCCAAGGAGATCAAGGCGGGCGCACCCGCCGGCAAGGGCACCCACACCGTGACCGGCACGCTCACCATCCGGGGCACGGCCAAGGACGTGACCTTCCCCGCGACCATCAAGCTGGACAACGGCAAGGTCGACGCGAGCACCGAGTTCAGCATCAACCGCAAGGACTTCGGCCTGGTCTACAAGGGCAAGCCCGACGACCTCATCCGCGACGGCGTGGTGTTGAAGATCCACTTCAAGGGCTGAAGCCACCCCGACGAGCACGCGCGGGCGTCGCCCAAGCGACGTCTTGTCGGCGCGGCTCCGCAACGCGGCTCGCGACGACGTCGGCCCGCGCACCTCGTGCGCGGGCCGACGCGCGTGTGCGCCAGACCTCAAAGGAGGCCCCATGGGCAAGCTGGTCAACGGAACCTGGACCACCCAGTGGTACGACACCAAGACCACCGGAGGCCGCTTCGTGCGGGGCGTCACCGCGTTTCGCGATCAGATCACGGCCGACGGCAGCAGCGGGTTCCGCGCCGAGGCCGGGCGCTACCACCTCTACGTGTCCATGGCCTGCCCGTGGGCGCACCGCACGCTCATCGTGCGCCAGCTCAAGGGGTTGGCAGGCGTCATCAGCGTGTCGGGGGTCGACGCGCTGATGCTCGACGAGGGCTGGGTCATCGACAGCGACGACCCTGGCCCGGTGGACGGGCTCCGCTACCTGCACCAGCTCTACACCCTGGCCGCGCCCGACTTCACCGGTCGTGTGACGGTGCCGGTGCTGTGGGACAAGCAGCGCCGATGCATCGTCAACAATGAGTCGGCCGAGATCATCCGCATGTTCAACACCGCCTTCGCCGACGTGGAAGGCGTGGCGGACGTGCCCGACGCGGCCGTCGACCTCTACCCGGAGGCCTCGCGGCCCGAGATCGACGCCGTCAACGCGCGGATCTACGAGACCCTCAACAACGGCGTCTATCGCTGCGGCTTCGCCACCACGCAGGCCGCGTACGACGAGGCGGTGGTGGCGCTCTTCGACACCCTCGACTGGCTGGAGGCGCGGCTCGAAGGGCGGACCTGGCTCGTGGGTCCGACCCAGACCGAGGCCGACTGGCGACTCTTCACCACCCTGGTGCGCTTCGACGCGGTCTACCACGGCCACTTCAAGTGCAACCGGCGGCGCCTCGCGGACTACCCCGCGCTGCACGCCTACCTGCGTCGTCTGTATCACCACCCCGGAGTCTCTGGCACGGTGGACCTCGCCCACGCGCGCCGCCACTACTACGGCAGCCACCGCTCCATCAATCCCCACGGCATCGTCCCCATCGGGCCCGAGCTCAGCTTCCTGTAGCGCGAGAGGCGCCCTCCGTCGTGGCCCTGACCGACAGGCTGGAAGCCCGATTCGCCGGGCTCGCGCAGGATGTGGCGAAGGCCCCGCGCCGTTGCTAGACTGCGCGACACCCTGGCGTGGTGCGAGGGGGAGAGGGGACCACCATGAACGGATTCTTCCGCCGGACAGCCGTCGCGGCAGCGCTGGCTTCACTGGTCGTTGGGTTGGCCGCAGGGCCAGCCTTCGCGCTGCATCCTGCGACTTCGCTGGTCGAAGGCGTGCTCACCTCGTCAGGGGGCGGCGCCGCAGCGGACGGCACCTACGATCTCACGTTCAACATCTACGCCAACAGCTCGACCACGACCCCGTTGTGGTCCGAGGGTCCGGTGAAGGTCGCCGTCAAGGGCGGCCGCTTCGCCCACGCGCTCGGCAGCGCCAAGGCGCTCGACATCACCAAGCTCGGCACGGCGACGCCCTTCTTCGGCGTCAAGGTCGGCGCTGACCCGGAGCTCCCCCGTCAGGCGATGCACAGCGCGCTCTACGCCCTGCACGCCGCCACGGCCAACACCGCGCAGAAGCTGAACTGCTCGGGCTGCGTCAGCGGCGGCCAGATCGCCAACGGCGGCATCGCTGCAGCCAAGGTGGGCTTCAACTACGCCGGCTCCTCGACCAAGGGCGGCCCCGCGTCGGACCTCGCCTGCACCGGCTGCGTCTCCACCAAGGAGATGAAGTTCGACGGCGACATCGACCTCGGCGGCAACAGCCTCAAGGCCAAGAACGCCACGTTCACCGGTGACGTCGCCGCCGGCACGGTCACCGCCACCAGCTTCGCCGGCGACGGCTCCAAGCTCACCGGCATCAAGATCCCCACCGGCGAGTGCAAGACCGACGGCGAGGTGGTCAAGGGCATCAACGCCGACGGCAGCCTCAAGTGCGTCAAGGCGCTCGACCCCAAGGGGCTGCCCAAGGACGGTCTCAACGAGATCAGCAACGATCTCATCACCAACCAGTACGTGGACACGGTGGAGACGCAGCAGAAGAGCGTCCCGATCCCCGACAACCAGGGGACCGAGGCCGTGAGCAACATGACCTTCCCCAACATCGGCATCGCGCAGACCTTCGAGCTCTACGTGCACGTCGAGAACACGGACCTCAGCAAGCTCTCGCTGACCGTGCTGCCCCCCGACGACAAGAAGGTGGGCTGGGTCCTCTGCGACCCCTGCGGCGCGAAGGACTCCAAGATCTACAAGAAGAGCTTCACGCCGACGGCCAAGCCCAAGAGCGGCGACATCGGCAAGTGGATCGGCAAGAACCCGCAGGGGCTCTGGACCTTCAAGGCCAAGGACACCTCGTTCTGCATCCCGCAGGCGCCGGGCAACTCGAAGTACTGCGACACCACCAAGAAGACCGACGGCTGGATCAGCACCTTCTGGATCAAGATCCAGACCCTCAGCAACCAGAAGATCACGGTCAACGGCGACGCCTACATCACCGGCAACCTGAGCGTGGCGAAGAACACCACCATTGACGGCGACCTGACCCTCAAGGGCGACCTCAAGGGGCTGTCGACGGCGCCGAGCATCGCACCGGCGGTCAACGGTACCTCGCGCAGCTTCTTCGGCGTGGTCACGGTGCGCGACCCCAAGTACTGCCCCAAGGGCTGGAACTCGGTGAAGAGCGCCGACATCCGGGGCAACAACAACTACGTCTACACCCACATCAGCCCCAGCGGCCTCTCCATGGGCGGCAACCAGAGCAACGGCTACGCGCAGCGCTACCTCTACCAGGGCTTCAACTACACCAACAACGGCTCCGCCGGCTCCACCGTGTGCTGGAAGGAGTTCAAGGCGCCGTCCGGGAAGCCGCACGTGCACATGTTCACGCCCCACAACGGCAAGATGTCCAGCGGCACGTGCCCGACCGGGTACACCTACCTGTCGCACCAGCACATCAAGGGCAACAACAACTGGGGCTACTTCATGGCCAGCAAGGCCGGCTTCTACCTCGGCTACGTCGACACGTGGGCCTACGCCTGCCAGGCCTACGACCAGGACGGCGAGGGCTGCATGCGCTGGTCGTGGCGGAGCAGCGAGGTCAACGGCGTGTGCTTCAAGGTCTACGGCACCACCGACGACCCAGAGACGCAGAACGGCGTGTTCCCCGTGGTCTTCGGCATGCACCACAGCACCGCTGGCTGCCCGAGCGGGTGGAACATCACCCCGGTCACCGACATCGACCACTCGAACGGCTACACCTACAACGTGCACACGGCCAACGCGTCGGTGATGGGTGGGCGCTACGACTGGTGGTACAGCAACGGCTACCGCCAGAACCACTTCCACTACAGCCACGTCAAGAACATCTGCTGGAAGATGCTGCCCATCGACGGCGGCAAGCCGACGGCGTCCATTCAACAGCGGCGGTACTCGTCGGGCTGTCCAAGCGGGTGGATCAACCTGCCGTGGAACTCGGTCAAGGGCTGGAACAACCACGCCTACTGGCAGCTGGCGGTCGAGGGCCTCTACTTCGGCGGGCTCAACAGCTGGGCCCACGCGGACCACAACGACGGCTACCAGGCCATCACCTACAACGACAACAGCATCTCGAACTTCTGCGTGAAGATCAGCAACGTGAAGATGTAGTCGCTCGACGACCGCGCCACGCGCCCGCCCCAGCACAAGCTGCGGCGGGCGCGTGCCTTTTTGTCGCGTCGCAGGCGGCGGCGTCGCGTTCGAACCTGCAATCTCGGGCCGCGTTGCCGCCACGGGCGCTGCGGCCCTATGCTCGTAGGCCACGAGGGGGGCAGCGATGCGCGGAGAGTCATGGGCCTGTACGGACCCGGGGTTGATTCGGGCGGTCAACGAAGACTGTGTCTGGGCCGACGACGCCCTTGGCGTCTACGTGGTCGCCGACGGGCTCGGCGGGCACGCGGCGGGTGACCTGGCCAGCCGGACCACGGTGGCCGCGGTCCAGTCCTGCGCGGGCGAGCTCCGGCGCCTGGCGGACGCGGCGGACGCTGGCGGCGACGAAGCCTCACGCCGGGCGGTGTTCGACTGCCTGCAGGCCACCGTGGAGCAGGCCAACCGCGACGTGTTCGAGCGCGCGCGCGACGACGAGGACCTGCGCGGCATGATGTCGACCGTGTCGCTTGCGGTGCTGGCGCGACAGGCGGCCTACGTGGCCCACGTCGGCGACTCGCGGGTGTACCTGGACCGCGACGGCACCCTCGACCAGCTCACGGTCGACCATACCCTCGCCGAGGAGCTGATCCGCGCGGGGCGCATGACCCGAGACGAGCTGCCGGCCTTTCGCTACAAAAACGTCGTCGCCCGCGCCCTGGGCGAGAAGGCGACGGTCCAGGTGGACCTGCTCTATGTCGACCTGCGCGTCGGCGACCGACTGCTGTTGTGCAGCGACGGGCTCACGGACTACGTCGCCCTGGCCGAGGTGCAGCGGACGCTGCGGCGCCACCCGGGGACCCCGGCAGAGTCCCTGGTGCAGTGCGCCAACGACCACGGCGGCGGCGACAACATCTCAGCCGTGGTGGTGCGGGTCGACGCCACGCCGGAAGAGGCGACCACGACGATCACGGCCGTGGTGCCGATGGAGCACACCCAGAAGGTCGACCTCCTGGGACAGCTCTACTTCTGCCAGCACCTGACCCCCGACGAGCGCATGAAGGTGCTGCGCTACATCCACGAAGAGGTCGCCAACCCCGGGGACGTGGTGGTGCAGGAGGGCGACGAGGGCGCGGACTTCTACCTGCTGGTGGAGGGCGCGGCCGACGTCAGCGTGGCGGGGGTCACGGTCAACCAGATGCAGGCGGGTCAGCACTTTGGCGAGATCGCGCTGGTGAGCGGACAGCGCCGCTCTGCGACGGTGGTGGCCACCGCGGAGAGCCGGCTCTTTCGCATGTCACGCGGCGGCTTCTACGACCTGTCGAAGAAGGATCAGGCCATCGCGGTGAAGATGCTGTGGGTGTTCAGCCAGACCCTGGCGCAGCGGGTGACCGAGCTCTCGCACCAGGTGGCGAGCAGCCGCGGCTGACGTAGGCGGCCTGCGGGCTCAGTGGACGCCGCACCCGCAGGTGTGCTGGCGGTTGTGGCGCGGCCCGTGGCTCGGATGGCCGGCCTGCTGCCAGAAGAAGGGACCCGGCTTGGGCCCCTTGGGCGCCACCGGCGTCAGGGTGAGCGCGTCGTAGACCCGCCCGCCCAAGACGGTCCACGCCACGCGCTCGGACGACCGGATGTCTTGATCCGGCGCGCCGTCGATCACCGCCAGATCGGCCAGCTTGCCGGGCGCGATCACGCCGAGATCGCGGTCCATGCCGAGGTAGCGCGCCGCGTCGGCGGTGCCTGCCCGCAGCGCCTGCACCGGCGTCAGGCCGCCCTGCACGAAGCTCCACAGCTCCCAGTGCGCAGCCAGCCCTTCGCGCTGCCCGTGCGCGCCGAGCTGGACGCGCCCACCTGCGTCCACCAGCTGCATGGCGAAGCGCGCCGCCGCGATGTGGTTCCACTGCCCCTTGGGCGCCGTGCGCGGCCGACGGGACTTGGGGTCCACCGCCCACGGCGGCACGTAGCGGTTGAGGCGGGGATGCGCGTCGACCCGCGTGTGGGCGTACCAGTAGTTCTCCCCCCCGAGGCCGCCGTAGGCCACCCCCAACGTGGGCGTGTGCCCAACGTCGGTCTTGGACCAGAGCTGCACCACGTCGGCGTAGCACCGCGCGACGGGCAGCGCGTGCTCGACGCCCGTGTGACCGTCGACCACCTGGGTCATGTTGTGCATGAAGAGCGCGCCGCCCTCGGGCACCACGAGCATGTTCAGCTCGCGCGCCGCGGCCAGCACCATCTGGCGCTGCTCCCGACGCGGCTGGTTGTAGCTCTTCACCGAGAAGGCGCCGATGGCCTTGAGCCGGCGCAGGTGGCGGAGCGCGTCGGCCTTGGTCTGGATCTTGGCCGTGATCTCCGCGGTGGCGCCGTAGAGGATGGTGCCGGTGGAGAAGATGCGCGGCGCCAGGATGCGGCCCGCCCGCTGCTGCTCGTGCGCCGCGAACACGGTGGCTGTCCGGTTGCTCGGGTCGTGCAGGGTCGTGACCCCGAAGGCGAGCAGCGCGTGCATGCTCCAGTTGCGCTGCGGGATGATGCCGTGGGTGCCCTGCGCGGCGTGGGCGTGTACGTCGATGAGGCCAGGGATCACGGTCTTGCCGCGCCCCTGCAGCACCGTGGCCCCCTTGGGCACCGCCGTCGACGCGCGCGGACCCACCGCGACGATGCGGTCCGCCCTCCAGACGACGGTGCCGTCCGGGATGAGGCCCCCATGGGCGGCGCCCGGCGCCATGGTGAGGACCCGCGCCCCCACGATGGCGAGGGTGTGCGCGGGGCGCGAGGCGGGCTGGCGAAAGCCGAGGTCGACCCGCCGCCCGACGGGCGCCACCGGGGGCCCCTTGGGCTTGGCCTTCGGCGCGCTCCCTGCTGCCAGCGCAGGCGTCTGCGCGGCCGCCTTCGGCTGCGTCGCGCCGGCGCGCAGCCAGGTGAAGGCGTCGTCCAACTTCAGCTCCGCGAGCGTCGGCCCCGTGACCCACGTCAGGCTGCGAGAGTCTGCGGCCCAGCTGAGGAAGGAGCCGCCGCCGCTCGACGCCCGGACGCGCGGGACCCCCTTGGCGCCGGGGCCCACGTGCTGGGGCCGGCCCGCAGCGACGAAAGGCGTGACCCACGCCTCGTAGCCCTCGCGGAAGGCGAGCCACTGACCGTTGGGCGAGAGCCACAGCTCGGTGCCCAGCTTCGACGTGGCGTGGACCCGCTCGCGGAGGTCGCTGAGGCCGACGCTGCGTAGCTCG
>JAUIAC010000194.1 GCA_030425545.1 bacterium | reverse complement strand
CTGAGGCCGCCCGACGACCCACCTCGGTCGCGGTCTACCAGGCCTCGGCCTGGCTGTAGTCCTCTTCCTCCACCAGCTCGTCGCTCACGTCCCAGGGCTCTGGGTCGCTGGCGCGGGTGGGTGGCGGGGCGCATGAAGCCGGGTCCTGCCCACCCGACGTCGCCCACGCCTCGTGGCGGCTGGGTGGCGGGCGAGCGGGGCGGAGGCTGACCAGCTCCGTGGGCAGGCCAAGGTGGGCGAGGATTCTCACGATGACGTCCCGCTGCTCGATCAGCGCGATGACTTCGCGTCGGCCGCCGCAGGGGCACGCGAGCACGTCGAGCGCGAAGGCGCGGCGCATGAGCTCCGCCCACGTGCGGCGCTCGCGGTCGGGGCGGGTTGAGCGTCCGCGGCGTTTTTTGCGGATGCGACGAGTCCGCCCGCCTGGGGTGAGGCTGTCGCGCCAGCGGTGGTTGCCGGCGTAGACGCCGATGTAGCGCAGCAGGTTGGTGTTCGGGGGCGGGATGAGCATCGCGAGCTTGGCGATGGCGTCCGGGCCTTCGAACACCTTGCCCACCGAGCCGTCACGCCAGCGGGTCTTGAAGCGCATCTCGACGTAGCCGCCCGCTAGGTAGGCCAATCGGCCCAGGCAGACCGCCGGGCGCGCCACGTAGCGGATGAGCCTCTCGAGGCGGTCTCTCGCAGGGGCGGGGACGAAGGTGTTGGCGTGCACGCTGAAACCGTCGGATGTGGCGCAGCGCTTGCTGCTGGACTTGTTCTCGGGCGGCTCGGCGCGGATGCGCCAGACCAGCTGGCCTTCGCGCTCGCCGATGGCGACGCGGTCGAGCATGGAGGCGCTGGTGCAGTGGGCCAGGAGGGGCTCGTCCATAGCGAAGAGGTCGTCGCCGCTGCGGTCCTCCTGCAGCACGCCGATGCGCATGAGTCTGCGGATGACCTTGCGGCGCAGGGACTCCACGAGCTCCATCACCTCGTCGTCGCTGGGCGGCGGCAGGGCGTGGAAACTGGGGTCGGCGAGCGGGCCCTCGCTGTGCCAGACGCCGTCGGCGACGAGGCAGTGGAAGTGGGTGTTGAGGCGCAGGCCGTCGCCGAAGCGCTGGATGTGTGTTGTCGCTCCAATCTCTCCGTCGGTGATGCCGCGCTGCCTGGCGCGCTTGCGCATCCACGCGCGAAGGCCGCGGGCGAAGGTCTTGTGGACCTCACCCAGGAGCTTGCTGTCCCAGGCGACCTTGAAGCGGAGCCAGTACGGGAGGGTGAACACGATCTGGCGGACGGGCACACGGGGGACCACTTCGTCGATGAGGTGCGCCGCGGTGTCGACCATCCTGCGCCCGTCGCAGCTGGGGCAGAGGCCGCGGACCTTGCAGCTGAAGGCGACTAGCATGTCGTGGCCGCAGTCGCCGCAGCGGACGCGAGCGAAGGCGTGGGCGAGGATGCCGCAGCGTATGTACTTCTCGAAGGCGCGTTGGACGAAGCGCGGGGGCTCGGCGCCCTTGGCCCGGGCGCGGGCCAGGAAGGTGTTGTAGTGGGCGTGCACCGCCTGCCACAGAGCCGTGTTTCGAGGCTCTCGGCGACGATAGGCGAACTCAGCGATCCTTCCTTGAACCTGCGCCGACACGCTGCCCCTATGGGGGCTTGCTGTGCGTAGCCCCTATAGAGGTACACGCGCGTCAGCGACTTTTTCGTCAGAGATGGGGGGCATACCCAGTTGTCGCTGAGCTCGCCGGGGGAAATACGCGACATTTCGCCGCTCCTGCGCACCGACCACGCCGACCTAGTACTCGGGATCGGAAGTGTCTCCCAGGTCGTCGTCCCAGTGAGCGACCATCCAGCCGAATTGGGTCACGAGTAGCTCGACGAGCTTGTCGAGGGTGTCGCGAAACGGTGTGGGTTCCCAGCGCCCACCTCGCGTTGGCATCTGGAGCAGCCACAGGTGGACTGTGTCGCGCTTCATGCGCGCGTGGCGCACGACAGCGTCGGCCGGCCCCGACTCGAGGGTGAGGATCTTGCCTCGCTTCCGGACTCGGAGGTGGGTCAACCCGTAGTGTTCATGCAGCCTTTGCTCGAGGCTGCTTGCTTGCCAGGCTGACAAGCTTCGCGCGGGTCTGCGCACTCACCGTGACCGGTCGACTGCTGCGGTGAAGATCAAGCAAGGCCTCGAGGCGTGGCGTAGCGGCGAATCGACCTCGCCACAGGCGGACCGTCTTCACATCAGCCCCGACGCGGCGGGCGATCTTCGCGTTGCCTACACCCTCGGCGGCCAGCAGGACGATACGCGCTCGGCGGGCGAGGGCTTGCGGCGCCGACTGGGCACGCACAAGGGGGGTCAGCCGGGCGCGGAGGGCTGGACAGAGGACGACTTGTCGCGCAGACGGACCGGGCATGCCCCGAGGATCGTACATCGGTGCGGAGGCGCCAGAACCAGGGAGACACTTCAGGGTTCAGGTACGAGCCATCGCACCAGACGCGAGCTCAGCCCGGCAGGACCACCACCAGCTTGCCGCGGGCGCGGTTGGCCTCCATGTAGCGGTGGGCCGCGACGATGTCGTCCAGGGCGAAGGTGCGGTCCAGGCTGACCGCCACGCGGCCGGCCGCCACGTCGTCGACGAAGCCCTGCAGCTCCTCGGCGGTCACGTCGTCGGAGCCGCCGCTGTAGCTGCTCAGCGAGACGCCGGTCGGCAGGTCGACCATGGGCTCGAAGGCCGGCCACACCCACTGGCCTCCGAGGATGCCGGTCATGCACACCCGGCCGCCGGGAGCCGCGCAGCGCAGCGAGTCGGCCAGGGTCGTGGTGCCCACCAGCTCCAGCACGCAGTCCGCGCCCTCCGGGAACACCGCGCGCGCTGCGGGCACCAGGGAGCCGCCGGTGTCGTGCACCACGTGCTGCACCCCAGCTGCGCGCATGGCGTCGGCCTTGTCGAGGTTGCGCGTCGTCGCCGCCACGGTGAGCCCCTGCCGGCGCGCGAGGGCCGCGACGGTGAGCCCCACAGACGAGGTGCCACCGCGGATCAACAGCCGCTCGCCCGCCTGGGCCCGCAGGCCCACACGCAGCGAACCCTGGGCGGTCTGGAACATCTCGGGCAGGGCGCCCAGCGTGGCCCACGGCAGCGTCGTGTTCAGCGGGAACACCGAGCGCCGTGGCACCCGGGTGAACGCGGCGTAGCTGCCGTCGAAGCTGCGGCCCATGCCGCCCATCATCGCGGCGACCCGCTGGCCGGGGAGCAGGTCCGAGGGGCTGCCGTCTTCGGTCGGCGCCGCCTCCACCTCGCCCACACACTCGATGCCGATGACCCGCGGGAAGGGCACCGCTGCGCCGCTGTCGCCCTGCCGGGTGAAGAGCTCGGCGCGGTTGAGCCCGAAGGCCCGCACGCGGATCAGCACCTCCCCCGCGCGGGGCTGCGGCGTCGGCCAGTCCACCAGCTGCAGGGCCTCGGGTCCGCCGGCGGCGAAGACCACCGCCGCACGCATGGTCTCCGGCAGCTCGGGCCGCGCCGCCGCGCTCATCCGCAGGTCACGGAGCAGACCTTCTTGCCGGTCTTGGCGCCGAAGCGGTTGCGCTGGTCGACACACTTGGCGCCCACCGCGGTGTCGCTGACAGCCGCCTTGCCGCAGTCGGCGTCGGTGCTGCACTCCGGCGCGCAGCGGCGGTCGACCAGCTGGCCGGTGCCGCCGACGTTGGTGCACAGGCGCCCCGGCGTGCACTGGTGGTTGCCGCTGCACGGCACGCAGGCGACGGCCTTCATGCACAGCGGCACCACCGCGGCCTTGGCCTTGTCCTTGCGGGGGATCTGCTGCCGCTCGGTGTTGCAGAACATGCCGCCCGCGCTGGTGCCGCAGTCGCTGTCTTTGAGGCAGAGCGCGGAGCAGTAGCCCGTGGCCTTGCCGCCGCTCTTGCCCCCGTCTTCAAGGCAGTAGCCGCCCAGGCAGGGGTTCACGTTGGCTTCCGGGTCGCAGGCCTCGCCCGTCTTCAGCGTGGGGGCTGGCTCGCTGCTGCCGTTCACCTTCATGCACCAGTACTCGACCTTGGCCGCCGTGTCGGGGCCGCGGGTGATGACGCGCGGGTAGCAGGCCTCGCCCTTGAGCGCGCAGGTGCGGGTCTTGGTGCAGTCCTCGAGGCTGTTGGCGTCGTTGGAGGGCCAGCACACGGGCGTGTACACGTCGTCGGTGGCGTCGAGCAGGGTCTGGTTGCCCATGAGCCAGCGGCTGGAACACACCGACTTGTAGGTGAAGCTGCCGATCTTGACCTTGGCGGGGCAGTCCGACCGGCTGTCGCACGCGTCGGTGCAGATGCCGTAGTTCTGGTTGCTGAAGACGCTGAGGCAGATGTCGGTCTGGCACTGCACGCCGTCTTTGCCCGCGCCGCAGTAGGCCGCGAACTGCGCCCGTTTCGGGATCTTGGCGATGCACGTGCCCGACGCCGTGTACATGGGCTTGGCGGGGGTCACGCCGGGCAGGTCCGCGCCGGTCTTGTGGACCCAGGGCTTGCACACCTCGGTCCCGGCGCAGTCGTCGTTGCTGGTGCAGTCGGTGCTCGCGGCCGGCAGCCCGACGCAGTGGTCCGCGGCGATGCGGTAGTCGTACCAGCCGTCGTCGTCGCCGTCGAAGCCGAACTCGCTGGCGCCGCACTTCATGTTCGAGGCGCAGTCGCCGTCGCTCTTGCACAGGTTTCCGCAGAAGCCGTCGCGGCAGAAGCTGCTGTTCTCGCAGGCCGGGTCGTCGCTGTTGCTGTCCGAGGGGTATTTGTCGCACAGCTCCCCCGCCTTCACCCCGTCGGCCTTGTGGGGCAGGCAGAGGTGGGCCCAGCCGGGCAGCAGGGTCTTCTTCGGGTCGTCGGGGTCGGGGTCGCCCTCCGCGCTGGAGACGCCGTTCCAGTTCAGCCGGCAGCCGTAGCCCTTGGCGCAGTCCCCCGTGAGCTCGCAGTTCTTGGGGTAGCACATGCTGAAGGTCTGCTCGACGTTGCTGTAGTACTTGAGCCCGCTCTTGCAGAAGAGCGCCGAGCAGTCGGCGTCGCTGGTGCAGGACTTGGCCTTGCCGCCGGCGGGCGTGTTGGTGCACGTGCCGGCCTTGCAGGCGCCGACGTCGGTGAGGCAGTCGGTGTCGTCGGCGCAGAAGGCGCGGCAGCCCCAGCTGCTCGAGCACCAGTTGCTGTCGCAGATCTGGACGTCGCCCGCGAGCGGGTTGGTGTTGCAGGCGCCGCCGAGGCCGACGTGCTTGGCGCCCTCGGGCGGCTTGCGCTTGGGCACGCAGTAGGTGCCGTACTGGCCGAAGACGTAGCGCAGCTGGCAGCTGTTGCCGGCGCCGCACTCGCCGCTGCCCTTGCACGCCTTCCAGGTCACGCCGGGGTAGCAGAACGCGCTCGACTGGCCGTTGCGCACGTCCGAGGGGTCGCGGAACTCGACGCAGCGCCACTTGTCGCCGTAGGGGCCGTCGACGGCGTCGTCGCACTCGCTCGACTTGCCCGGGTCCTCCACGCCGTCGGAGCCGGCCTTGCCGCTGCCGTTGTGGATCGCGTCCTTGGTCATGACGCAGCTCTTGATGCACACGCCGTTGCGGCAGCGGTTGTCTTCGCACTGCGCGTCGAGGCAGTCGAAGTAGGCGTCGACGGCGCTCTGCGCGGCGCCGCTGCCCGGGTACACGCACTCCTTGTTGGGGCCGCATGCGCCGCCGAAGGGCACCTTCTTGGGGCCGGTGTTCTTCTTGCACTGGTTGCTGAGGCACTGCTGGCCCGCGGGGCAGGCGCCGCAGCTCTTGGTGCAGTTGGGGAGGAAGCCGCACTGCGCGTTCTTGCCGGCGCAGTCGCAGGCGTTGTCGCTGCCCGTGTCCTGGGTCGCGCCGGTGTCCGCCGGGGCGCCGGTGTCGGCCGCGCCGCCGTCGGTGCCGCCCGCGTCGGTCGCCTCACAGGTGCACGCGCTGAAGCCCGCGCCGGCGCTGTCGCAGACCTGGGCCCCGCTGGCCCCGGTGGTGCACACGCAGGCTTGGGTGGCTCCCGGAGTGCAGGCCTGCTCTTCGCCGCAGGCGGCGGTCAGGAGCAGCGACGCGGCGGCCAGGCCGGCCAGGTGCAGAGACAGGGCGCGCGGGGCGCGGGGAGCGGGCTGGATCATGCGGTCCTCCGAGGGGGAATCACCGGGAGCATAGCAGCGCCGCGCGCGCTGCATAGCGCGGGCGGGCCATGGCGCGCTCCAGCGCGGGGTGGACGCAGCGGTTGCGTCTGGACGCTGGCGTACGGACACTTGGCCGATGCAGACCCCTCCGACACGCAGCACACCCAGGGCAGGCCGCCCCCCCCGCGCCGCACAGGTCCGCCCAGGGGGGGGTGTGGTGGTGGCCCTGACGGCCCTGGTGTGGGCGTGCAGCCCGGACACGGTGGAGACCGGCGCCGTCGCCGACGTCACGGCGAACCTGGACAGCGCGGGCCGAGGCGGCGACGGCGGCGCGCTCGGCGGCGACGTCGTGGGTGACGCGGGCGGTGACGCGACGGGCGGGGCCTCGTGCAGCTCAGACGCCGAGTGTCCGAGCGCGGGGCCCTGCGCGGCGGGCCGCTGCGACGGCGGCAGCTGCACGACGGAGGCGCCCCAAGGGGAGTGCGACGGGGACCCGTGCACCGCGTCGAGCTGCCAGACCGTAGCCGGGAGCGTGGCCTGCGTGGTCGTCGCGCAGCTCTGCGCCTGCGACCTGGCTGGGGACGGCAGCGACTGTGGCCAGGGGCGCGCCCCGCTGAGCCCCTGCGACGGCGCCTGGCGGTGCGTGGCCCAGCGCGGCGGTGGCAGCGCGTGCGAGGTGGACGAGGGCGCGAAGGTGACCTGCGACACCAGCCAGGACACCGCCTGTGTGAAGACGCGGTGCGACGACGCCAGCGGGACGTGCAAGCCCACCTTCGCGGAGCTCGAGGGGCCGGCCCCCTGTGACGACGGCCAGGCCTGCACCGCCAACGACACATGCGCCAAGGGGACCTGCTCCGGCAGCGTGCAGCTGTGCCCGTGCACCCTCGGCGACGACGCGGCCTGCGTCGCCAAGCTGGGGCTCGACCCTGCCGACAAGTGCGCGGGCACGGCGGTGTGTGTGGGCAAGCCGGGGGGCATGACCACGTGTGAGCTCCAGGCCGGGAGCGCGGTGGTGTGTCCGGGCACTGGGGACCCCTGTCTCGTGGCCAGCTGCGATCCCAAGACCGGCGGCTGCGTCACCAAGCCGGCAGAGACGGGGCCCGGCAAGGTGGTGCCCTGCGACGACGGCGACCCCTGCACGGGCAACGACCTGTGCACCAAGGGCAGCTGCGCCGGGGCGGTCGCGCTCTGCCAGTGTTCGCCGGCCACGGTGGCCAAGGACTGTCCCGCCGGGGACGGCTGCGCCACGGTGGCGACCTGCGTCGACAAGGTCTGTGGCTTCGGTTTTGCGCCGCCGCCGTGCAAGACCGACGGCGACACCGCCTGCCTGGTGAACGCGTGCAGCCCCGGGACCGGCGGCGCGGCCACGTGCAAGCTGACCCCCGTGGAGCAGACCAAGCTCGTGTGCCACAGCGGCGGAAGCTGCCGGCGGGTGGTCGGGGCGAGCGCGGGGACCGTGTTCTGTGACGACGGCTCGGCCTGCACCGTCAACGACATCTGCAAGGGCGGGACGTGCACCTCGCTGGGCGTGTGTGCGTGCAAGGTCGACGCGGACTGCGCCAAGGCTGGCGGCAAGCCCTGCGTGGCCAAGGCGACCTGTAAAGACGGCGCGTGCGCCGTGTCCGGCGCGGTGGCGACCACGTGCCCGCCGAGCGGCCCGTGCCAGCTGGGGGCCTGCGATGTGAAGACGGGCCAGTGCACCAGCAAGCCGGGGCCGGAGGGGCTGCCCTGCGCCGACGGCACGCTGTGCATCAACACGGGGACCTGCAAGGGCGGCAGCTGCGCGGTGGTGGCGCCGCTCGGCTGCAGCGACGGCGACGTGTGCACCGTCAACACGTGCGCGTTGGCGACCGGGTCCTTCGGCAAGCAGTGCAGCTACCCGAAGCGGAAGGTGGCGATGTGTACGCACGGCTCCAAGCTGCCGGCCGACGCGGCGGCCCTCGGCGCGCGCTTGCAGGCGAAGGAGCACACGGTGCTCACGAGCGGCTCGGTGCACGTGGGCAAGACGCACGGCGCCCAGCGGGTGTTTGTCACCGCGGCGCTGTGGAACACGCTGAGCGGGGCGTGGAAGTTCGAGTCCGGCGGCGATCTGGGCGCGGTGCTGGTCACCTTTCAGGCGGGCAAACCGACGCGCTACTACGCGTGGCGCGAGGTGGTCGACGCCAAGACCGGCAAGGACGCGCTCTGGTTCTTTCGCAGCGTGGGCGTGGACCCGACCCAGAGCGACGTCGCCGGGACGGCCGCCGTGGACGCCGGGGCGAAGGCGTGCGCGGGCTGCCACGTGAAGTCGGCGCTGCTGTCGGCCTGGCCGCTGAAGTGAGGGCTCGATGAGTGAGGACCTGTCCGGCGCTGCGGCGGCGATCGAGGCCTTGGCCGTGGCCCAGCTCGTGGCCTACAACGCGTGGGATCTCGACGCGTTCTGCCGGTGCTATCACGACGACGTGCGGGTGCTGGACGCCGAGGGCGCCGAGCAGGTGCGGGGGCAGGCGGCGTTTCGCGCGCGCTACGCCGAGATGTTCGAGCGTGGCGGCTTTGGCGGCGAGATCGACGGGCGCCTGGTGCACGGCGAGCACTGCGTCGAGCGGGAGCGCTGGTGGCGCGACCCGGCGGACGGCGGCGAGCGGCTGCAGGGGACGGTGCTGGTCCGATACAGCCTGCGCGACGGACGGATCGGGACGGTGGCTTTCCTGCGCTGAGGACGCCGAACGCCGCTCGGAGGCGCGCCAGGCGAGGCGCTGGCCCGTCGCGCGCTGCGCGAATCGACGGCCCTTGGAGCTAGCGCCAGCGATCGATGGCGTCGCCAGGCACGTGAGCCCAGCTGTGCTCGCGGTCCTCGTAGACCGTCATGGTCGGCTGAGGGAAGCTCGGGTCGGCGAAGCAACCGAGCGCGACGGTCACGGCGTCGGGGAGCCCGTCCGGGGTCCAGCACAGGTTGGTCCCGCACGTGGGGCAGAAGGTGAACGTCACCGACCCGCCGCTGTCGCCGCGCCGGGTCCAGCGTTTGAACTCGCCGGTCACGCGGACCTGGCGCTGGTCGTAGCGTGCCTGCGCCCCGTACGCGCTCCCTGTGCGGCGCTGGCAGGCGAAGCAGTGGCACACCGAGACGCGCGCCGGGGGGCCGCTGCAGATCGCCCGCAGCCCTCCGCACGCGCACTGCGCGGTGCGCACAGGCTCGTCGGTCGGCTGCGTGGCGGTCGGCTGCGTGCCGGTTGGTTGCGTGGCGGTCATGGGGACTCCAGGCGGGGTCGGGCCCCGGGTCGCTCGCTGGGCGGGGGCCGGCAGGGGCCCCGACGACGGAGCGCCGGTCGGTTTGCGATGCTCTCCTATCATGAGAGGTTGTCGGGGAGCAGGGGGCGCGGCGTCATGAGCGAGAACACCTGGCCCGAGGCCGACTCTCCCGGCTACCGCGCTGTGGCGCATGGGGCGCTCGTCGCCCTCGTCGTCGTCATGGCGGCGTGCGCCAACGCTGCGACGGAGCCCCCGGCCGGCACGGCTACGCCCGACGCGACGCCCGACGCGACGTCGCCGGACGGCGCCGACGGGCTCTCCAACCACATCGACGCGCCCGACGTGCCCCCGCTGGACGCCTCGCTGGCCGACATCGTCGCCCCCGACACGGCCGCCCCCGACACGGCTGCCCCCGACACGGCCGCCCCCGACACGGCTACCCCCGACACGGCTGCTCCCGACACGGCTGCCCCCGACACGAGCTCGCTGCCAGACGCAGCCCTGGACGTCTCCCCCGACGTGGGGCCTGACGTCGGGCCCGGCGCAGAGATCGACACCACGCCCGACGTACCGCTGGACGCGGCACCTGACGCCGTACCGGACGCGGCACCTGACGCCGTACCGGACGCGGCGCCGGATGTGGCGCCCGACGCGGGTGCGCCGCCGAACCTCTGCGCGGACAAGACCTGCGACGACGGCGACCCGTGCAACGGGCCCGAGACCTGCGACGCCGCCACCGGCGCCTGCGTCGCGGCGCCGCAGCCGGCCTGCCCCTACGCGCCGGCCGAGTGCAAGCAGTCCGGCGGCGCCGGCGACGCGACGAAGTTCAAGCTCAAGCTCGCGTCGGCGGCCGGCTTTCGCATGGTCGACACCAAGCAGTGGGCCGCGTCCACCAAGCTCATCGACAGCATCGGGGCCCACGCCTCGGCCAAGGTCGTCCCGCTGAGCGCCGTGCTGAGCGACCTGAACCGCACCGG
>JAUIAC010000193.1 GCA_030425545.1 bacterium | reverse complement strand
TGCATGGCTGGCTCCTTCACTGCGCGCGGCGTGGCGCGGGATTCCTGTGCGGGCAGGGTGCGTGGCGGTCCCCTGTGGGTCAACCGGCCGGCGGGGCCGGTGGGCGCCGCGGACCGTGCGCTATTTGCCCCGAAAATCGGGCTTGCGCTTGCCCAGGAAGGCCTGCATGCCCTCCGACTGGTCCTCGGTCTGGAAGAGGGTGGCGAAGGCGCGAGACTCGGCCTCAAGGGCGTAGTCGAGCGGCAGCTGGATGCCTCGGTTGATGATGTTCTTGCACTCGGCCACGGCTAGAGGGGCGCGACGCGCCATCTTGCCTGCGGTCTTCATGGCGGCGTCCATGAGCTCTTCGGGATCGTGCAGCCGGTAGACCAGGCCGATGCGCTGCGCCTCGGCGGCCGGGTAGATGTCGCCGGTCATGGTCCAGTGCTTGGCGGCGTTGCGGCCGATGAGCCGGGCGAGCCGCTGCGTGCCGCCAAAGCCGGGGATGACGCCGATGGTCACCTCCGGGAAGCCGAAGCGGGCGGTGTTGGACGCCAAGATGACATCGCACACCAGCGCCAGCTCGCAGCCGCCGCCCAGGGCGAAGCCGTTGACCGCCGCGATGTAGGGCTTGGCGCTCTTCTCGATGCGGCTGAGGCAGCGGTTGCCGCTGGTCGAGAAGCGCAGGGCCGCGTGGTAGTCCATCGGCGCCAGCTCGGCGATGTCGGCACCGGCGACGAAGGCCTTGCGACCGGCGCCGGTGAGCACCACGACGCGGATGCTGTCGTCGGCCTCGATCTCGTCGAGCCGCTGGGCCAACACGTCGAGCACGTGCAGGTTGAGCGCGTTGAGCTTGTCGGGCCGGTTGATGGTGAGCAGCGCGATGGCGCCGTTCTTCTCGAGCAGGACGGGCGTGTCGGACATGGGGGCCTCCAGCGTGGAGGCGCTTGGCTATCACAGCGGCGGCGTGAAGAGAAAGACGCGCGACGCAAGTCGCCGTGTCGCCTCTCGACCAGGGCCTCGTGGCCGCGCCAGCGCGCGAGCTGCCGACGCGCTTTGACGCTGGCCGCCGCACGTGTCCATGCTGGGGCACCGCAACGAACGAAACGGAGGTTCCCATGCATCAGCGCCCTCGTGTGGCCGCACGCAATGCGCAGCTTGTGCCGCGGCGCGCGCTGCCGACGATTCTGGTCGCAGGCCTGCTGGCGAGCGGCTGCGGTGCGGCGACCGGAGCCGGCGGGGCGGACGACAGCGGCGCCCGGCGCGTTGTGGTCGACTTCAAGGGCGTCTTCGACCGGAACCTCGGTTCCAGCGCGGTGCGGGCGCCGAGGGTCCGCCCGGGCTTGCTCTCCAGGGTTGTCGTCGGGCCGGCGCTCTCGTCCCCGCAAGCGCGCCCGCGCTCGCACGAGGGCGCTGAGCAGCCGGTCGTCGGACACCTTGCAGCCGGAGTCCTGCTCAGCTTGCTGAACGAATGGGGGAGCACGCTCATGACGCCTGCCGCGGTGCGGCCGCTGGTGCTGCGCGCCTGCCGCCCTCCGTGCAAGGTCGACGGGGCGTCGTGGCTCGAGCAGGCCATCTGGGCCCGGAGCCTGGCGGGCCCCTCAGCGGCGCCGCTCCGGACGCCGACAGCGGCGATCCCCGTCTCCGCGCTCTCGTCGTACAGCGTCCGGCTGCCCGTGACGATGCAGTGGGACGCGCGGGCCGGACACTACACCGTGCAGCCGCGCGCCCTGGCAGGCCCCGGCAGTCGCTGTCCTGACCTGGAGCTCACCGTGCCGGTCACGTCGTTCTCCGCGGAGGTGATCGACCTGTCGAGTGGCCGGCTCGCGCTCCGTGTCGACGAGAGCCACACAGCGAAGGCCGCGGCGGTCACGTCACGATGGCGCGTCGTGAGCCAACGGCGCGACAACTTCGGTCGCTGGATGAAGAGCGTGCTGTGCGAGCGGGTGGCGCACACCTGGAACAGCCAGATCGCGCCGAAGATCGCCCAGTCTCAGCGCTCGCGGCAGGCGCGCTTGCGGCGGGTGCTCGCGGCCTCTTTGGCGCCCCTCCGCAGCTCGACGAGGCCCGCGCCGCGCCGGCATGGCTCCGCCTCGCCCGTCATGAAAGCGCCACCGGCCAGCCCAGCGCCTCAGCCGACCGGCTCGCCGACGCCACACGCTCCTTAGTTAGAGCTGCGCCGACGTGGCGCGCAAGGTCTGGTCCGGCACGGTCTCGAGCGCGGCGTGCACGACGTCGATGCCCGCGCCTTCGGCGTGCACGTGGGTGCTCAGGAAGCGCCGCCACCGCTTGCCGCCGGGCTGTCCCGCGAAGAGCAGCAGCATCGGCCGGGTCAGGTGGTGGAGCCGCACGTCCCTCGCGAGCTGCGCCTCGATGTAGGGGATGTGGGCGCGCACCGCCGCATGCCGCGAGGGCGCCGGATCTTCGGCCTCTCCGTACAGGCGGGTGTCCGCCTGCGCGAGCATCCACGGGTTGTCCCAGGCCGCGCGGCCGATCATCACGCCGTCGACATGGGCGAGGTGCGCCTCGAGGGTGTCGAGCTCCAAGATGCCGCCGTTGCTCTCGATGAGCAGGTCCGGCCGCTCCTGCTTGAGCCGCCACACCTCGTCGTGCCGCAGGGGCGGGATGTTGCGGTTGGCCTTGGGGCTCAGCCCCTGGAGCCAGGCCTTGCGGGCGTGCACGGTGAAGCGGTCGCACCCCGACTCCGCGACGATGTCGACGAAGCGGCGCATGTGGTCGTAGGTGTCGAGCTCGTCGAAGCCGATGCGGTGCTTGACCCCGACAGGCAGCGACGTGGCGGCGCGCATGGCGACCACGCACGCGGCGACGCGCTCCGGCTGCGCCATGAGGCACACGCCGAAGTTGCCACGCTGCACCCGGTCGCTCGGGCAGCCGACGTTGAGGTTGATCTCGTCGTAGCCCCACCGCTCTGCGATGACGGCGCACTGCGCCAGCGCGTCGGGGTCGTCGCCACCGAGCTGCAACACCAGCGGGTGCTCCGCCGCGTCGAAGTCCAGGTGCCGCTCCTTGTCGCCGAAGAGGATCGCGCCGGTCGTCACCATCTCGGTGTAGAGCAGCGTGCGCCGCGTGAGGGTGCGGGCGAAGGCGCGATAGTGCCGGTTGGTCCGGTCCATCATCGGGGCGACGCTGAGCGGGTGCGGTGTGGCGCGAGTCATGGGACGCGGGTTGTGCCCGAGGTCGGCCGCGGAGGGCAAGCAGAAGTTGCGTCGGCGCCGCACGGCCGGGCAAGGTCGCGGCCGTCGGCTGTCCCCTTCTTCACCGGAGCTCCCGCCATGTCGCACGTCGCCTTCCTTCGCGGGATGAACCTGGGCAAGCGTCGCATCACCAACGACGACCTGCGGGCCCACGTCGAGGCCTTGGGCTTCGAGGACGTGCGCACCTTTCGCGCCAGCGGCAACGTGCTCTTCCGCGCGCGGCCGGGGGTCGACGCCACCGCGACCTTCGAGGCCGGGCTGGCCGAGCGGCTGGGCTACCTGGTCCAGACCTTCGTGCGCAGCCGCGACGAGCTGGCCGAGACCCTGGCGCGGGTGCCCTTCACCGACGCGGAGCGGGCGGCCATGGGCAAGCCACAGGTGACCTTTCTACGGGACGCGCCGGACGCCGCCGCCGTCGCGCTGGCCGAGGCGCACAGCTCAGACGCCGACCGGGTCGTGGTTCATGGCCGCGCCTGGTATTGGCTGCCGCGACAGGGGATCTCCACCTCGGACCTGGACTTCAAGGCCGTGGAGCGCGCGCTCGGCGTGGGGACCACACGCACCGAGGGCACCTGCCTGAGCATCCTGAAGAAGCTCAGCTGACCGGCGCGGCTCCTACGTTGCGCTGGCGGGCCTGCTGCCGCTGCGGGCGAGGCGCACGAGGCCAAAAACCGCCGCGCCCGCGACCAGCAGCAGCGCCACGCCGATGACGGGGCGGTAGACCAACCACGCCACCGCCACGACCACGGAGCTGACCAGGGTCGACACGAGAAAGGCGAAGAGCGCGACGCCAAAGCGCAGCACGCTGCCCACCAGCGGCAACACATCCCCGACCACCGCCAAGGGCCGGAAGATCACCCCCACACCCACGAACATGCACAGGAAACCCGCGAGCCGGAGCGCCCAGGTGAGCCCGGTGTTCGCACGCTCGGCGCCCTGGAACATCTCGTCGGCCGACTTCGAGCCGCGCTCGAGCATCAGCAGCGCGTCGCCAGAGGGCGCCGTCCAGGCTTGAAAGCTGGTCCCCTGCTGCTTGGCGATGAGCGACACGACGCCCGGTGGCACGCGGGTGTAGCCGACACGAACGTCGCCCACGCGCGGCTGCTGCGGGTCCTCGCCGATGTAGATCTTGCCGTCGTGGCGCTGTCGCGGGCGCTCGCCCTCAGGCGCAGCGGGCTGTCGTGTGGCGCCGACGTCGAGCCGGTCGCCGCGGCCCAGCTCCGCCACGTGCTCGCGCGAGAGGGTGAAGGCCTCGAGAGACACCGACTTGGGGTGAAAGGCCTTGTCCTCGTAGGGCATGCGGGTGGGGTTGCTGTGGCCGGGCTCCTTGAAGTCGCTGGAGTCGATGACCCGGTCGCGCCAGTCGCGCTCGTAGGTGTAGCGGGTGCGCTTGGTGCGGCCGCCGCCGAGCTTCTTCTTGGTCTTGGTGTGGCGCTCCTCGTCCCACTGGAACATCTCGACGTCGCGGTGGAGGCTGAGCGCGGTGGTCTCCACGCCAAAGGTCGGGTCGGCGAGCTTGCCGACGGCGGTGGCCTCGCCGGTGACGTGTACGAGCATGCCCTCGTTGGCCGGGTCGACCCGGTCGGCCGGGACGGAGAGCACCGCGCCGGCGCCCTCCTCGAGGCTGCGCGCGGTGTGGACGGCGCGGCCCTCGTTCCAGAAGAGCAGCGGCACGGCCACGACCGCGAGCACCAGGCCGACGAGGACGCTCTTGATCGAGCCGAGGAGCCGGGACAGCCAGCCGACGTGGGTTGTTTCGATGACAGCCATGGTGCGCTCTGTGTGGAGGGAGGCACGAGCGTAGCACTGGGACGCGCCTGCTCACGACCCCAGGCAGAAGTCAGCCCGTCCCTTGCTTGCCTTGCCGCGCCGTTGGCATGGTACGGGCCCCTCCAGGAGGCTCGCCATGTTCTCATCGCCCCACGCTCCGCTCACCGCGTCCCTCGCGGCCACGCTGCTGGCCCTCGCGGCGCTCGCGGCGCTCGCGCCCACGCCGGCCCACGCGGCGGTGCCCACCGCCACGTCGCTTCAGGGCGCCATGACCAGCGCGGCCGGCGGTCCGGCCGCAGACGGCAGCTACTCCCTGACCTTTCGCCTCTACGCAGGGCAGGGCGCCAAGTCCCCCGCGTGGACCGAGGGGCCGGTGAAGGTCACGGTCACCGGCGGGCGCTTCGTCTACCTGCTCGGCACCAGCAAGCCCCTCGACGCCAAGGCCCTGGCGGCCTTGCCCGAGGCCTGGCTGGGCGTCCAGGTGGGCAGTGATCCAGAGCTGCCGCGACAGCGGCTCGCCGCGTCGCCCTACGCCCTGGTCGCCGCTCAGGCGCAGAGCCTCGGCTGCACGGGCTGCCTCAGCGCCTCGCACATCGCCGCGGGCGGCGTCTCGGCCGCCAAGGTAGGCTTCAACTACGCCGGCTCGACCACCAAGGGCGGCGCCGCGAAGGACCTGGCGTGCACCGCGTGTGTCTCCGCCAAGGAGATGAAGTTCGACGGCGACGTGGACCTCTCAGGCAACAGCCTCAAGGCCAAGAACGGCACGTTCACCGGCGACGTCGCCGCAGGCACGGTCACCGCGACCAGCTTCGTCGGCGACGGCTCCAAGCTCACCGGCGTCAAGCTGGGGGTGGGCTCCTGCAAAGCAGGGCTGGTGGTCCAGGGGGTCAACGCCGACGGCACCCTCAAGTGCGTGGCCAGCTCGGCCGCGCTGCCGAAGGACGGCCTGGCGCAGGTGAGCAACGGCCTCATCAGCAACCAGTTCATCGACACCATCGTCACCGCGCAGAAGAACGTCCCGATCCCCGACAACCAGGGCACGGAGGCGGTGTCGAACCTCACCTTCCCCGACCTGGGCGTGGCGCAGACCTTCGAGCTCTCGGTCCATGTGGAGAACACCAACCTGGGCGCGGTCGCGGTGACGGTGCTGCCCCCCGACGACAAGAAGCAGGGCTGGGTGCTCTGCGACCCCTGCGGTGCCAAAGACGCGAAGATCCTGAAGAAGACGTGGACACCCAAGGCGCCGCCCAAGTCCGGAGACCTGGCCGCCTGGGTGGGCAAGAACCCCAAGGGCCTGTGGAACCTCAAGGTCAAGGACACCTCGTTCTGCGTCGTGCAGGCGCCGGGCAACGCCAAGTACTGCAACCCGACCAAGAAGACGGACGGCAGCGTGGTGACCTGGTCGGTCAAGACGCAGACCCTGAGCAGCAAGAAGATTCAGGTCGCCGGAGACCAGCTCAACAGCGGCAGCCTGACCGTGGCCAAGGGCGCCACGGTGGCTGGCAACGTCGTCGCCAACGGGCTCGTGACCTCCAAGGCGTCGCCGCTCAACAGCAACTTCAAGTACGTGCTCATCAACAAGGACTGGCGCAACAACTCGGGCAGCGGCTGGCGCAACATCCCCAACCGCACGCTGAGCTACACCAAGCTGCGGGACGACTCGATCATCCGGGTGACCTACCAGGACACGCTGGGCACGCTGGGCAACAACTACGACCGGTGCCGCTGGCGCATCCTCATCGACGGCAAGCAGGTGGCCTACTTCTCGGACGCGGACCTGTCGGGGCTCAACAACTACTGGCGCATGAGCAACGCGACGCACACCGGCCTGGGGCTCGGCTTCAAGAAGGGCAAGCACACGGTGCAGGTGCAGTCGTTCCGCAACGGCGCGCAGGAGTGCCTGATGGGCTGGAACACCAACGGCAACTTCCTGGCGGCCGAAGAGGTCGGGCCCTGACGGGTCAGAGGATCAGGACAACGTCGGGGTCGAGCTCGGCGGTGGTGATCCGCACAGGCTGGCGGTGCCCAGCGTCCGCAGAGAGCAGCAAGGCGCCGGAGCCGGCCTCCCGACGCACCCCAAGACGTGCAGAGAAGCGGCGGATCAGCTCGTTCTTGAGCGACCGGGCGACAGCGACGCGGGCCTCCCGTTCGGGGTGGTCGGCGCTGGGCTCGAGCGCGTGGATCGCGGCGACGAACTCAGCCGGCGAGCGGAGCTTGGCCGCGTCAGCCAGGTCTGCGCCACGCAGCGTGCGCAGCTGATCGAGCGGGACCCGCCGAAGCCACGCGTCGACCTCGGCCTCGTCATCGCGCCCGGGGACCTGGATGCCCACGCGGTCGCGCAACACCAGCCCGGCGAGCGCGCGGCCGATGGCCTCGACGGCGCGGAGAATCAGGTCCTGGTCGAACATGCCCATGGGCCAAGCAAGCACGCTGGGCGGCTGCGGCAAGCGCTGTGGGTTGACGCGGCTCCCCGCGCGGGCGCTGCTCAGTCCGCCCGCCCCGCGCAGGCCTCCACCACCGCGCGGATCACCGCGTCACGCGTCGCTGGGGCCCGCTCCGCATGGTCCGCCGCGAGCCAGTGCGGGTGGACCCAGTCGGCGACGGCGGGCAGCTCCGCGAGCAGCTGGCGGGTCTTTCGCTCAAAGAGCGCCACGTAGTCCACCACCTGGGCCTCGGTCATCAGCCCCACAGCGTCCTCAGCGCGGCCGGCGTCTCGGAGCCGTCGCGCCAGCGAGGCCTCCTGCTGACAGCGCCCCGCGACGACGGCCTCCCACGAGGGCGACGCGATGAAGAGCAGGGCGTCGAGCCGCCGCCAGAGCGGCGGATAGTCCACGGCCAGCGCTCGCTCGCTCCACCGGACCCAGGTGCCGTCCGGGTCGTCGCGGGCCTCACGGGCGTTCATCGGCCCGGTCCACGGAGGCCCGGGCACCGCCGCGACACACCAGCCCTCGAGCAGCACCACGTCGGGTCGACCGACGACCCGGTCGAAGTCCCTCCGCGGCACCCGGTCATCGTGGGCCTTGTCGAAGCGCGGGACCTCGGTCGTGGCGTCGGGTGACGCCGCCGCCAGCGCGTCGAGCACCCGCAGCGCCAGCCCCACGTCGTGGGTCCCTGGCAGCCCCCGCACGGCGCAGAGGGGATGCACAGCGCGTCCGAGCGCCCGCCGCTCCGCCCGCGTTCGGTACACGTCGTCGATGCTGAGCACCACGGTCGACAGGCCGTGGTCGGCCTCCAGGCGCGCGGCGAGGCGGCGACACAGGGTCGACTTGCCGGAGCCCTGCGCCCCGGAGACGCCGAGGACGTAGGGCGCGGCGCGGGCGGCGGTCCCCCCGCTCACTCGTTGACCCCGAAGACGGCCACCGGCTCCGCCACGCCCTTGACCTGCCGCCGCGCCACCAAGGCCAACGCGCCCCCTTGCACCCGCCCCGCCACGGCCTCTGAGGCCAGCACGGTCCGCTCCAGGGAACCGCAGAGCGCCTCGATTCGGGCGGCGAGGTTGACCGCCCGGCCCACCACCGTGAAGTCCAGCCGCCCCTCTGCGCCGATGTTGCCGTAGGTGACGTCGCCGTAGTGCAGGCCGACGCCCACGTGGGTCTCGGGCCGACCGTCGGCGCGCTGGGCCCGCCTGAGGTCAGCCAGGCGCCGCTGGGTCTGTTGGGCAGCGAGCAGGGCGCGGTCGCAGCAGGTGTCCTCCCCCGCGTCGATGAAGATGCCGAGCACGCCGTCCCCCATGAACTTCAGCACCTCGCCGTCGTGGGTCTGGATGGCGTCGACCACCACCTCGAACGCGTCGTTGATGGCGGCGATCACCTCCTCCGGGGGGCGGCTCTCGCTCAGGCGCGTGTAGCCGCGCAGATCGGAGAACCAGATGGCCGCCTGCACGGTCTGGCGGTCGCCCAGCCTCACCTGACCCGCGTAGACCCGGCGACCCGCGTCGCGGCCCAGGTAGGCGCAGAGCAGCTGCTCGCGGAGGAAGTCGGCAAAGACCCGATCCATCGCACAGCAGATGGCCGGCACCAGCCCTGTCAGCGCGGCGTGCTCGGCCGGGCTGAAGCCGCCGGGCTGGCGGGTGCAGAAGTTGAGGCCGCCCTCGAAGGTGTCGCCTCGGAGCACGGGCAGCAGGACGTAGTCGGTGTACCCGGCGTCCAAGAGCAGCCGGATGTCCTCGTAGGGGTGATCGTCCAGGGCGTGGAGCGGGTAGCGGACCTCTCGCCGGCTGTCGCGCAGGTCTCCGAGCGGCGTGCGGTCCTGGTTCACCTCAGCGAAGCGCGTCGGCGACCACTGCAGCGTCGTGACCACGTCGGAGTCGATGTCCCAGCGGCACAGCAGCGCGGCGACCTGCGGGTGGAGCACGGTGGAGCCGTAGAATCCCCGGTCTACAGCCACGCCGGCGCGCCGCAGGGTGTGAAAGAGGCGGCGCACCAGGTCGGGCACGGAGGTGGTGAGCCGCGCCTCGGTGAGGAGCCAACGCTCGACGGGGGTGAGGTCTGCCATGGGGCGCTCCGCGGTGTGGCGGGATGATAGGGGCTTCGACCGCCAACGTCAGCGTGCGGCGACGATGCGGCGGGGGAACGAGACCGCGCTGGACCCGCCGGGGTGACCTGCGGCACGGTCGCGGGGCGCCGCTGAGCTGCCGGCGCACCCGAGCCGCCTGACCCAGGAGCACCCCATGACCCAGCCAGCCAGTCAGCCAGCCAGTCAGCCAGCCCCCCCTGTCACCGTCGAGAGCTACCTCGCGGGCCTGCCGGACGACCGTCGGGCGCTGCTCGAGGCCCTTCGCGCCGTGATCCTGGAGCGCCTGCCGGCGGGCTACGAGGAGGGCATCCAGTACGGCAGCATCGGCTACTACGTGCCCCACGCCCTCTGCCCGCAGGGCTACCACTGCGACGCCAAGCAGCCGGTGCCTTTTGTGGGCCTGGCCAACGGCAAGGCCAAGGTGAGCCTGCACATGTTTGGCATCTACGTGATGCCGGAGGTCGCCGAGGCCTTCGCCACCGCGTGGAAGGCCACGGGCAAGAAGCTCGACATGGGCAAGTCGTGCGTGCGCTTCAAGAAGCTGGACGACGTCGCCCTCGACGCGGTGGGCGACGCTGTCGCTGCGATGCCGGTCGCCGACTTTCTGGCCCGCTACGAGGCCGGGCTCAGCGCCAAGGTCCGCGCCAAGCGCGCCAAGGCCCGTCAGGTCTAACGCCCCCGCCCGTCGGCCAGCCCGCGGACCTCCGCTCAGGCGGCGTCTCTGTCCGCGCGCCGGCGCCGCCACGCCCACAGCCCCAGCCACAGCAGGGTCAGCCCGCTCACCGCGAGGCCCGCGAGGATCAGCGGGTCGCGATAGCGCAGCACCAGCCGGTGCTCGCCTGCGGGCAGGGCCACG
>JAUIAC010000907.1 GCA_030425545.1 bacterium | reverse complement strand
CGGCGCTCACCGCGCTGCCGGCGGGCGGGGCCTTCGTGCTGCGTGCCTTCGCCGCGGAGCCGGGACCACGCCGGGCGGTGGGGCTGCGCTGGCGGCCGACCTCGCCGCGCACCGACGCCTTTCGCGCCCTCGGCCAGGCCATGCGCGAGCACGTCAGCCAGCTGAACGCGCGCTTGCCGGACACGGTCCATGGCCCTCGGCCGGCCTTCGTGGTCCGCGGCGGGTGAGGACGGGCGCCGCGGCGAGCGATCGTGGCGGGTGCGCGTCCTGCGCGCGCGCGGACCGCTGTACGACCGCTGCCCTCAGGGCACCTGGACCGACACTGCCGTGCTGGGCAACGAGCCCGCGCCGCCTTGCGGTGTGGGCAGCCAGGCGAACACGCGGTAGCGCAGCGTCTGCGGCCCCTGGACCTTGGTGTCGGTCGCGCTGGTATGGGCGTCGCCCGGCAGCCCGATGTGGTTCTGAAAGTCGGCGCACATCGCCCCTGCACAGCGCTGGACGATGGTCCCGGCCTCTCCCGTGGCGTTGTCGACCCACGTCAACGCCACGCCCTTGCCAGGGACGTAGGTGCCCTGGAGCTGGGTCGGCTGCGGAGCCGTCAGCGTGCCCGGGGACGGCGCCTTGCCCGGCCCTGAACCACCACACTTGGGCGTGTGGGGCGCCGTCTGCTTCGGCGCGTCCAGCTCGCTGCGCGCGCGGCTGTAGCGCGTCACCGTGAAGGCCTTGAGATCCGCCACAATGGCCGGCCAGCCCACCACGCCGGGGTTGGTGACGCGCACCGCGGGGAAGGGGTCGGCTGCCAGGTCGTCCTTCAGCAGCGCGTGGGCCTGGTCGAACCACGTCGCCAGCGCCGTGGGGCGGAACCAGGCCTCGAGCAGCCGGTTCGCCTCGGCGCGATAGCGAGCCAACAGCTTCGGGTGCGTCACGATGCGCTGGAGCAGGGGTCGCGGCGTACGCGGCAGCGGCCAGGCGACGTTCCAGGCGTCGATGACCGGGATGCAACCGAAGGCGTTGTCGGCGAAGCCCACGTCGAGATCCCAGGGAACATAGGTCCAACGGCCACCGGGCGCGCGGTGCAGGTAGTAGTTGTGCGGATTCCAGCCGGTGTACTGGTCGAAGGCCCCCGCGAGCAGGGCGACTGCGGTGAAGCGCAAAAACCCCTGCAGGTCCAGGTGCTGCTCGAGCCAGGTCGGCAGCTCGTCGTCGCTGATCTCGCCGAGCTTCTGGCAGAGGGTGTGCAGCGGCGCGTGCCCCGTGGTCTCGGTGAGGTCAGTCTCTGGCGAGAACGCCGCAGCGTAGCTCTCAGCGCTCGTCAGCGGCTGGAGGTCTGCGCCAGGGCCGCCGGTGTGCACCTTGTAGAGCAGCCCTAGCGTGTCACCGAAACGGTGCGCGATGAAGCTCTCGTCGACGCGCTCGACCATCACGTACACGCCGCGATTGGCGCCGTTGAGAGAGAGCGTGGCCCAGGCCGTACGCGCGGTGACCACCCCCTCGGCGGTGAGGATCTCGCTCAACAGTCGCTCGGAGAAGAGCGAGCCGAACTGCACCCCGTTGTCGAGGGCGAGGCGCCGGAGGCCCAGCAGTCGCTGGCCCTTCACGAAGCGGTTGAAGCGGATCAG
>JAUIAC010000906.1 GCA_030425545.1 bacterium | reverse complement strand
GGCAAGGCCGCGCCGGTGCCCCCCTCTCGCATCGCCACCGTGGGTCTGGTGCGGACGCTGGACGACCCCGCGCCGGCCCGCGTGGTCGTGTCGGACGAGGTGGGCCGGTTGATCCGAGACGCGGACTTGATCTGCTACCCCATGGGCTCGTTCTACACGAGCATCCTGGCGAACCTGCTGCCCGCGGGCGTGGGCGCAGCCATCGCCGAGGCGCGCTGCAGCAAGGTCTTCGTCGCCAACACCGGGCCAGACCCGGAGCAACGCGGGCTCTCGGTGGCGGCGGCCGCGGCCCGCCTGATTGAGGTGGCGCAGGACGGCCTCGGGCCGGGCGCGCGGGTCATGGACGCCGTCGTGGTGGACGCGGAGCAGGGCAGCTACCCAGACGGGGTGGACCAGCCCGCGCTGAGCGCTCTCGGGCTGCGTGTGCTGGACATGCCCTTGGTCACCCGTGCGTCCAAGCCACACCTCGACCCGCAGCGCCTGGCGTCGCTCCTGGTGCGCCTCGCGGGTGTCCCCCGTGGGGCCTCCGACGCTCCATAGGGCGTGGCATCGGCGCTTCGTCGGTGGGCGCACATCGCGCAGCGCTGATCGGACACCTGCTGTCGCATCGGCCGTAGCCGCCGGCCGGGATCGCCGCTATCCTCCCCTTCACACACTGCCATGAATGGCGAGGCCCGGGCGCGAGCCCACCGGCCGGCGCCGTTCATCGCGAGACCAGTCGACGGTCGGACCACAGGACGTGCGCGAATGAGAGGACGGATGATGAGCGTGGTGCAGAGCCGGGTGAGCGCGAGAGTTTGGGTGGGGCTCCTGGTCCTGGCGTTGGCCGGCGGCTGCGGTGAGACGACGGTGGAGACGCCGGACGTGGGCAGCGCGACCGACGCGGGCGAAGGCGACGTCGCGGTGGACGGTGGCGTCGGCGACAGCGCCGGCACAGGCGACACCTCGGGCGGTGGCGGCGGCGGTGACGCGGCCGGCGGCGCGGACATCAGCGGCGATCCCGGCCTGCAGTCACTCTGCGATCCCTGCACGCTGTCCAGCCAGTGTGGGGACAGCACTGCGCGGTGCGTCGACCACGACGGCGACGGCGCGTTCTGCGCCATGGCGTGCGGCGCGGGCGACGCCTGCCCCGTGGGCTATACCTGCCGTTCAGTGACCACCATGGAGGGCACCAAGGCCAGTCAGTGCGTGCCCGAGGGGGCCACGGCCGGGGCCTTCGGTGCGTGCAACTGCTCCACCGATGCCATCGCCAAGGGCAAGAAGACCACCTGCTCCGCGACGTCGACCGTGGCCGGCAAGTCGGTGACCTGCTACGGCGAGCGGGCCTGCACCAAGACAGGGCTGAGCAAGTGCAGCGCGTCCGCGCCGAGCAAGGAGGTGTGTGACGGCCTCGACAACGACTGCGACGGCAGCACCGACGGCGGCGCTTGCGATGACGGCGACGCGTGCACCACAGACACCTGCGACGGCAAGACCGGCAAGTGCACGAGCACACCGAGCAAGGGCGCGTGCGACGACGGCGACCCGTGCACCACCGGCGAGAGCTGCAGCGCCGGCACCTGCGGCGGCGGAACGCCGAACCCCTGCGATGACAAGAACGGCTGCACGACCGACGTCTGCG
>JAUIAC010000192.1 GCA_030425545.1 bacterium | reverse complement strand
CCAAGTGCGGCGACGGCGCGTGCAACGGCACCGAGACCTGCGGCGCCTGCAAGGAGGACTGCGGCGCCTGCCCGGCCACCTGTGGCGACGGCCAGTGCACCGGCGCCGAGTCGTGCAGCACGTGCCCGGGGGACTGCGGCGCCTGCCCGGCCAGCTGCGGCGACGGCACCTGCAACGGCAGCGAGGGCTGCCAGACCTGCCCCAAGGACTGCGGCCCCTGCAAGCCCACCTGCGGCGACGGCGTGTGCGCGCCGGCGGCGGGCGAGTCGTGCAGCGCGTGCGCCAAGGACTGCGGGCCGTGCAAGCCCGTGTGCGGCGACGGCACCTGCGCTACGGGCGAGAGCTGCGGCACCTGCGCCAAGGACTGCGGCGCCTGCCCGGGCGTGTGCGGCGACGGCCTGTGCAGCGCGGGCGAGACCTGCGGGACCTGCGCCAAGGACTGTGGCCCCTGCCCCGGCAAGTGCGGCGACGGCGTGTGCGACCCCACCAGCGAGACCTGCACCAGCTGCGCCCAAGACTGCGGCGCCTGCCCCAAGCCCGGCTCGTGCAAGGGCAAGTGCGGCGGCCAGGGCGACGTGGGCACCTGTTGGTGTGACAGCCAGTGCGAGAGCCAGGGCGACTGCTGCACCGACTACGAGGCGGAGTGCAAGAAGGACCTGTGCGGCGACGGCGTCTGCACGCCGAGCGCCGGCGAGACCTGCGCCACCTGCAGCAAGGACTGTGGGTCCTGCCCGAGCGCCTGCGGCGACGGCGTGTGCAGCGTGGCGGGCGGCGAGAACTGCAGCACCTGCGCCAAGGACTGCGGCGCGTGCCCCGCCAAGTGCGGTGACGGCGTGTGCACCACGGCCCAGGGCGAGACCTGCAAGACCTGCAGCCAGGACTGTGGCGCGTGCCCGCCCACCTGCGGCGACGGCGTGTGCGCGGCGGCGGCGGGGGAGACCTGCAGCAAGTGCCCGAGCGACTGCGGACCGTGCAAGCCCGTGTGCGGCAACAAGAACTGCGAGGCCGGTGAAGACTGCAAGAGCTGCGCGAGCGACTGCGGCGCCTGCGCGGTGTGCGGCGACGGCAGCTGCGACCAGAGCCAGGGCGAGACCTGCGACAGCTGCGCCAAGGACTGCGGCGCGTGCCCGAAGGCCTGCGGCGACGGCATCTGCGACGCCAAGGCCAAGGAGACGTGCAGCACCTGCGCCAGCGACTGCGGCACCTGCAAGCCGGTGTGCGGCGACGGGCTCTGCGAGGCGGCCAAGGGCGAGACCTGCAGCGCGTGCGCCAAGGACTGCGGCGTGTGCCCGGCCAACGACGGCTGCCTGGTGAGCAGCGAGAGCGGCTGCGACGACTGCGGCTGCGAGAAGTGCGTCTGCGACCAGGACGCCAGCTGCTGCACGGTGGCGTGGGACGCCAAGTGCGTGAGCCTGTGCAAGAGCGCCAAGTGCGGCGGCTGCGGCCCGGCGTGTGTGCCCAAGTGCGGCGGCAAGAGCTGCGGGGACGACGGCTGCGGCGGCACGTGCGGGGTGTGCAAGGCCGGCCAGGTGTGCGCCAAGGACGGCAGCTGCGTCGCGGTGCCGGCCAAGTGCGGCGACGGCCTGTGTTCACCGGCCGACAAGGAGAGCTGCACCACCTGCGCCAAGGACTGCGGCGCCTGCCCGGCGGTGTGCGGTGACGGCACCTGCGAGCCGAGCGAGTCGTGCAGCAGCTGCCCCACGGACTGCGGCGTGTGCCCGGTGCAGTGCGGCAACGGCGTGTGCGACGCCGGCGAGACCTGCCAGAGCTGCAAGAAGGACTGCTGCCCGGTGCCGAGCTGCGGCAACCTGAACTGCAACCCGAACAACGGCGAGACCTGCGACAACTGCCCGCAAGACTGCGGCCTGTGCCCCTGCAAGCCCGTGTGCACCGGCAAGATCTGCGGCGACAACGGCTGCGGCGGCTCGTGCGGCACCTGCAAGGGGCAGAACTACTGCAGCAGCCAGGGCACGTGTGAGTGCGCGCCCAACTGCAAGGGCAAGGCCTGTGGCGCCGACGGCTGCGGTGGCTCATGTGGCGTCTGCGGCAAGGACACGACCTGCAACGTGGTCGGCCTGTGCGTGCCCAAGTGCACCCCCAAGTGCGGCGTGAAGACCTGCGGCGGCGACGGCTGCGGCGGCCAGTGCGGCACGTGCAAGAGCGGTCAGCAGTGCGTGAAGGGGCAGTGCGTGAAGCCGGCCGACTGCTTCAAGGACGCCGACTGCGACGACAAGAACGCGTGCACCGTCGACTTCTGCGCCAGCGGCACCTGCGGCCACCAGCCGAGCCAGTCGTCGGCGTTCTGCCCCGACAAAGACAAGGACGGCGTGTGCAACCCGGACGACAACTGCCCCGAGGTCAAGAACGGCGGCCAGGGCGACAAGGACAAGGACGGCATCGGCGACGCCTGTGACCCGGACCGCGACAACGACGGCGTGGCCAACGCGGCGGACAACTGCCCGGACGTGTTCAACCCCCTGCAGACCAACACCGACGCCAAGCTCAAGGGCGGCGACAAGCAGGGGGACGCCTGTGACCTCGACGACGACGGCGACGGCGTCTACGACCCCAACGACAACTGCCCGCTGACGCCCAACGCGAGCCAGCTCGACACCGACTCGGACAAGGTGGGCGACGTGTGCGACCTGTGCCCCACGGTGCCCGACGACGGCAAGACGGACAGCGACAAGGACGGCCTCGGCGACGCCTGCGACAACTGCAAGCAGACCCCCAACAAGGGCCAGGGCGACCTCGACGGCGACAAGATCGGCGACGCGTGTGACGCCGACATGGACAACGACGGCTACCCCAACGTGTCGGACTGCGCGCCCAAGGACCCGGCCGCGCCGCACCCTGTGGAGACGCCCTGCAACAAGGGCGACGAGAACTGCAACGGCTTCGTCGACGACGGCGTGATCCAGATGTTCTCGTGGAACGGCGGCGACGACGGCTGGAGCTTCACGCCCAAGCAGGACAACGTCGGCTGGCAGGCGCTGCAGGGCGGCGAGAACTACAGCCCTGGGGGCGCGCTCTACTACGGCAACGGGGTCAACTATCAGGCCAAGTCGTCGACCTCAGGGGTGGCGACCTCGCCGGTGGTGCTGCTGCCGCCCGCGGCGAAGATCACCCTGAGCTACCGCTACCTCTTCGCCATCGAGGGCGGCACGACCTACGACAAGGTGTCTCTGCAGATCGCCTCGGAGGCGAGCGACTACAGCAAGTGGTCGAACCTGATGCAGAAGGGCAAGGACACGGTGATCCTCAAGTGGGCCGCGCAGCTGGTGGACCTGAGCAGCTACGCCGGGCAGCGGGTGCGCTTCCGCTTCACCTTCCAGAGCGTCGACGCCATCGAGAACAAGTACCTCGGCGTGGTCATCGACGACTTCATCTTGGGCAGCAGCAACCCCAAGAGCGTGGACACCGACAACGACGGCACCATCGACGCGTGCGACAACGACGACGACAACGACGGCGTGCCCGACGGCAAGGACACCTGCCCGGTGACGGCGAACAAGACGCAGACCGACCTGGACAAGGACGGCATCGGCGATGTGTGTGACCTCGACGACGACGGCGACGGCGTCAACGACGCGCTCGACAACTGCCCGACCGTGGCCAACGGCGACCAGAAGGACAGCGACGGCGACGGCAAGGGCGACAAGTGCGACGGCGTCGGACAGGGCCTGCCGTGGTCGGAGACGTTCAACACCTACAAGAGCAGCTTCGGCGAGGGAGGCTGGACCACGGCGCTCGAGCCGGGCTTCGGTGCCAAGAAGGTGTTCACCCTCTCGGGCAGCGGCAGCGAAAAGTGGGCTCAGCTGCAGGAGTCGGGGAGCTTCCCCAACCTGCCGGCGGTGGCGGCGTCGCTGACCTCGCCCGTGGTGCAGACGGGCGGCGCCAAGGCGGCCAAGCTGAGCTTCAAGGTGTCCTACCAGAGCGGCGGACAGGGCGGCGCGCTGCCGAGCGGCACGACGCTGAGCGTGCGCATGCGGGGCGGCCCCTCACAGGCGTGGTCGGTGGTGGCGACGTTGCCGATCACGGCTGGAACCAAGTCCCTGAGCTACGACGTGGGCAGCCACATCAGCGGCAAGAGCGCGGTGCAGGTGAGCTTCTTGATCACGGGCTCGGCCTTTGGCTCGCCGACCTGGCGCATCGACGACGTGGCGCTGCAGCCCTGACCCGCGGGGGTGCCGGTGGGGCGTCAGCGTGACGCCGGCCGCAGCTGGGCGGGCGCGGCGCGACACCAGAGCCAGAGCCCGTAGACCGCGAGCGCGACGCAGGCGAGCTGCATCAAGCTCAGCGGGCCGACCAGCGGCGGGAAGGGCTTGAGCGCCTCCCAGCCCAGACGCTGCAGGGCGTACACGAGCACCACGAGCGGGAAGCCTCGCCGCGTCGCCCAAGGCCGCTGGCGGGCGAGGCCCCACGCCAACGTCAGCGCGACCGACCCCAGGGTCAGCGACTCGTAGAGCGCCACCGGGTGCCGCAAGACGCCGTCGCCGTGGTCCACCGCCCAGGACTGCGCCAGCGATGACGCCGCCGGCACGCCGAAGGTGGCGTCGTCGAGGCCGGAGAGGTGGCACCCCACGCGGCCCACCGCGACGCCCACGGCGAAGGGCAGCGCCCAGGGGCCACCTGTGGGCTGCCGGAGCCCCGCTGCGAACTTGAACGCCTCCACCGCCAGCGCCCCTCCGAGCAGCGCCCCGAGCACGGAGCGCCCGACCCGCGGCTGACCAGCCAGGGCCAGGTTCGCGGTCCCCAGGGCGTAGGCCCCCGCAGCGGCGCCGAGGGCGAGGCAGGCGAGGTAGGCGGGGCTGCGGCCCACAGGCACAGCGGGCAGCCAGCGGCGGCGCACCCACCAGCCGGTGGCGCCTGCGGAGAGCCAGGCGAGCAGGTCGAAGAGGGCGTGCCAGCTCACGGGGCGTCCTGCGGGAGAGGATGCGGCCGCAGGCGCCACCTGGACCGAGGGCGAGGCGCCAGAGGTCGGCCTGCGCGGCCGATGCTTGCATGAAGCGCGTCCCTGGGCGAGCGTCGCCGGGGGTGGAGCTCCACCCAAGCTGGAGTCGGGCTGCGGCCAAACGGGGGCAGGCGCACATGGACATGAACTCCACCCTCATCAAGGTCCTGCTGGTGCTCATGGCGCTGCTGGGCCTCGCGCTCGTGGCGATCCCCGGGGCCTGCGGCCTGCTCCTGGTCTTCGCCAACTTTGAGACCGGTGGGTTCAACCCCACGAACTACGGCCCCATCTTGCTGCTTGCCGGCGTGCCCGTCGCGGTGGGTGTTGCGCTGCTCATCGGCGCGTGGGTCGGCGCGAAGGCGCAGCGGCAGGCGGCCAACGAGGCCCGCGCGCTGGAGGCTTGGGCGGAGCAGGCCGCCGCCGCGGCGGTCGCAGACCAGGGGAGCGCCGAGGGCGCGCCCGGCGACCACCTGGAGCCCCCCGCACCATGACCGACGCCACCATGCGGCGCCCTGTCGCCCCTCAGACCGCGCCGGAGACGCCCGCCGCGGAGGCGCGCCCCGACACCGCGGCGCTGCACACCCGGCTGAAGATCGCGCTGCGGGCGGCCGAGAGCGCCGGCGCGATCCTCATGGGTCACTACGGTCAGCTCGATCGGGTCGACGAGAAGTCGCCGATCGACCTGGTGACCGCGGCGGACCGAGACAGCGAGGCGCAGGTGCTGGCCGAGCTGCGCGCCGCCTTTCCCAACGACCGGGTGCTGGCCGAGGAGCGCGACGGCCATGCCGGCGTCGCGGCGGCCCGCGCGTCGCTGCCCCAGACCCGCTGGTGCTGGGTCGTTGACCCGCTCGACGGCACGACCAACTTCAGCCACAGCCACCCTCAGTTCGCCGTCAGCGTCGGCCTGCTGCACTTCGGCCGCCCCGTGCTGGGCGTGGTGCTGGCGCCGGCGCGGCGCGAGATCTTCGTCGGCGGCGTGGGCGTCCCGGCCACCTGCAACGGCCGACCCATCGCGGTGTCGGCCGAGACCTCGCTGTCCCGCAGCCTGCTGGCGAGCGGCTTCCCCTATGATCGCCGCAGCCGGGTCGACGCGCTGCTGCGCCGGGTCGGTCGCGCGCTGATGCTGGCGCACGGCTTCCGGCGCGGCGGCTCCGCGGCCCTGGATCTGGTCGAGCTCGCGGCGGGGCGCATCGACGCCTTCTGGGAAGAGAGCCTGGCGCCCTGGGACCTGGCGGCCGGGCACGCCATCGTCGAGGCGGCGGGCGGGCGCATCACCTCGCTAGACGGCGAGGAACACGACCTCTTCGCGGGCAGCACCCTGGCGAGCAACGGACAGGTGCACGACGCGGTGCGGCGTCAGGTGGTCCACGGCGAGGACGCGGTCAGCCGCGACCACGGCGGCGGTCAAGGCACGTAGCCGTAGCGCACACCCAAGGTGGTGATCAGCTGGGCCTCGCGGTTCCGTCCCAGGTTCGACAGGGGCACGCTGCCCCCCACACCAGCCTGCACCGTCCAGTCGCTGGCGGCCTGCCACGCGAGCGCCAGCGAGGCCGTGGACACCAGCGCCGCGGACCCAGCCACTGGCGCGCCGCCGCTGACCAGCGCCGACTCCCAGGTGACGTCGGCGCGCGCGCTCACCACCAGGCCGCTCCAGACCTCGCGACCCGCGGCGAGCTGGCCCGACACCGAGGGGCCGAAGCGCTGGACCACCCCGGTGTCGGCGCGCGCGGCCGGCAGCGGCACGCTCAGGGCGGCCACGCCGCGCACGAACCAGGGCATGAGTGTGCGCTCCACGGTGGTCGCCAGGGTGAGCGCGAAGGCGCCGCGACCGCTGACGTCTGCGGCCAGCGCGTCGCTGCTCTCCGCGTAGGTGCGCCCTGTGGGCACGGTGAGCCCGAGCGTGGTCGCGACGCCCGCCCGCCCCGCGGCCTCGCCCACGCCCACCCAGTCCCAGCGCAGGCCGAGGTCGAGATCCCCCGGGGACGCGGCCTGGGTCGAGACCTCGCCCGCGTCTCCGGGCGCGCTGCGCAGGCCGAGGTGGCCGGGCACGCGCACCCACACGGCGCCGCTGCGGTGCACGCGCACCAGGGTCCACAGCGTGCCGCGGAGGTCGTCTGCGCGGGCGCCCCTGAGATCGGCGTAGCGCCCCTGCGCAGACCAGTGGCCGTAGGTGTGTCGCAGCGACAGCGACGAGCCCGCGGCCATGGACTCCCAGCTCTTGAGCCGACCGACACCGTAGGCCGCGGCGGAGAGACAGCAGGCGCCAGCCTCCACCCGCGCCGGCGTCGCCAGGGTGAGCGCCGACGCGGCCAGCGCGAGCCCGGTGGCCAGCCACCGCCAGCAGGCGCGGCGAGCCTGGGACCGGGCAGGAGCGGGGCGAGGGCGGAGCAGGGGCATGGCGCACAGGGTCCGAGGGAGCTCGGCTGAGGTGGCGACCGGCGCGGCTCAGCACGGGGGCACGGTAGGCCCACGCCCTCGGCGCACGCTGTGGCATTTCGTCGCAGGGCCGCGCGCGCGCGCCAGGGGAGGCGCCCCAGCTGGCCGCCGGCCCGGCGGCGTAGGCCGGGGTCAGGGTCGCGTCGCCTCGATGTCCGCGAGCACGAGGCTCTGCGCGCCCTGCCCCGGGAGGAAGCGCAGCTCGACCGCGGCGATCCGGCGCAGGTCGAGGGCGGGGTTCGTGCGCACGAACGAGGTCACCGGCACACGAACCGACACCAACATGTCCGGTCGCACGTGCACGTCGCGAGAGCGAGCGCCGCCGCCGCCCGGCGTGGCCTTGCGTCCCCTGGCGTAGCGCGGCAGCGCCCGCGCGGTACGGAGCCCCCGCACCGACACCACGGCCGAGCGACCCTCGCGGTCCCGGAGGCCGATGCTGAGCGGCACGGTGGCGCTCTGCGCTCCGGTCGGCCCGGTCATGACGCGTAGAGCGAGCGTGGGCCAGCTGGACAGGTCGATGTCCGGCAGCCCCTGGGTCAACACCGCGTCGGCCGCGGCCCACCGCACCCGCGTCGCCCAGGTCACGTTGGGCGAGGCCTCGGAACACTGGTCGCTGAAGCAGACGCCGCCACCGATGCCCTGAGCCACGACGCGCCCGCCGAGGAAGCCGTGGCTCCGGTGCCGCAGCCCGCCGAAACGCTCGAGCAGGCGATGCGACTGCGGGTAGCCGTGCAGGCGCACGTCGACGCCGGTCTGGGCCAGCGTCGCGGGCGGCGCAGCGTCACCGTAGAGCCAGGACGGCAGCTGCGTTTGGCGCTCGACGGTGTGGTGGAGAAAGGGCAGCACCAGCTCCAACGTGGCCTCCCGCACGCGCACCGGCGCGCTCAAGGGCACGCCGGGGCACGGCACCCAACCTTCGTGGGGGTGCTCTTTGGGCCCCCAGCTGGTGTTGAACGCGTTGTGGCTCACCGTGGGCAGGACCACCTGCACCACCGCGGCCCGCCGGCGCTCGAGCGTGCGGTCGAGCAGGCGCACGCCGTCGTGCTCCGGGATCTGACCGTCGCACCCGGCGGTCAGGTGGAGCAGGTGGGCCGAGCGGACGCGGGTCTCGGACGAGTCCGAGCTGGCCAGGGTGACGACACCCCGAACGTTGACGCCGGCCAGCGAGGCGTCCCAGTCGAGGTCCACCAGCAACGACGAGGCCCGCGCCACCGCCTCAGCCCCGTTGGAGTGCCCGATCAGCGCCGTGCGACCGAGGTCGACCTGCTCCGCGCGCAGCCCCTTGGTGGGCGCCATGCGGTGGTGGCGCCAAAAACGCCAGAAGCGGAGGTGCTCGACGACCAGACGGGCCCGGCCCTGGACCAGCATGGGCAGCCCAGCGCAGTTGACTGTGTTCGCGTCGACCGACACGGCCACCCAACCCGCCGCCGCGAGCCGGTCAGCCAGCCAGAGCATGCCCGCGGCGTTGTCGACCACGACGCTCCCCGCCGGGCACGTGCCCGACACCGCGTTGTGGATCGAGCAGCGATCCTCGCCGTCCGGGTCGTGGCAGACGCCGTGGTTGCCGTGGACGATCAGCGCCAGCGGCGCGCGTTCGTCGGGTCGCAGGTCGGCGGGCCAGCGCACGACGCCGCGGACCCTCGCCTGGTGGCCCGGTGCGCTCATGACCACGTGGCGGCCGAGGTCGTAGGCGCCGCGCGCCACCGGGCGGCGGGCCGCCGGGGTGGGCACGCCGGGGTTGGGCCGGAGCTTCGCCGGTGGCTTGGACGTCGAGGGCGCCAGGACCTGGGCCACGGGCTGTGCGCCGACAGGCTGAGGCTCGGACGCCCGTGCGGGCCCAGCCGCGCCACCCGCTGGGGCCCCTGCTCCGGCTGGCCCTCGGGGCGCGCTGCGACAGTGCGTCAGCGCCACGCAGGTCAGCAGCCCGAGCGCGAGTCGGGCGCCCGCGGCGTGCGTCAACATAGCTCGTCGACCAGCGCGCGGTCGTCGTTGAGCGAGCGGAACAGGCGCTTGTGCAGCCCCCCTCGGCGCGTCAGCACGCGGTCGGCCAGCGCGTCGATGGCCTGGGTCGCCAAGACCGCCTGCACGAAGGCCTCGATGAGCTGGTCGAGCCCGAGCCCGAGCCGGTTGAAGTCGCGCGTGTCCATGAGCAGCAGCCGGTTGGTCTCAGCGCTCCACGCGGCGCCCTCCTTGACCGAGAGGTTGGTGCCGAGCATGTCCCAGCTGTCCGAGGCGTCGGTCAGCGACTCCGCCAGCGGCACCCGGGCCCGCCGGGCGTAGAGCGACACGGGGCGGAAGCCCTCCGGGGTGGACACCACCATCACGCGGACGTCCGTGGCGAAGATGCGGTCGCGCCGGTCGGGCACGGTGCCGACGTGAAAGAGCCGCCCCTCCAGGTCGTCGGAGCTCCACGTCGAGTTGCCGATGAGCCCCTGCACCACGAAGCGCTGGTAGCGGTGCTCCTCCGCCATGACCGCGTCGAGCTCCCGCTGGTTGGTGACGGTGTACACGCCCTGGCCGGCGTTGCTGTAGGGGTTCTTGACCACGGCGCGACCGCCGAAGCGCTCCACCTGCATCGGCACCTCGTCGAGGCGCAGGTCGCGCAGCGTGCGGGGCGTGCGGACGCGCAGCCCGGAGCCGCGCAGCTGGGCGTCATAGAGGCTGTAGGCCTTGGCCGCCATCAGCTTGTTGCGGCCACCCGCCAGGCAGCCGATCACCGGGTTGAGGACCTCCGTGCGCGTGCCCACCGGCAGCCGGTCCCAGGGGCGCTGGGTCACGTAGCGAAAGGCCGCGCGAATGTCGTGCCAGTCGCCGGCTTCGTCGCGCGCCTGGACCCACCCCTCACGGACGCGGGTCGGTGCGTCCGGCGTGTTCTGTGGCCAGGGCGTCAACATCACCGGCTCACCGGTTAGCTCGGCGAGCGCAGCCGCGTAGCCCGACGCCTCCGGCAGGTTCTTGTCCCAGAGCACCGCCAGGCGGCCGTTCGCCGAGCCCTTGCGGCGCAGGCGCGGCAGCAGGGCCCCTCGCAGCACGCGGC
>JAUIAC010000191.1 GCA_030425545.1 bacterium | reverse complement strand
GCGTGGCTTGTCGTCATCTGGCGCGTCAGCGCCTTGGGCGGTGTTCGTCATGCTCTCCATCCTGCCCGATCTGCGCGGGGGTTTTCAGCAGTGGCGTGTGTCCACTGGCGGATGGGGGACGGCATACTGCGCCATACGACTGCGCCTACTGCGGCGACGTTGCGCCCTCGCAAGGCCGCAGGTCCAGAACCGTGGCGAGCAGCTTTGGACCGCTGACGGTGCGCCGCACGTACTGCTACTGCGCCTCGTGCGGTATGGGCGCGTTCCCCGACGAGCAGGCGGCTGGACTCACCGACAGCCGTTTCACACCGCGACTCGCGGAGTCGATCACGCAGCTGTCGACGGTGCTGCCGTTCCAGGCGGCCACGAAGCTGTGCGAGTCGCTGCTCGGCGTGGAGGTCAGCGTCCACGGTGCCGAGAACCTGGTGGAGCAGCGCGCTGCGGAGGTGTCTCGGCTTCGCTGCGCCGAGGTCGAGACGCTGCGTCCACACGGCGACAAGGGCCACGCAAAGAAGATCACGCGCCCAGCTGACGCCCAGGACAAGGCCCCCGATGTGGCCTACTTCGAGGCTGACGGTGTCTACGTCATGGTCCGACAGCTCGACGAACAGCGTAGTGAACAGCCGCCGCCTGGGGCACGGGGAGGCAAGGGTAGGCGCTACGAACTCGGTGGACGCGAGGTGAAGAACGGCATCCTGTACACCGACGGCGACTGCGCCCAACTCGGGACGGAGCGCGGCTGCCTTCTCGACAAGACCTATGTCTCGCACCTGGGGACCTGGCAGGCGTTCGTTGACCGCGTCTGGCCCGAGATGTTGCGTCTTCGCTACGACCAGGCCCGCGTCAGGGTCGTCATCAGCGACGGCGCGGAGTGGATCCGCAGCCTGTGCGACTGGCTGCCGTTCACGGTGGTCCAGATCCTCGACCTGTTCCACGTCAAGAAGCGGATTCACGAGGTGTCGTGCGCGCTTCACCCAGAGGACGAACTCGCCCGTAGGCGTTGGAGTGCAGTCCAGTGCGACCGCGCAGAAGGTGCCCGCCACAACGAACTGCTGGCGGCGCTCGACGAGGCCAAGCCTCGCGGAGAGAAGGCGTCCAAGCTGCTGGCCGAGCTCAGGACCTACCTGACCAACAACCTCGACCGGATGGACTACCCAACCTACCGGGCCATGGGGCTTCGCGTCGGCAGTGGCGCAGTTGAGAGCGCCAACTTCCACGTCACCGGAAACCGCCTGAAGCTCCAGGGCATGCGCTGGAGCGAGCTTGGTGCCGCGGACATGGCGGTGCTGCGCACGGATCTGTTCAACGGACGATGGCGGCAGCGGACGGAGCAGCTACTCGCCGCGTAGTGGCCGACCGATCCTGCGGAGCCGCGCCCCCCACCGGCGAGGGGCCTTGACACAGGCGGTGCTGGCGCGTTCGATCGCGGCCCCACGCCGCTGCCAGCGGCCAGCACAGGAGCCCCCATGGTCGTCTCGGACATCATGACTGCCGACGTTGTCTCGGTGGACACCCACGCCACCGTCGCCGACGTCGTCGCCCTCATGCACGACAATGACTTTCGCCACGTGCCCGTGCTGACCGAGGGCGAGCTCGTCGGTCTGGTGAGCGACCGGGACCTGCGCGTCTACACGATGCCGGTGGTCGACATGAACTCGAGCCAGCTCGAGCGGCGGAACATGCAGGTCCCTGTGACCGACGTCATGAACACCGACACGATCTCGGTGGGACCGGAGTCGGACCTGCCGGAGCTGATCAACATCATGCTCGAGCAGAAGATTGGCGCCGTCCCCGTCGTGGACGAGCTGAGCGACAAGCTCGTGGGCATCGTCAGCTATGTCGACGTGTTGATGGCTGCGCGCGACTCGCTGTAGAGCGCCGAGCAGAGGCGCGGCGGCTCGCGCATCGCCGCGGGCTGTGACGCCTGGACGAGACCGGCGCGATGAACGCCGCGCAGGCCGACGCCGCCGAACGTCGCCAACGTACGACGCCCCCCGTTGCGACCAACGGGGGGCGTCTCGCGTTGGCGGCCGGTCAGGCCGGGTTCACGGAGTCGCGCAGGTCGGCGGCCAGGGTCTTCAGGTCGCGTGCGCGACCGTTCATCGAGTCGAGGCCGTCGCGCAGCATCTCCAGGCCGTCGGAGCGGTCCTCGTCGTCGTCGCTGTCGATCAGGCCCACCGCGTCGGAGAGCGACCGGAGGTCTGGGCGCAGCGACGAGATGGTGCCGTAGAGCTCCGCGACCAGCTCGGAGAGGGCGGACAGATCGGCGCCGCCCGTGTCGGAGCCCCCGCTGGACGCGCCCTCGGCCTCGGCCAACGCCGTCTCGAGGCGCTCCACCTCTTCGGACAGGCGACGCATGTCCTTGCGGCTCTGCTTGGCGGCTCCCTCGGCCAGCTCGCGGGCCTCGTGTGCCTCCTCGACCTCCTTCTCCAGCTCGGCGACCCGCGTGTCGCGCTCGCCCTCGGCCGCGGAGGCCTTCTGCGCGGCCGCGGAGGCCTCGGCCGCCTTGGCGGCCGCCTCGTGCTCTGCGGCCTTGGCCTCCGCGTCGGCGAGGGCCGCGGACAGCTTGTCTTTGGCCGCCTCTGCGTCTGCCAGCGCGTCCTCGGCCTCCTTCTGCGCCGCGGTCGCCGACTCGGCAGCGGCCTGCTGCTCCGCAGCCGCGGCCTCGGCCGCCTTGGCCTTGGCTGTGAGCTCCGCGACGCGCTCCGTGGCCTCAGCGGCGCCGCTGTCCTGAGCCTGCTTCAGCGCGGCGAGCTCCTCTCGGACCTCGGCCAAGGTGGCCTCAGCGGCCTCCGCCTTGGCGGTCGCCGCGGTCAGCTGTGACGCGAGCGCGGCGGCGTCCGCGCCGCTCGACGCGGCCTCAGCGGCGGCGGACTGGGCCGCCGCGGCCTCGTCCCGGGCGCTCGCAAGCGCCGCTTCGGCCGCAGCCGTGGCGGCCTTGGCAGCCTGCAGGTCGGCAGCCGACTGCTCCGCCTCCTTGCGCAGGGCGTCAAGCTCCCCCTCGGTGGTGTAGAGCGTATTGCGATGCTCGCTGAGCTCGTCTTGCGCCGCCTTCAGGGCCGCCTGGGCGTCCGCGGCGGCCTTGGCGGCCGCGTCGGTGGCCTTGGCGAGCGCGTCCTCCGCGGCGTCGCTGCGCGCCACCGCTTCGTCGCGCGCGGCCTTCGCGGCGGCGACGTCGGCCGCGACCGCGTCACCCTGACTGGCCGCAGCCTCTCGCAGCGACGCGAGCTCCCCCTGAGCGCTGTCGCGCTCGCTGGTCAGGTCGGCCAGCGAGCGCTCGTGGGTCGCCTTCACCGTCTCCAGCTCGGAGGCGAGCTCGGCGGCACGCGCCTCGGCCTTGTCGGCACGCGCCGCCGCCTCGGCCCGCTCCGCTGCCAGGTCCGCGGCCTTGCCCTCCGCCGACGAGAGGCGCTGAGCCGCCTCGTCACGCGCCTGGACGGCGCCGGCCTCGGCCGCCTCAGCTCGCTTCAGCGCGTCCGCCGCCTTGGCGTCAGCCTCGGCGACCCGGGCGTCAGCCGCGGCCGCGCCGCTCGCCTGTGCGTCCGCCAAGGCCGACTCGAGCTCCGCGACCTTGGCGGCGAGCGTCTCGGCGTCGGCGCGGGCGGCAGCGAGCTGGTCCGCCGCCTCCAACCCCTTGGCCTCGGCCTGGCGGGTCGCGTCCTTGAGCGCAGCCTCGGACTGTGCCAGCGCAGCCTTGGCGTCTTCGACCGCAGCCTCGGCCTCCAGCAACGCCGCCGTGTCCTCGTCGCTCGCCTTGCGCGCGGCCTCGGACGCGATCGCTGCGTCTTCGTTGGCCTTGAGCAGGTCGGCCTGCGCCGCCTCCAGCTCCTTCTGCGTCGCGGCGAGGGCCGCTTCGGTCTCAGCCGACTTGGCAGCCGACTCCGTGGCTGCGGTCAGCGCCTCGGTCAGCCGGCTGATCTCAGCGTCGCGATCAGCGAGGGCGCGCGCGTCACCCGCCTGCGCCTCGTCCCGCGCCTTCAGCGCGGCCTCGTGCACGCCAGCCGCCTCGAGGGCGGCGGCCTCTGCCGCGTCGAGCTTGCCCTGGAGCGCCGCGAGCTCTGCGCGCACACCGCTCTCGGAGGCCGCGGCCTCCGCCGCGGCGGCCTTGAGCTCGTCCAACTCCGCCTGCAGCGCCGCTGCGCTCGCCTCGGCCTCGGTCTTCGCGGCGGCCACCGCGGCGGCGGCCTCGGCGTCGGCGCCTGCCTTGGCGTTGGCGGCAGACGCGGCGGCCTCGGCGGCCTCTCGCGCCGCGTTGGCGGCGTCCAGACCACGGCTGAGCTCCGCGACCTGCGCCCGCAGCGCCTCGAGCTCGGCCTGCACCTTCGCGGCGTCTTCGGCCCCGGTGGCGGAGGCAGCGCGGAGCTCAGCCAGGGCTGCTTCGGCGTTCTGCAGCGCCTCCTGCGAGGCGCGATCGGCGGCCTGGGCCGCGTCGAGGGCGCCCTGGAGCTCGGCGTTGGACGCCTGCGCCGCAGCGAGGTCGGCTGCGCTCTCGCCCGCGGCCGCGGCGGCCTCCCCCAGCGCATCGATGCGGCTCTGGAGCTGCTGGGCCTTCATGTCGGCCTGCCCTTGAATCAGGGCCTGAAGCTCCTCAGCGTTGCGGCGGCCGGCGCGGGCCTCCTCGATGATCTCCTCGGCCTCGCGGAGCCGGCTCGACAGCTTGTCACGCTCCTGGGCCAGCTCGGCCAGCTCCGCCGCGCCCTCGGCGGCGCCTGCGACCTTGGCCTCCGCGGCCTCGGCGGCGGCGCGCGCCTCCGACGCGGCGGCCTCCGCGGCCTCAGCCGCAGCCTGCGCCGCCGCGAGCTGCGCCTGAAGATCGGCCATCGCCGCGGCCTGCTCGGCCAGCTCCGCACGGAGCGCGTCGGCCTGTCCGGAGTCGCCGTCCTGCGCGGCGCCAGCGGCGGTTGCATCGTCCGCAACAGAAGCGGCAACGAGGGAATCGGCAGCTTCTGAAGCCACGGCGACGGGATCAACCGGGTCCGGGACGATCGCGCCACCGGCGCCGGAGTCGCCCGCGGCGAGGCCGGCCAGATCCATCGCCGCATCGACGTCCTCGCCCGCGCGGTCGGAGCTCGACGGGTCGGCAGCAGGGGACGCGACGTCGGACGCGACGTCGGACGCAGCGTCCACGTCACCGGCGGGCGCGAGATCGTCGTCGGTCAGCGCCTCCATCTCCGGGTCGGTCTCTTCGTCCAGCGACGAGTCGGCCGGCGGTGCGGCGTCCACCGACGCGTCGGCGAGCTCCACCTCGTCTTCGTCGTCGACCCCAGGGATGCCGTCGTCATCCCCGTCGTAGTCGGTCAGCACGGGCGGCGGAGGAAGGTCGAGCGGCCCCAGGTCGGCGGGCGAGACCCCCCCTCGCGCTGGCAAGGGGGCGGGGCCGGCGTCCGCCGCGGGCTCGGCGTCTGGCGGCGGAGGCGGCACGGCGGCCTCTCCCATCGGTGGCGGTGGCGGCGGCACGGCGCCCTCTCCCATGGGCGGGGGCGGCGGCATCGCGCCCTCTCCCATCGGCGGCGGTGGAGGCGGCGGCGGCGGCGGCATCGCGCCGTCTGCCATTGGCGGCGGCGGCGGCGGCGGCGGCGCAGCCTGCGGCGCAGGGGGGACCCAGGGCGCGTGGTCCGCCTCATCGAAGTCGAGGCGCAGCTCAAAGGTGCCGCACATGAAGATCTCGCCGTCCTCGAGAGGCATGGCGTGGCCCCGCGTCAGCCGGCGCTTGCGGTAGAAGGTGCCGTTGGACGACCCCAGGTCCTCAAGCAAGAACTTCCCGTCACGAAAGAAGATCTTGGCGTGGCGTCGCGAGACGCTCTGGCCGGCGGTCCGGACGGGACAGGAGCTGTGACGCCCGACGAGGACGGGTGGCGTGTCGGGTCCGACCCGCACCTCATGCAGATTTCGATCATCCCCGTAAAAGCTGATGCGTGCCACGGAGCCTCCTCGTCTGGTGCGTCAATCCGGGCTGATTCTGCGGGCATTGGCCGCGCGGTGGCAAGGTGTCGGGGCGCGCGCGCGCCTCGGCCTCGCGCGCGGCCCGACGCATGGCCGCGTGGCGGGAGCGCAGCGACGATCCGCTGCGCCGTGGTCGGTGAGAGGCCGCCGGCTAGAGGGGGGCCAACTGATCGCCTCGTTGCACCTACAGCCCGGGTCAGGTCGGGAGGTCGGGCACGGCGAGATGCGCCCGCAGCGCCCGCACGAAACCCGCAGCGAGGGAGGGCGTCCAGGTCTCGGCAGGCGCGTGGGTGAACACACAGGGCTCACACCGGGCCCGGGGTCCGACCGGGCGGCACGGGCTGGGAGGGCTCCAAAGGCGGCCCAGGGCGCCCTCCTGCAGCTTGCCACAGAGGCCCCACGCGGGCGCGCCGCAAAGGCCCAGTCCAGACGCCTTCACGGTGGGTGGGCATCGGAGCCGAAGTTGCCCTACTCTGCGCGGCTCCACGCTCCGTCTCCTGCCCACCTGCCGTGGCGCAGCCTTCGAGGTGAACCATGCACGTACTCGTCATCAACTGCGGCAGCTCCAGCATCAAGGCGGACGTCATCGACGCGGAGTCGGGCGCTCGGCTCGTGCGGGTGCGCGTCGAGCGGGTCGGCACCGAGGGATGTTTCGCCCGTTGGGACGAAGCGGAGCCCGACGAGCTGGGCCACGTCGACCACAGCGGCGCTCTCGCAGCGGTGCTCCCTGGCATGCTCGACAAGGTGCCAGGACGGCAGGTCGCGGCGGTCGGACATCGCGTCGTCCACGGGGGGGCGACCTTTCGCGACAGCGCGCTCCTCGACGACGCGGCGATCGCGGCCATCGAGGCGGTCACCGACCTCGCTCCGCTCCACAACCCAGCGAACCTCGCGGGCGTTCGGGCGGCGATGGCCTTGCTCCCCAAGGCGTCGCACGTCGCGGTCTTCGACACCGCGTTCCACGCCACGCTGCCCCGGCGCGCCTACAGCTACGCCCTGCCCCAGGAGCTCGCGGAGCGCCACGCCATCCGCCGCTACGGCTTCCACGGCACGTCCCACCGTTGGGTCGCGGAGCAGGCGGCACAGTGGTTGGGCAGCGAGCTGCGCGACCTGCGGCTGATCACCTGCCACCTCGGCAACGGCTCCAGCGTGTGCGCGGTGGAGTTCGGCCGCTCGGTCGAGACGTCCATGGGCATGACCCCGCTCGAAGGCCTGGTGATGGGCACGCGCAGCGGCGACCTGGACCCCGGCGCGGTGCTCTACCTGGTGCGTCATGAAGGACTGACCGCAAAGGACGTGGACGATCTGCTCAACCGGCAGTCGGGGCTGAAGGGGCTGTCCGGTGTCAGCAATGACCTGCGCGACATCGAGCAGCGCGCGGCCGGGGGCGACGAGCGCTGCCGCAACGCCATCGCCGTCTACGCTCACCGCCTGCGCAAGTACATCGGCGGCTACGCTGCGGTGATGGGCGGGGTCGACGCCGTGATCTTCACGGGCGGCATCGGCCAGAACAGCGAGGTGATCCGCCACCGCGCGGCGCAGCGGCTCGGCTTCATGGGCGCCCGCATCGACGAGGACCGCAACCGCGACTGCCGGGTCGACGCGACGCAGAACGTCTTCGACATCTCCAACGAGACCAGCCGGGTCAAGCTGCTGGTGGTCGCCACCGACGAAGAGCTCGCCATCGCGCAGGACGCCCAGCGCATCCACAACGAGACCGACGCGGTGAAGGCGGATCTGCGCATCCCCATCGCGGTCTCGGCGCGTCACATCCACCTCACCCGCGAGGCCGTGGACACCCTCTTCGGCGAGGGTCACGAGCTCACGCCGCACAAGCCCCTGAGTCAGCCTGGACAGTTCGCCTGCGTGGAGAAGCTGGACCTCATCGGCCCCAAGCGCACCATCCGCGGAGTGCGCGTGCTCGGCCCCATCCGCAGCAAGTGTCAGGTAGAGGTGAGCCGCACCGACGAGTTCGCCCTGGGCATCGACGCGCCAGTCCGCCGCTCGGGTGACGTCGCGGACTCCCCTGGGATCACCCTGGCGGGCCCCAAGGGCAGCTTGACCCTGGAAGAGGGTCTCATCTGCGCCTGGCGCCACATCCACATGACCCCGGAGGACGCGGAGCGCTTCGGTGTGTCGAACGGCGACGTGGTCGACGTGCGCGTCGACACCGCGGATCGCGATCTCACCTACGGCGACGTGCTGGTGCGCGTGTCGCCGAAGTACGCGCTGGAGATGCACATCGACACCGACGAGGCCAACGCGGCGGAGATCGTCCCGGGCGTGTCGGGCACCCTCGCGGACACCGGCGCGACCGCCCAGCTGGTGCGCAAGCGGCCAGCCTGAGCCGCGGGCGCCAACCCGCGGGCGGCCACGGGCTCCTCAGCCACGGACCGCCGAAGCAGACCAGGCCAACGTGCGCTCCTCGGCGTGCCGCGCCGCGGCCTTCTTGAGCAGCGACAGGGTCACCTCACCGACGAAGTAGAGCGCGCTCAGGGTGTGCATGTCGGCGACCGGCTGCGCCGCGACGATGCTCTTGGCCGCGCGCAGGTCGATGCCGGCCTCGGTGTCGAGCTCGGAGAGGGACGCCTGGTTGACATAGCGAAGCAGGGACGCCGCCTCGTCGTCGGTGAAGGCGACGCCGTCCCAGTAGCCCACAGGCGTGGGATGCACCACGTGGGGCGCGCTCGCATCCAGCGTCGCGGGGCCAGCCGCGGGGTCGCCGGAGAGCTCGGCGCACCCGGTGGACAGAGACAGAAGAACAACAAGAATCAACGCCAACATCGGCGCGCGAGTCGTGCACTGCATGCACAACCTCCCGTGACGCCCGACGCCACCGACAAGGCCGGGGACGCGCGTGCGTCTGCGATGCCGTGGATTTGCGGAGTTCGCAGGCGTCCGGCGACAAGCCAGGCGACTACGGCGTCGAGGGGCAAAAGTTCCGCCACGGACCTCGACGTGGGCCGGGAATACTATTGAAGTGAACGAGCGTGTCAACCACGGTTCGCCACTTTATTGCCGAGGCGCGCGCCCCCAACGAGCAGAGACTCAGCTGTCCAACGTGACGGCGTGACGGCGCGGCGGCGCGGCGGCGTGCGCGGAGTGACGAGCGCGGCCCGCCGAGAGCAAGGCCACTGCAGAGATCCTGCAGAGCGCCTGGAACGAGACGGCAGAGGCCGGCCTCTGCCCAACCGCCCAACGTGGTCGCGTGCCGTCGCGCGACAGGAGGTCCCATGGCGTCCCCCGCCCGCGCCCTGGATTTGGAGCCCGCGCTGGCGGTGGCCCCGCCGCTCGCGCGCCGGGTGAGCCGGCGTCGCTCGGGAGCCGCTTGGCGCGTCGTGACGTGCCTCGTGGGCTTGTGGGCTGCGCTGTGGCGACCGGACGTCGCCGCCGCGGCGAGCTGGCAGGAGCTGGCGACCTTGCACACCCTGGGGCTCAGCTCAGCCGAGCTGGCCGATGTCGTGCGCCTCGAGGGCGCCGACTCGCCGCTGGATCCGCCCGCGCTCGCCATGCTGGACCTCAGCGGTCTGGCCGACTCCACCGTGTCGACCTTGTCGGGGGCGCTGACCTATCGCAGCAGGTCGGAGCCGGAGCAGCGAGCCCTGGCGCTGGCCACGGCCGCGACGGCGGTCCACCGTGCCGAGCGGGCCTTGCACCAGGCCCAGCGACGCCTGCGCGCGGCCCACCAGCAGGCGCGAAACGAGGTGGCGCAGCGGGTCCGCGTCGGCACCCTGGTCCGCGCCTTGCGACGCACGGCCAAGGGAAGGTCCTGGCGCCAGGCCGCCCGCCGCTGGCTCCGTCTGCGCAGGGCGGCCCGCAGACTCCCAGATCCCGCCCTCGCTCGCGCCGCTGCGAGCCTCGGCCACGCCCGTGCCCTGCGGCGCGGTGGCCTGCGACTCTCGGCCCTCCACGGTCTGCGAGCGGCGATCGCCCTGGGCCCCGGCGACGCGGGTGAAGATCCGATGCGCGCGCAGGTCTTCGCGCGCGCGCTGCGCCTGCGACGGGAGCTGCGACGGAGGCTGCTCTGGCCGGCGGTGGCCCAGCGCGCGCTGCGACGGCACCTCGACTCGGCGCTGGCCTTGCAGGCCGCCCGCCCGTCCAGGGCCGCGCGCCAGCTCGTCGACACGCTGCGCTACCTGCTCGGGCGCGGCGGCGCGCGCGCGGAGCTCAGACGTGTGCGCGCGGGGTCGGCCGACTTTGCCCGGGCACAGCTGCTGCTGGGGACCCACGCCGCGGGAGAGTCGCGCTACCGCAGCGCGGAGCGGCGTCTGCGGGCCGCGGTCCAGGCGAGTCAGCGAGACGACGAGCCGGCGGTCACCGATCTGGCGTGGTTGCAGCTCGCCCGCGTCGCCTACCTGAACCACCACGTCGACGTCGCGCTGCTCTACTACGGGCGCATGCGGCGGCTGACCCCGCTCTGGCGCCGGGTGCAGCTCGAGCGCGCGCTGGCGGTGCTCAACCAGGTCGACGCCAACGGCGCCCTCGG
>JAUIAC010000905.1 GCA_030425545.1 bacterium | reverse complement strand
CAGCCTGCTCGCGGGCTTCGTGCTCATCGAGGCCTTCGGGTTGGAGCTGCCGCTGGTCCAGGCGGCGGCGGTCAACCTGCTCGTCGCGGTGGTGGTGATGCTGGCGGCGCGCCGCATGGCCGAGTCGAAGACAGAGGGCGCGCGGGCCACGGACGGGGATGCCGCAGACGGGAGCGCGGCGGTCGCGCCGACGTACCAGGGCGCGCCGCGGCCCAACGAGGGCGCTCCGCCGCTCGCCGCCTTCGTCGCCGCGGCGGCGATCACGGGCATGGTGACCCTGGTCTACGAGGTGGTCTGGGTGCGGCTCGCCGGCCTGCTCCTCGGCGCCAGCGTCTACGCCTTCGCGCTGATGCTCTTCGTCGTCATCGTCGGCATCGCCACCGGCAGCGCGGTGACCACGGCCCTGGTCAGCCGAGGGCTGGACCCGCGGCGCGTCTTCGCCGGCAGCCAGGCGCTGGCCGCGCTCATGGCCCTGGCCCTGGTGCTGCGCTTGCCCCACATGCCCGAGGAGCTCCTGCACCTGCGCGTCGCCATCCCGCTGGAGGTCGGCCGCTACGGGGACTGGCTGTGGCAGGGCGGCGGCTACCTGGCCCTGCACTTCCTACCGGCGGCGCTGGCCCTGGGCGCGTCGTTCCCGGCGCTGCTCGCTGGAGCGGCCCGCTCCGGCGCGTCGGTGGAGCGCGCGACCCCTTGGATCCTCGGCAGCAACACCCTCGGCAACCTCACCGGCGCCACGCTCGGCGGCTTCGCGCTGATGCCGCTGCTCGGCCTGGAGAACGTGCTCATCGCCGGCGCGTGCCTGAGCCTGATCTTGAGCCTGGTGTGCCTGCCGCGCCCCGTGAGCGCACGGGCCAAGGGCGTCGTCCTGGCCGGTGTCGTCGGGCTCCTGGCGCTCTCGCAGGTGGCGCCGCCCGACATCTCGCTGCTGCACCGAGGCCTCTACCGCCTGCGGCCCAAGCGCACGGACCCCATCGCCAACCAGATCGCCTTCAACCGCGGGCTGACGCGGGTGTTCCGTGAAGACGGCAAAGACGCGTCGATCACCGTCGACTACCACAAGGACTCGGACCTGCTGCTCTTCCGCACCAACGGCAAGGCGGACGGCTCGAACCGTGACTCGGTGACGCAGGTGGGCCTGGGGCACCTCGGCTTCCTGGTGCAGCCCCGGGCCAAGGACGTCTTCGTGGTCGGGCTGGGCACCGGGCAGAGCGCGGCCTCGGCGGCGAGCCACCCGGGCACGCAGGTGTTGGTGGCGGAGCTGAGCCCGGCGGTGCTGGAGGTGGGGCGGCTCTTCTCGCGCTTCAACCACGACGTGATGCAGAACCCACGCGTGCAGGTGCAGGTGGCCGACGCCCGCGAGGTGCTGCGGGCGGCCAAGCCCGGGAGCTGGGACATCGTCGTGTCGGAGCCGTCCAACCCCTGGGTCGTGGGTGTGCCGGACCTCTTCACCGTGGAGAGCTACGGCCTGGTCAAGCGCGCGCTGCGGCCCGAGGGCGTGCTGGTGCAGTGGCTGCAGTCCTACGAGATGTCGAGCCCGGTGCTGCGGCGCATCCTGTGTACGGTGCAGCACGTGTTGCCGCACGTGGCCGTGTTCCGGCTCGAGTACGGCGACCTGGCGCTGGTGGCCTC
>JAUIAC010000904.1 GCA_030425545.1 bacterium | reverse complement strand
TCGGGCGCGGCCTGCCTGAGCGAGAAGGCTTCGGCCCGGTGCGCCGCGGGCCTGCGTTGCCACGAGGGCAAGTGCGCCGCGCCGGGCAAGGCGGGCGAGACCTGCGATGTCGGCGCTCAGCTCGAGACCGGCCTCCAGTGCGACGCGGGCCTCAACTGCGGCGTGAAGCTCAGCGACCAGGGCGTGCCCGAGAGCCAGACCTGCGTCGCCATCAAGGGCGCGGGCGAGGCCTGCAGCCTCATCTTCGAGTGCAAGGGCCTCGACCAGTACTGCAAGGAGGGCAAGTGTGCGTCGCTGCCCAAGGCCGGCGAGGCCTGCGTCGACAAGAAGGTGTCGCCCTTCGCCCAGTGCCAGCCGACGTTCGAGTGCGACGAGACCACCAGCAAGTGCGCGGCAGAGCCCGCCGACGCCAAGGCCGGTGAGTCGTGCGAGAAGGTCAGCTGCGACAGCGGGCTGACCTGCAACGCCAGCAACGTGTGCGAGGCGGCCGCTGCGCCGGTGTGCAAGTAGCCGCCGTGCGGCCGTCCGCGCCCCGGCGGGGCCCGGCGCCGGCGAGGGAGCTACAGGGAGACGCGGTGGCCCAGCACGTCCGCCTTACCCTGCACCCAGGCTCCACCTGAGCGCTCAGCCAAGGACGCAAAGGGAGAGCGCTCCGGGTTCACGTCGAGCAGCAGGGCGCCCCGCTGCAGGGCCAACCGCGCCATGGTGAGCGGGAGGTTGGTCTGCCCCGACGTGCCGACCACCACGAGCGCGTCACAGCCCTCTGCGGCCGCCACGCTCGAGCTCCAGCGATAGCGCGCCTCGTCGTAGGACTCGTCGAACCAGAGCACGTGCGGCCGGCCGGGCCCTCCGCACCTGGGGCATCGCAAGCGACGCGCGATGGCGGGCGTGAGGCGGGCGTCCTGGCTCGGCAGCACCGCGTCGTCGTGAAGGGGGTACCGGGCTGCGGTGCACTCGGCGGCGCAGCGCAGGAAGTCGAGGTTGCCGTGGATCTCCCAGGTGCGCTCGGGGGGAGACCCCGCGCGCAGGTGCAGCCCGTCCACGTTCTGGGTCACCAGGGTCAGCCCAGCGCCGCGCCGCGTCGCCGCGTCGGCCAGGTAGCGATGGGTGGCGTTGGGCTCGGAGCGGCGACACACGCCTCGGCGCCAGAGGTACCAGGGCCACACGACCTCCGGCATCGCGTCGAAGGCGGCCCGGGTGGCCAGCTCCTGGGGCCGGTAGACGCGGGAGCCCGCCCGCCAGTAGCCGCCCTCGCCGCGAAAGGTCGGGACGCCGCTCGCCGCCGACACGCCCGCCCCGGTGAGAACCACCACGCGTTGCGCCTCGGCCAAGCGCTCCTGCCAGTCCATGGGCCACCTCCTGCGCTGGAGCATAGCGCGCCTCGGCCCCTTCCAGCCCGCCTGCGCTTCGGGTACCAAGGCCCTCCGCCCACCGAGAGGAGCCGCCCATGGTCGACCAGCCCCAGCCGCCCAGCGTCACGCTGCCGGTCCCCGACGCGGACCGCCTTGCGGCCATGCAGCGCGTCCGCGACTACGCCGCCAAGGGCGCCCTGGCGATGATCGATCACGCCAACCACAAGCCCTCGGTCCGCGGCCGCAAGCCCAAGGTCGGCGGGCACCAGGCCTCGACCATGA
>JAUIAC010000903.1 GCA_030425545.1 bacterium | reverse complement strand
CGTGGTCGCTGCCCGCCTTGCGCCAGGTCAGCTTGCCTTTGGCGGACCAGGCCGCGATCAGGCTCTGGGCGCCGCCCGGTGCACCGACGCTCGCGTTCGTGCCCACCGCGACCAAAGACAGGTCCGCGTGCGTGACCACGTCCTCCAGGGCGCCGTCTCCGCTCGCCACGTCGACCAGCGTGGCGCCAGTCTTGCCGAAAGGGGTCGTCCAACCCACGGCCGGCCGCCAGCCCTGCTTGAGCTGGACCCGCCCGGCCCACTGCGGCGCCCCGTCGTGTCGCGCGACCAGGCGGCGCGCCTCGGTCGGCCTGGCGTCGACAACGGACTGCCACGCGGTCCCGCCCTTGGCGTCGTGGCGAGACACCAGCACGCGCCCACCGCCGCCGTCGCTGTGTGCTGCGGCGAGGAAGGTGCCGTCTGGCGACTTGACCAGGTCGATGCCCGTGACCTTGCAGCTCGGGCAGGCCGGGTCTTTGAGGATGACGTCAGCCGTCTGCGGGGTGGGCTGCTGCGTCACGGACCCGAACTGCCGCAGGCGCGCGACCGTCACCGCGCCGGACGGCACCGTGTCGAGCGCCGCGTGACTGCTGTGGGGCGAGCCGGCCATGGCGGTCTTGCCGAGCGTGGACGGGGTCGTCGTCGGCGGGTAGCTGATGAAGCTGCGAGCGTCGAGCAGGAGCTCTCTCGGCCAGGCCTTCCATTGCCCCCCATCGAGGGGCGCGTTGCCGACAAACCACTGGTACACGGTCCCCTGTGTGTCCACGCCGACCGCGGCGAGGTGGGTCGCGGCCGTCAGCGGCTCCATGGCGGTGAACGTGCGGCCCTCCTCCGCCGGCTTGCACGAGCCGGTCTCGCAGGACCCTGAGTCGGTGCACGGGAGCTGGGGGTCGCACACGTTCGACTTCTTCACGGTGTGGACGCAGCCGGTCTTGGCATCGCAGGCGTCCACGGTACACGAGGCCTTGTCGACGCAGTCGGCCAAGGTCTTCGACGCGCACGCGCCCAGGGTCGTGCAGCTGCTGTCGCCCCACCGACTCACCAGGCTCGCCCTCGGCGACGCGCCTGCGGCGTCGCCGCCGAAGAGCATCACCCGACCCCCGAGCGTGGCCAGCCCGTGGAGCTGCGCGGGGCCGCCGGCGACGTCGCGACGCCAATGCTCGTTGCCAAAGGTGTCACGTCGCCCCACCCACGCCACGCCCTTGGCGCTGACCCCCGCCTGGGCCATGTGCGTCGGGCTCCACGCCATGTGGGTGGCAAAGCTCGCCGGCGGCCCGGGAACGATGCGAGACGTGAGGGCGTCGTTGGCGTCGATTCGGAACCACCGCACCTCTTCGACCCCGGCGGAGGTGACACGCAGGACGGTGTAGGCCTGTCCGCTGGGGGCGGACACGAGGACGGGTAGGGTGACGTTGGACTCGTTCGGGCCGGTGTGGAGCTGGAACAGGGGGCCGCTGCCTGGCTTCCAGAACACGATCGTCCCGGCGTCGCTCTGCCCCTCGCCCTCGATGCCGACCAGCACCGTCCCGTCTTTTCGTGGCGTCACGTGGACCCGACCCGGGCTCACGTCCGAGATGATGTGGCTGCCCGACACCGCGCCGGTCAAGGTCGAGATCGACGCCCTGACCAGGGGCTGCTTG
>JAUIAC010000190.1 GCA_030425545.1 bacterium | reverse complement strand
GCGTGTGCTCGTGGTTGTCCCCGAAGGGCATGGTCTTGTCGCCCCGGAACCACGCCGTCATGGCCTCGTTGGCTTTGATGAGGCCGTCGGTGCGGGCGGCGCGCAGGATGGTGCGCAGCTCGTAGAGGACTTCTTCTGCGCGGTCGGGTTGGGCGGCGATCTCGGGGTTGAGGCGGTCGAGGGCCTCGCGGACGAAGGGCTCGACGAAGACTTCGTGGGGGTGGCGCGGGATGTTCTCGGGGGCGAGGGTGTGCCAGCCGAGGCCGCAGAGTTGGCCGTTGTGGCGGGCAAAGCCAGGGCCGACCGCAGTGTGCCCCTCTGCACCTCCGCACAGGAGTCCAACAAGGGCCTGCAGACAGCTGTCCGGTTGCAGCAAGGTCACCTGGCACCCCTGAGAACGGTCTCACGCTGGGCAATGAGCTGTTTCTCTGCAGCACGCAGTCGTTCGCGGGAGGCCTGAACGGCTCGATTCGCCTCTGCCATCACGCTATTTATGCGCCGAACTTGCTGGATTGGCCTTTCAGGAATCGGTATTGCACGGAGTGCGGCCAGAGTCAGTTCCGAAAACGTCGACCCCTTCGCGTAGGATCGCATTACCCGCCGCGTAGAAGGGGCCTGAAGCGCCCAGTAGACGTAGTCACGGAGGGGCGACTCAGCGTTCACCGACACCCTTGCAGTTCCCTGCGTCAGGTTGGCTCCATCAAGTACTTGCGGTACGACCTTCGGCAGTCCCACGGGTCCCCGAAGGGCCACCACGATGTCTCCACCAGACACACGCGACCTGGCATACTTCGCAGCCACTTCGGGGGCGGTTCTAAGCATGCCCTCCAAAGTCAGCTCTGGCCCAGCCGTCATGTCGCTGACTCGAATGTATGGGATCCCGTTGTCGACATGGGGACCCGCCTGAACGATCCCATAGGTAATGAGTGACTGGCACCAATCGGAAAGCGGCTTGGTTTGGAGGCCATGAACCGGAAACAGATGAAGCAGGGTTGACTCGAACAGTTTGGAAGCCACGTCGAAGAGATCTCGCGCGGCATCCGTCACTGTGCCGGTCTTCTGCAACAAGCCTGCGATCCGCCGCTGCTCCTCCAGCGGCGGCAGCGCGAACTCCTGCTTGGCGAGGGTCTTCCAGTTGATGGTCGGCGACAGTCCTCCAACCGAGATCTTCACAGCGCGCTCCATGAAGACGTCGGACTGCATGAAGAACGGCAGGAACTCGGGCAACACCACACTCGGCTTGGCTCGCAGGACCAGCGCGTGAGCGGATGCGATGCCTCGGAACTCTGCAATGCCAACCTTCCGCTGGTATGCCCGCCTACGCCCGAAGATGATGTCGCCCGGTTCGAACAGGAGCTTGGTCGCTGACACATCGTCTGGTGAGCCCCAGCGCCGGATCTTCAGACTCTCCGAGTCCAAGTGCTCAAGCCCAATGTAGTACTCAACGCCCGCCTTCTTCGGGTCATCAACACGGTCCGTCACGCTGTGGGCAATCTGGTCGAACCGCCATCGCTTCCAGCCCGGCTTGAGCTCACCCATGAGCCACCTCCTCGCTGACAAGGCCGTCGAGCGTGTTTACCAGCGCATCCATCTGCTGCCAGAAGCCCCGACCGTCCATTTCCCAATCGGTCCAGACCTCGGCCAGGCTCCGCTGGTCCTGGTCTTCAGCGGCTGTCGCCGACGGGGGCTCAACGTAGAGAGCGATGGAGAGGCTGTGGCTCACGGCAGCCACGTCATCAAGGGTCGCGACCTTCGCGAATCCTGGCTCGTCGGCAAAGGCTTCATAGGCCTGTCTCATTCGCTGTTGATGCGCCGGCTTCAGGAAACTGACTGCTCGCTCGCGCGCCACCTCGTCCACTGCGTTGATGAACAAAATGCGGCCCTTGCGTTCGTCGGGCTTCTGACTCCGGCAGAAGAGCACGCACGCTTCCATCGGCGAGTTGAAGAACAGGTTCGGCCCGAGCCCCAGCACGCACTCCACCAAGTCGGCCTCGATGAGCTTGCGCCGCATCTCCGCCTCCTCCTTGCGGAAGAGCACCCCATGCGGAAACAGAATCGCGCACCGCCCGGTCTGCGGGTCCATGCTCTTCAGGATGTGCTGAAAGAAGGCGTAGTCCGCGCGCCCTTGGGGCGGGGTACCCAGGAAATTCCGGCCCCAGGCATCCGACGCCCACGCCTCGCGGTTCCACCGCTTGATGGAGTACGGCGGATTGGCCAGCACCACGTCGAAGGTCCGCAGCCGGTCGCCCTCGACGAAGCGCGGCTGGTCCAGCGTGTCGCCGCGCTGCACGTCGAAGTCCGCGACCCCATGGAGCACCAGGTTCATGCGGGCGATGGACGCCGTCATGTGGTTGCGCTCCTGGCCGTAGAGCTTGAGCGTGCGGTGCTCGCCGCGCGCGCGCTTCACCTCAGCCAGGGCGGAGAGCAGCATGCCGCCGGTACCGCAAGTGGGGTCGTAGATGCTCTCGCCCGGCTGAGGCTTGAGCATCTGCGCCATGAGGTGGACCAGGGTACGGTTGGTGTAGAACTCCTGGGCCGTGCTGCCGCCGTCATCGGCGAACTTGCCCACCAGGTACTCGTAGCCGTCGCCCAGCGAGTCCTCGGGCACCCGCGCGATGGACAGCGTCTGGCTGGAGAAGTGCTCCAGCAGGCTCTTGAGCGTGTGATCGGGCAGGCGGTTCTTGTTGGTCCAGGGCGCGTCGCCAAAGATGCCGTCGAGCCGGCCGGGGTTGGCCGCCTCGATGGCTCGCATGGCGTCCTGGATGGCCTTGCCCACGTTCTTGGCCACCTTGCGCACCTCGGACCAGTGCGCGCCCTCGGGGATGGTGAAGCGCTCGTTGGCCTCGGTGCGGGCCAGCTCTTCGGCCTCGCCGTAGATTTCCAGCGCGCGGGCGTGGTCCTCGTCCCACACGTCAGAGAGCCGCTTGAAGAAGACCAGCGGGAAGATGAACTGCTTGTAGTCGCCAGCGTCGACCAGACCTCTGAGGATCGTCGCCGCCCCCCACAGGTAGGACTCAAGCTCAGACTGGTTCAGGGTGTCGCTCATGAAAGCCAACCTCCGTGCTGCAGCTCCTTGCGCAGGTCATCTTCTGCCTTGCGGCAGTCCTCCAACGCCTTCTTGAAGTCGCGCACCGCGTCCTTCAGCGGCGGGATGTCCTTGCCAATGGGCGGGAGCACGTACCGGCTGATGTTCAGCGTCCAGCCTTCTTCCTTGATTTCGTCTAGGCCCACCACACGGGCGCGGTCCTCCACATTCTCAAAGGCCTGCACCCAGCTCAGCAGCTCGGCAGCGTGCTCGGCCTCGAGGTGATTCTGCGCGCGGCCCTTCCGAAACAGCGACGAGCCGTCGACGACGAGCACCTTCTTCGCGCGCTCGGCAGGCCTGTTCATGCGAAGAACGAGGATGCACGCTGCGAGTCCGGTGCCGTAGAACAGGTTGGGAGCCAAGCCGATGACCGCTTCGATGCGGTCGAGCTCCAGCAGCTTCTTCCGGATCTTGCCCTCCGCCCCACCGCGGAAGAGCGCGCCCTGGGGCAGCACCACGGCCATGCGTCCGTGGCCCGGTGCCATGGACTTGACCATGTGCTGCACCCAGGCGAAGTCGCCGGACTTGTCGGTGGGCAGCCCGGCGAAGTTCCGGCCCCACGGGTCGCTCTCCCACACTTCACGGCCCCAGTCCTTGAGGGAAAACGGCGGATTGGCGAGCACGATATCGAACTGCCGCAGGGCGTTGTCGGCCGTGAAGGCTGGGCGGCGGAGGGTGTCGCCGCGCTGGATGTCCACCTCCTTCACGCCGTGCAGCATGAGGTTCATGCGGGCCACGGAGGCTGTGGTCAGGTTCTTCTCCTGGCCGAAGAGCTTGCCGAAAAAGGTTCGCGGGTCGCCGCCGGCGTCTCGGACGTGCTCGACGGCCGCCAAGAGCATGCCGCCGGTGCCGCAGGCCGGATCGTAGATGGTCTCGCCTTCTTGCGGGTCGAGGATGTCGACCATCAGCCGGACGACGCTGCGCGGGGTGTAGAACTCGCCTGCCTTCTTGTTGGTGGCGTCGGCGAACTGCTTGATGAGGTACTCGTAGGCGTCGCCCATCACGTCGTTCTGGACCGACTTGTTGCCCAGCGGCAGCTTGGAGAAATGCTCCACCAAGTCTTTGAGCAGGTCGTCGGGCAGCCGCTCCTTGTTGGTCCACGAGGCGTCGCCGAACACGCCGAGCAGTTTGGCTTGGTTGGCCTGCTCGATGCCGCGCATGGCGTTGCGGATGGCCGCGCCCACGTGCTTGCTGACGCCACGGACCTCCTGCCAGTGGCAGCCGATGTCGCCGGCGCCGTGGTCCGGGTTGGCGGGGGAGGCCGAATTGGTGGGCACGCGGAAGCGGAGGTCGTCTTCGATGACGAGGCCGAACTGGCTGATCATCTCCTCGCGCTCTTCGTCGTAGACGTCGCAGATCCGTTTGAAGAAGAGCAGCGGCAGGATGTAGGACTTCCAGTCGGTTCGGTCCACGGGGCTGCCGCGTAGGATGTTGGCGGCCTCCCAGAGGTGGGAGGAGAGCTGCTGCAGGGTGAGCTTGTCTTCCTGGGGCCGGGCGTTCTGTTGAGTCACTGGGGCTCCGTTGCGGGCTGAGTGCGTACTGCCCGTAGCAATGGGCGGGCCAACGTGGCGCTGCGTCATCGACTCGGTCGTGGTCGGCTGCCGCTGATTCTCACGACATACTGACCCGGCGTCGTCGGTGGGACCGGAGGCTGTTTCTTGCCGCGTTCCATGGCTCTCACCGTCGTCTGCAGGGTCGATGCGAAGGGGTACCACGGCGGGTCACGAGCGCTCAAGGGTCGGTCGTGGCCAAAGCTCAGGGGGTCTGGGGCACCGCAGCGCTGGGGCTCTGGGGCGCTGGGGCTCTTCCCCCGTCAGCGGCGGTGTTGGCTCCGGCGAAGACGGATACTTGCATTGAGCTCGACATGGACTTGGTTCTCGTCGTCTTGTTGGGCATGGTGGCCGGCAGTTGATCCAATGGCGGTGAGAGTCGCCGTGACCTCCTTCAAGAGCGGCGCATGCGCGTTCGCGCGATACAAATGCGCTGGCCGCTCAAAGATTTGGTGGATGGACTCAAGTCCCTGCCTCCCGCGGAGAAGGTGCTGTGAACCCCCCAAAACTAGGCTGGGCCGCCCTCTCCCGCAGCGCGCTAAACCGCGCCGAAGCCCAGCTCGCCGAGTCCGCCAAGGGCGTCCGCGACGAGGTCGGCGTCCTGGCCCTACACTTCGGCTACGCCAACCGCTTCTTCCCCGGCACCTCCGTGCAGCAGACCCGGCTCCGCTACGCCCTCTTCGTCCCGTGGCACCTCCTGACCCTCATCCAGGACCCAGCGCTGCGCCGCGGTCAGGCCGCCGAGGCGCTGCAGCAGGCCGAGATGGCCCTGGTTCGCGCCCTGCCGGACCAGCAAGGGGTCGGCGTCATCGGACGCAACACCGTGAAGCACGGCCGACCCGTCAGCATCCCGCCCTCCCAGTCCTACTGGGGCGCGCTGGAGCAGTGGGGCATCCTCAAGCGCACCGGTCACTCTGCCAACGTGGCGCCGAGCCGCGCCGACATCTTCGCCAACCTCCACGGCTGGCACGAGTCGCGCCGCGGCGGGAGCCCGCTCACTGACGACGAGCACCGACACCTGGCGCCCGCGCCGCGGCTCTTCCACAAGGACCTGCCGGAGATGCCTCGGGGATTCCCAGCGGGCACGTCCATCACCTTCGAGCTCACGGACAAGGAGCGGAGCTTCCTCAAGCGACGCCTCGCGGACGTCACCCGCAGCCACGCCGGCAAACCCGCCCTGCTCGCGGCCCTCGTGCGCGCGTCGGTGCTGCCTACGTCCGGGCAACAGCCCTGGTCGGAGAGCGTGCGCCAACACGCAGACGCCGCCGATCAGCGAGCGCTCGACCGGGCACGCGACGCAGCCGCGCTCTCGGCCGTGACGCGCGCGGTCTATCTGGCGTGTGTCGAGCACCTCAAGGACAAGCGCGACGGCCTGAGCTCCGACACGCGGCACCGCACCCAGCTTGAAAAGGTGGTCGCGAAGTACGGTGCGCCAGCTGTTCGGCTCGACGTCGCCGCCGTGGCGAGCGACGGCGTCTTCATCGGTGCGCTCGCGCGGATTCTCGAGGAGGTGCAGGCCTGGCTCGAGCCGGGCCGCCGGGACCCTGGCGATCCGGCCCTCCGCAAGGTCATTGGCGAGTGGGAGCACCGCCGCAAGGGCCGCCGCGCGCGACTGACCCTCAACGGCCATGGTCGAGACGCACGAGCGGACTGGCAGGGCGGCAAGGCCGCGCTCGCGGCGCCCATTGGCTACCGGTGGAGCCTCGTTCGTGGGCTCCTCGCCGACCTGCACGGGGTCGACCGATGACCTTGAACCGGACCGACAGCATCGCGGTGCTCGACGCGCTGGCTCCGCCCCCCGGCTGGGAGACCTCGCTCGCGCTGGTGTCGAGCTACTCGGTCGACCTGGTGGCCGCGGCGGCCCTGGTCATCAGCCTCGCGGGCGAAGGGCGAGACCACGAAGACATGCGCCAGGCGCCCCTGGCGCGCGCCTGCGAGCGGATGCGGGGCCGGTTTCGCGTAGTGTGCCAGGCGGGGCGGGTGAGCGTGCCGGAGCAGCGAAGCCAGTCCGCTCTCGTGCTGGCGGACCGCTGGATCAGGGAGGTCCACCGCGACGGTCGTTTGAACTCGTGGCACGCCAAGCTGGCCCTGGTGCGGTACCAGCAGTCCGACGAGCCGGACACGGTCATGTGGCGCCTGTGGGTCGGCAGTCGCAACCTCACCCAAGACACTTCCTGGGACAGCGCGCTCGTCGCTGTCGGGCATCCAGGGCGAGGCGCCGCCATCAGCCGCTCCGTGGCGCACGCCGGACGCCTGTTGGCAGAACACGCCGAGCTTGCGTTGGCGCCGGCTGAGGTCGTGGAGGCTGAACTCAACGGCGTCGCCTGGGAGTGGCCAAGTGACGTCTCGCGTCTACGCTCGTTTGCGCTCTGGTCCGGCGGCGACGATAGCCCGGCCATCCCAGCCGTCCCGCGAAACGCCGAGCAGGTGGTCGCCATCGGACCTTTCTGCGACGGGGCGACTCTCAAGATCCTGGGCGCCCGCGGCTCAAAGCAGACAAAGCGCTGGCTGCTGAGCACGCGGGCCACGCTCGATCGGGTGGCGAGCCAGCAGCAGGACCCGCTGAGGGGATTTTCAGAGCTCTACGCCATGGACGCCGCGTCGCCGGAGGACGGCGCGCGCGAGGGAGAGGCCGGCGATGAGGAGCAGTTCGCCGAGGTGCACCGCGGGCTGCATGCCAAGCTGCTCTTCTACCGAACCCCGAGAGAGGACGTGCTCTGGCTCGGCAGCGCCAACCTCACCCAGCGGGCCTGGGGAGGCGGCAACGCCGAGTGCATGCTGGAGCTCGTCGTGGACCCAAGCGTCGGCGAAGGGCTCATGAACGACTTCGTCAAGGAGCTCGCCACCGTCGTCCTGCGGACGGAGCTCGCCGAGGTACCGCCTGACGAGGAGGAGGTCGAGCAGCGGCTGGACGACGCGCGCAACCGCATCGCTGCGGCCTGGTCCGGGGTCTCGCTGCAGGTCCGAGAGGGAGCGCTCTGGTGTCAGTCGGCAGCGCCGCTCCTGGAGCCAGGTGGGGACGTTCGCCTTCGGGTGGGACTCCTGGGGTCGCGCGGGCTGCATGACTGGCCCGCGGGCGCCTTGGGCGTGGAGCTGCCGCTGCCGGCGCGCCACCTCGTCACGGAGCTCGTCGTGTTGGAGCTCTGGGCAGACGAGGACCCAGACCAACAGGTCCGTTGGGTCGCCCGCGCTCCGTTGACCCCTCCGCCTGGGCTGGATCGGGACCGCGCCGCGTTGTCTCACCTCATGGGCCCCCGGGCGTTCCTGACCTGGCTGCGGACGCTCCTGGAGGAGGTCGTCGGCGACAGTGCCGATGAACGCTGGCCGCCTCGCAGGCAGAACAAAAGCGCGACCGTGGGGGGCGGCCACGATGCGCTCGCGCTACGCGCGCCGAGCCTGGAGGCGGTGTTGCGCGCTTGGGCCAGGGATCGCGCCGCCGTGGTTCGCGTCGACCGCGCCGTGCAGCGCTGGGCCAAGGACATCCGCGCCGCGAAGAGGGACTCCGACGAGCCGAGAGAGCAGCGGGCGCTCGAAGAGCTCGAGGTCTTCGAGTCGAACTGGCAGGTCCTGCGAGAGGGGCTGGAGCTCACCGCGGAGGCCACGTGAGCGCGTCGAAACGCTTCCAGCTGGCCACGATCGACGCTGTCATGCGGGCCTTTGCCCGCAGCCGACGGGTCCGGAGGTTCCTGGTCGCTGACGAGGTCGGGCTCGGCAAGACCATCGTGGCTCGCGAGGTGCTGCGGCGGATGGTGGACCAGCGCCGGCGCTCGCGTCGTGGCCCGCTCAAGGTCTTCTACGTCTGCAGCTCGCTCGCCATCGCCGGCCAGAACCGGGACAGCCTGCTCAAGGCGCTCCCGGATCCTGACGAGCGGGCGGCCGCCGCCACCGACGTCGACCGGCTGACGTTGCTGCCCAACCGCGTGCTCGATGACACGGTTCCCCTGCACCTCATGACGCTCACGCCAGACACGTCGCTGCCCGACCGCGCCGGCAGGCGGCGCGACGGCAAGGCGGAGGAGCGGGCGCTGATCCACAACCTGCTCAGCGCTCGCTACTCGGGCTCGGAGAACGATGCCCAGGGTCGGAGTTGGCTGCAGCGACAGGCGACGAAGAGCTGGGGGGACTGGAAGCGAGACCGTCGAACGCAGCCCAAGGCCGGGCTGGCCGACACCTTCTTCCGCGTCGTTCGTCGACAGATGAAGCTGGGCAAGGGCCAGCAGCTGCCTGCCGCGCTGCGCGTGGCCGTTGCGAGGGATCCCCTCGACGCGATCCAGACGCTCCGAATCGCCCTGGCCCGCGCCGGACTCGAGCAGCTCGCCCCGGACCTCGTCGTCTTCGATGAGTTCCAGCGCTTCGCCGACCTGCTCCGCGGGGACGGGCGGGGCTCCGACATCGCGCGGGAGATGGTCGGCGGCCCGGGGCGCGGTCCGGCGGTGCTGCTGCTGTCGGCGACGCCCTTTCGGCTCTACGGCGGCGAGTTCGAGACGGCCTTCGACGGCCAGCCGCACCACGAGCAGTTCTTCTCGCTCATCGAGTGGCTGCTGGGTGGCCCCGGCGATCCCGTGGCCCGGCGCCAACGCCTCGCCATTGAGGCGCGCTTCGCCGATTACGCCAACGGCCTGCGCTCTGCCGAGCCCCTGGGCGCTGACACCATGGCAGCCAAGGCCGACATTGAGCGTTGGCTCCGCGAGGTCATGGCGCGCACGGAGCGCTTTGGCCACGACCTGGGCCAGCAGGCCACCCGTCAGGTGAACCTGCCTGCAGACCTGGAGACAGCGGACTTGGTCCTCTACCGCCACCAGGTAGCGTGCTTTCAAGGGCCCGACGACGGTGAACGTCGCACCCGGCGGATTGGCGCGGCGGTGCAGTATTGGAACAGCGTCCCGCTGGCCATGCAGACCCTCGGGCCCCGGTACAAGCCATGGAAGGAGGCCGCCAAGCTGCGCGCGCCCGCTGGGGCTTCCATTCTCACATCCCGCGATCCCGCCCGCTTCAAGGGCCCCGCCAGCTGGGCGCACCCCCGCTTGCGTGCGCTGAGAGCGCAGGTCCCACCCGAGCAGCTCGCCATGCCCTGGGCCGCGCCCTCGCTCCCCTGGTGGCCGCTCGACGAACGCTGGCAGTCAGCTGCGCCAAGCAAGGTGCTCCTCTTCAGCCGCTTTCTCGCCACGCCGCGGGCCGTGGCGGCGCTGCTGTCGTACGACATGGAGCGGCTGCTCCTGGGCGGTGGCGGCACCGCCTACGACAAGGTGAGCGAGAAGGTGCTCCTGGGTCCGTCGCGCGAGAACCTGGCCTTCTTCCATCCCTCGCCGGTGTTGGTCGACTTCCTGGACCCGGCTGCGCTCGACGGGTCCTCGCATCAGGAACTGCGACGCGAGGCGCACGTCCGTCTCCTCGCCAGGCTTCGTGGGCTTGGCATCTCCGTGGCGAAGGGCGTGGGCATGCCCCGTCACCTCCCCGAGCTGCTCGTTGCACTCGAGCGAGCGGCGGGATGTTGGGACGCCAGCTCAGAAGCCTGGACCGAGCTGGCGAAGGAGCTGCGCAAGACCGAGGCCGCTGGCGACAAGAGCATGGAGAACGCGGTCGCAGAGTGGGGCGCAGCGACGCCCGACCCGCTGCGGCGGCTCCAGCCTGCGGAGCTCGACAGCCTGGTGGAGGCCGCGCTCGGCGGGGCTGGCGTCGTGCTAGGGCGGAGCCTGCGCAGGCACGACTTGTCCCTCGAGCAGGCGGGGCTGCGCCGCGCGGTCAAGACCAGCTGGGCGGGGTTACGCAGTTACCTGAACAACCCCTGGATGAGCGCCTCGCTGCGCCGCATCGTGCCAAGGAGCGGCGGCTATCGTGACCACATCCAGGCGGCGATCCTGGCGGGCAACCTCGAGTCGGTGCTCGACGAGCACCTGTGGATCACGCGCACCCTCCGC
>JAUIAC010000902.1 GCA_030425545.1 bacterium | reverse complement strand
GGGCGCCTTGCACGCGCCGCCGTCACAGGCGCCCTGGCCCGTACACGCGTTGCCGTCGTCGCACTTGGCGCCCGTGGCCGCGGCGGTGAACACGCACTTGCCGCCCTGGGTGTCGCAGCTGTCCACCGTGCAGGGGTTGCCGTCGTCGCAGACCAGCGGCGCCGCGTCGCACTGCGCCGCCTTGCAGGCCCCCGGCTGCGTGCAGGCGTCGCCGTCGTCGCAGGGCGTGCCGTCGACCAGCGCCAGGGCCTTGCACACCCCGCCGAAGCACGAGCCCTTGCCGACGCAGGGCAGGCCGTCGTCGCAGCCGGTCCCGTCGGCGACGTTCTTGAAGCTGCAGCTGCCGTCGGTGCACACCTCGTCGGTGGTGCAGCTGTTGTCGTCGTCGCACTTGCTGCCGTTGGCCACCTGGGGCGCGTCGCAGGTGCCGCTCTTGCAGGTGCCCGCGCCGGTGCAGGGGTTGCCGTCCACGCAGGCCGCGCCGTCCGCCAAGGTCACGTGGGTGCACTTGCCGGCCTTGCTGTCGCAGCCGTCGGTGGTGCAGGGGTTGCCGTCGTCGCAGTCCACGGGCTTGCCGCCGCAGCCGCCACCGGTGGCCGCCGCGCCGCAGGTGTCGGCCAGCGAGCAGGGGTCGCCGTCGTTGCACTGGGTGCCCGCGGGCAGCAGCTTGGCGGCGCACTGGCCGTCCTGACAGCTGTCGCCCACCGAGCACACGTTGCCGTCGTCGCAGGTGGTGCCGTTCTTCAGCGCCTTGGCGTCGCACGCGCCCTGGCTGCAGCTGCCCTTGGCGGTGCAGGGGTTGCCGTCGTCGCAGCCGGAGCCGTCGGCCAGCGGGGTGAAGGCGCAGACGCCCTGGGCCTGGTCGCAGGCGTCGGTGGTGCAGGGGTTGCCGTCGTCGCAGGGCGCCACGGTGCCGCCGCAGGTGCCGTCGGTGCACTGGTCGCCCACGGTGCAGGCGCTGCCGTCGTCGCAGGCGCTGCCGTCCGCCGACTTGGTGTAGACGCACTTGCCGCCCGTGCAGGCGTCCGCCGTGCAGGTGTCGCCGTCGTCGCAGCTGCCCACCTCGTCGGTCTCGCCGTCGCAGTCGTTGTCCTGGCCGTCGCAGGTCTCGGTCACCGCCGCGGGCGCCGAGCACGCGGTCAGCCCGCCGCCCTTGGGCGCGCCCGTGGCGCCGTCGGCCAGGCACTGGCGCTCGCCGACGCAGGCCGGGCCGTTGTTGCACGCGGTCTTGGCGCCGGTGGCGATCGCCCAGGCCGAGCAGCCGCAGGGCTTGTCGTCCGCTGGCACGCACTGCTTGGTGGCGCCGCCGGCGATGTCCTGCACGTCCTTGCACACATCGCCGCCGGGGCAGTCAGCGGTCTCCTTGCACGCCACGCCGCAGTAGGCGCCGGCGCCGCCCGCGTCCACGCACGCGGCGTCCGCGGCGCCGGGCACCTGGCAGTCGCTGTTGGCGGTACAGGGGGCACAGGCCGCGATCTCGGGGTCTACGCACACCTTCTTGGCGTCGTCGCAGACCTCGCCCTTGGCGCAGCCGCTGTCGTCGGTGCAGGGCTTGCCGCACACCTGCTTGCCGAAGCGATCCCACACGCACGCGCCGCTGTCGCAGGCGCTGTCCTCGGTGCAGGGGCAGCCCGGCTTGCCGCC
>JAUIAC010000189.1 GCA_030425545.1 bacterium | reverse complement strand
GGGTCCAGGGCGCGCGAGAGGCCCTGTGGACCCTGCGGGACATCCCCAAGGACGTCGCGCGCAGCCGCAAGCAGGGGCCCGAGGCCTACGCCGCGGCCTACCTGCGGGAGTACCTGGCGGAGGTGCGGCCGACGAGCCTCGGCCTCCTGGGCGAGCCGGCGCCCCTCGCCACCGTGGCGCACCTGCGGCTGGACCGAGAGGCGGTGACCCACCTGGAGCTGATTCGAACGGCGCGCCACGGGCGCCGTGACGGAGCCTTGCTGGCCGCGGTGGATCGCACCGTCACCGCCGCCGGCGCACGCGCGCTGCGCGCCCTGCTCCTGGCGCCCCTCGCCGACCGACGCGCGCTGCTCGAGCGACACGCGGCGGTGGAGGCGCTGCTGGTCCACGAGGGCGCAGACGTGCGCGCGACCCTGGCCCAGGCCAGCGATCTGGCCCGCACCGTCGGCCGCGCGGCCGCGATGATGGTGACCCCCCGGGAGCTCAGCGCGGCGCGGACCACGCTGCAGCTCCTGCCCACCCTGCGCGCGCTGCTCGCGCCGCTGGCCGGCGCCACGCCCCGCTTGGCCGCGCTCGCCGAGCTGCTGGCAGACGGCGACCCCATCGCCGACGAGCTGACCGAGGCGCTTGCAGACGAGCCACGCAACCAGGTGGGCGAGGGCCACGTGATCCGCCGCGGCCACTGCCAGGAGCTGGACGAGCTGGTGGAGCTCTGCGAGCACAGCGGCGCCTGGGTGCAGCGCTTCCAGGACGCGCAGCGGGAGAGCCTGGGCATCGCCACCGCCAAGGTGAAGTACAACCGCGTCGCCGGCTGGGGCATCGAGGTGCCGCGCAGCAAGAGCCACCTGATGCCCGACGACTACCGCCGGGTGCAGACCCTCAAGCACGTCGAGCGCTACACCACGGTGGAGCTGCAGGACTTCGAGCAGCGGCTCCAGCGCGCCGAAGAGAGCCGCGCGAGCCGTGAACGCACGCTCTACGACGCGCTGGTGGTCCGTTTCGCCGAGCGCTCGGCGACGCTCCGCCGCATCGCGGGGGCGCTGGCCGAGCTGGACGTGCACGCGGGCTTCGCTGCGCTGGCGGCCGAGCGCGGCTACTGCCGGCCAGCGCTGCTCCCGAGCGGCGAACCGGCGCGCGTGGTGCTCCGCGGCTGTCGCCACCCCGTGGTGGAGCAGGCCCGCAGCGGCTTCGTGCCCAACGACCTCTCGCTCGGCGGCGACGGCGCGCGGGTGCTGCTGCTGACCGGCCCGAACATGGCGGGCAAGTCGACGCTCATGCGGCAGGTGGCCCTGGCCGCGATCCTGGCGCAGGCGGGCGGCTTCGTCCCGGCCGAGCACGCTGAGCTGGCGGTGTTCGACGGGGTCATGACCCGCATCGGCGCGTCCGACGACATCTCCGAGGGCGCGTCGACCTTCATGGTCGAGATGCGCGAGACCGCCGGCATCTTGCGCGTGGCTGGGCCCAACACGCTGGTGCTCTTGGACGAGATCGGCCGGGGGACGTCGACGTGGGACGGGCTCGCCATCGCCCAGGCCGTGGTGGAGACGCTGCACGACGACGCCGGCGCGCTCTGCCTTTTTGCCACCCACTACCACGAGCTCACCGGCCTCGAGCGCACCCTGGAGCACCTCCAGAACGCGCACGTGGCGGTGCGCGAACACGGCGACGACATCGTCTTCGTCCACGCGCTGCAGCCTGGGCCCACCAACCGCTCCCACGGCATCACCGTCGCGCGGCTGGCCGGGATCCCCACCAAGGTGACCCAGCGCGCGCGGACCCTGCTCGCCGACCTCGAGCGCGGCGCCCAGCCCCAGGGGCGACAGCTGAGCTTCTTCGACGCGGCGCCCGTCAGCCGCCCAGCGCGCCAGGACGCCGGCAGGGAACGGTCGCCGTCGTCGCCGTCCACGCAACGGCCCGAGGCGGCGAGCCCGCCAGCGCGCCCCCACGAGGCCGCGGTGGTCGCTCGCCTCCAGGAGCTGGACCCGGACGCGCTCTCCCCCCGTCAGGCCCTCGACCTGCTCTACGAGCTCCGCGACGCGGCCAACGGCTCGGATTGACGGGGCGGCCACGGCGCCCATTGAGTGTCAAGAAAACCTCCGAACTCAATGAAACGAAAAAAAGTTTGACCCAAAGGCCCCTCTCCACAAGATCGGGCCTGCCATGTCGAGACCCGCCCAACACATCCCGTCGCCTCTCGCCGAGACCGTCGAACGATTCCTCCGGCACCTGCGCCTCGAGCGCAACCTGTCGCAGAACACGTGCACGGCCTACGGGCGCGACCTCCGCCGCTTCGAGCGCTTCGCCCACACGACGCTCCGCGTCTCGACCCCCGACCGCGTCGACCGCGACACGTTGACCGCTTACCTCGTCGACCTGCGCGACGCCGGGCTCCACGACCGCAGCGTCGCCCGCCACATGTCCACGCTGCGGACCTTCTCGCGCTACCTGGTGGAAGAGGGGCTGCTCGACGAGAGCCCCGCGGCGCTGCTGGACATGCCACGCAACCCGCGGTCCCTCCCGGAGGTGCTCTCGCCGGACGAGGTCGCGAGCCTGCTCGCGGCGCCCGACGTGTCCACCGCACGCGGCCTGCGCGACGCGGCGATGCTCGAGACCCTCTACGCGACCGGGCTGCGCGTGTCGGAGCTGGTGTCGCTGCGCATCGGCGACGTCGACTTCGACCGCGGGTTGGTGACCTGCATGGGCAAGGGACGCAAGGAGCGGCTCGTGCCCATCGGCGAGCAGGCTCGCGCCAGCCTGCTGGTCTATCTCGCCGACGGGCGTCCCTTCATCGCGCGGAGCGCGGTGGCTCGCGGGCGCAGAGGCGGCCACGCGGCGCCGCTCTTCATCACCGGCCAGGGCCGACCGATGACGCGGCAGGGCTTCTGGAAGCTGATCAAGCGCTACGCCGAGCTCGCGGGCATCGACAAGCCGATCTCACCGCACCGGCTGCGACACTCCTTCGCCACGCACCTGCTCGCTGGCGGCGCGGATCTCCGGGCGGTGCAGGCCATGTTGGGTCACGCCGACATCGGCACCACGCAGATCTACACCCACGTGCACCGCGAGCGGCTCCGAGCCATCTACGACGACGCGCACCCGCGGGCTTGAGCCTGCAGGCGAGGAGCGTGGGGGATCTAGGACGTGGTGCGTGAGCTGGCGCCGTGGGCCGCTGGCGGCGCGTCCGACGCTGGCGGAGCGACCGGCTTGGCGGCAGGCGGCTCAGGCTGCGGCGCGAGCGGAGGCTGATTGCGCTTGGCGTGGGGGCCGAGCTGGGTCCGCAGGGTCCGCAGCGCCACCACCACCGCCAGCGTGAGGCTGAGCACGCCGATGCCATAGGACAGGTCGCCGTCCGCCCGCACCAGGATGGTCGCGCCTGTGAGCGTGCAGCACAGCAGGTAGAGCAGCAGCACCGCCTGTCGATGGCTCATGCCGGCGTCGACCAGCCGATGGTGGATGTGCCCGCGATCCGACTCGAAGGGGGAGCGCCCCGCCACCGCGCGCCGCGCGAAGGCGAAGAGCGTGTCGAAGATGGGCAGGCCCAGCGCCAGGATGGGGAGCGCCAGGCTGATGGCGGTCGATCGCTTGCTGGCGCTCCACAGCGCGCACGCGGCGAAGAGGTAGCCGATGGTCATGCTCCCCGAGTCCCCCATGAAGATGAGCGCGGGGTTGAAGTTGTAGAGCAGGAAGCCCAGGACGCTGCCCGCGATCGCCGCAGCGAAGAGCGCCAGCATGAGGTCGTTGTTCATCAACGAGATCGTGAAGAGTGAGAGGCTGGCGAAGAAGGCCACCCCGGCCGCGAGCCCGTCGAGGCCGTCGATGAGGTTCATGGCGTTGATGATCCCGGCGACCCAGATCACCGTCACCGGCAGGCTCAACGCGCCGAACTCGAAGTGCACCCCGAAGAGGGTCATGTCGTCGAAGCTCAGGCCCCCGTACCACAGCGCCACGCCGACGCCGCTCTGCACGGTGAGCTTGCCCCACGCGCCCACGCCTCGGGTGTCGTCGACCAGCCCAAGGAGGAGGATCGCGGCGGCGCCACCGAGGAAGGCCGTCAGGCGCAGCGGGTCGCGCGACAGCTCCATGGAGAACGAGTTGCCGTAGAAGAGCAGGCCGATGATGGGGAGGATGAAGCCGAACGCGATCGCGATGCCGCCGAGGCGCGGGGTCATCGACGTGTGGATCTTGCGGACGCCGTCGGGCTTGTCGAAGAGCTGAAGTCGCCGCGCCGCATGCAAAACCAGCGGCGTCGCCAGAGACGACGCGCCGAACGCGAGCAAAAAAGCGACCAAGAAGCTGCGCACCCCAACTGCCCCCTACCCAGCGTCGCGTTCGCGACCCGAGACCATCGACTGACACTCTGTTGCCAACCGAGGCGCCGGGGTTCTACCCGATGCGCAACTCGCACGCCACAGGGGCGTCAGCGAGCCCGGAGCGCGCCACCTACTTCACCCGATGGAGGTGCCCGGCCGGTCGCGGCGAGGGCGGTCCGTCGCCGTCTGGCGGGCGACCGTCGTCGCCGAGGTCCCCGGAGGGCGCGGCCGTTCCGTCGCCGCCGGGGGGCGGCTGCTCTGCCGTCGCATCGCTCGTCGACAGGCCGCCTTCGATGACCCGAAACGGGCTGCGCGGGCGCGCGGGTGCGCTCCGACGCGCGGCGGCGGGCGCAGGGCTCGGCCGGGCGCTCGGTCTCGGGCTCGAGGCCTCTGCCAGGGCCGGGACCGTCGCGCCCTGCGGCTCGGTGGCGGGCTGGCGCGTGGCGTCGCCGGCGGCCGCGTCGGGCTGGGGGACGGCACGCAGCGCGGGTTGTGGCGGCGGCTGCTGCCGACGGGCGCTCTCTGTCAGCGCCTCCAGCGGCATGTCGGCCTGCCACAGGTGCATCCGGTCGCCGGCGTCCTCCGCCACCGCGAACACCACGTCCCACGGCACGTAGCAGGGAAAGGGGCGCCCGCCGAACGACAGGCTGGCGAACACGCCCTCGTCGTCGATCGTGAAGTCCTCGAGCCGGTACCGGTACGAGTAGTTCAGCACCAGCCAGGGCCGCGCCTTGAGGTGCTTGGGGACACGCACGGTGGCCGGGCGCGGGTCGAAGTGCAGCGCGGTCACGCCGTCGTTCAGCAGCTCCTCGAAGGCTGCTCGCTTGCTGCGCTCGCCGGTGTCAGTCATCGCGGTCGTTCTCCCAGTCGAAGTGATAGGTGAAGCGCTCGCGCCCCAGCCGACGGAAGCCGACGCTGCGGTAGAGCAGCGCAGCAGCGTCGTTGCCGTGGTAGGCCTCCAGGTCGATGCCTCGGATGTCGCTCGACTCGGCGAGCTCGATCAGGCCCTCGACCAGGGCGCGACCGTAGCCCCGCTGCCGCGCCTCCTGGCCGACGTAGAGCTCCTCGATCCACAGCGAGCGCCCGGCGTGCTTGACGCTGAGCATGCGGCTGGCCACGAGCACCCCGAGGGCGGGCGCCTCGGCCGACTCGCGGCACACCAAGACCACCGCGCGCGGGTCCTCCATCATCCGGTCGAAGACCGACGTGAGCGCGACCAGGTCCACGGGCAGCCGCAGCCCCTTGAGATCCTCGGCGAAGAGCGCCACGACGGCCTGCTGGTCTCGCTGTCTCGCCGGCTCGATCAACGTCTGGGTCTGGACATCCGCCACGACGACCTCCATCGCTCCCCGGACGCGCTCGCTCGGGGTGAATCAGGGTGTGCTGTCGAGCGTATCAGACTGGCGGAGCGCGCATGCACCCGAAGGCCGACGCGTTGTTCGGGTCGCGTGCCGCATGTACGCTACGCCACAACTTGGAGACCGCCATGCGCCACACTACGTCCCGTATCTCTCACCCACGGTGGCTGTCCACGCTGCTCGCGCTGGGCCTGGCGACGGCCGTGGCCTCGCCGGTGTTGGCCTCCGACGCGTCGCCGCGGGTCAAGGTCCGTAAGCGCCCCAAGCGCGCCGGCAAGTCCAAGGCGCGGGCGAACCCCAAGAAGCGGGGCACGCTGGTGACCAAGTTCGACAGCGGCTCGCCCCTGTGGACGGTCCGTCAGGTGTTCCACTGTGTGTTGGACTTCGACGAGTCGAGCGGCTTCAACTGCTACGTGCCGCACAACGTCGAGATCAACCGCCACAACGGCAACGCGCTCACCCATCTGCGCCGCTACCAGTGGGCGCACTTTCGCAAGTACGCGGCGAGCTATGTCGCGCAGGGCAAGACCTTCGGCCTGCGGGTGACGCGGCAGGTGCCGGCGAAGCTGAGCGCCAAGAGCAACCGGGTGAAGATCTTCTTCCACAGTCGTCACCGCGACAACCCGGCCCCCATCACGTTGAAGCGTGAGGGTGGCGCGTGGCGCGTGTACAACAACTCGCTCTAGCCAACCCAGCGCCATCGCGAACCCAGCGCCATAGCTAGCCCAGCGCGACCGTGCCTCGGCCGAGCAGCCGCTCGAGCTCGCCGATGAGGTGGGCGGTGGGCGCCACCGACAGGCGCTCTTCGGTCGAGATCATCGCCATGCCGACGCCCGGGACGCGCACGTGGAGGCGCACCGGCGCCATGGTGATCTTGCGCCCCTCGTCCTCTGGGGCCTGGTTGGGCCGCACCGCCTCCTCCGCTGCAGCCTCCTGACGGACCACGGAGTCCGGGATGTGGGCCGGCCCGATGGTGGTCGGCTCGCTGGGCTCCGCGTCTGTCGTGGTGGCCGCGTCCCGCGCCTTGCGAGCGGCGTCCAGATCGAACACCGAGCCCTGCACGTGGGTCGGGCCCTCGTCCGCGGTCGCCTCGCTCTCTTGCGCCACCGGCACCAGCGTCGGCTCCGGGGTGTTCGGCGGCGGCACACCGCGCCGCTTGGCGTCGAGCTGCGCGCGGGCCCACGCCTCGGCCTCGGTGAGCAGCCGGTGCAGGTCGGCCAGGGTTTGGCCGCGGCACTGCTCCGGGGTGAGCCGGACCCGCAGGTGCGCGGTCAGACGCCCGACCGCCTCGTCGAGCAGCTCGGCGGCGTCGATGCTGAGGCTGATCTGGGTCTCGTCGTCGCGGTCTGGCTTGGCGGAGAGGGTCACGAGCAGCGGCTCGCCGGTCTGCAGCACGGCCGCGTATTGCTCCAGCGTCCGGGCGAAGCAGAGCACCTCCTGCTGGCCGGAGAGGTCCTCCAGAGTCACAAAGGCCATGCGGGAGCCGCGCCGGGTGATGATCTCGCGGTAGGTCACCACCATCACCGCGACCGGCACCGTCGCGCGCCGACGCTCGCTGCGCTGGATGATGCTGGGGTTGCGCGCCGTGGCCAGCGAGCGGCACGAGAGCCGGTAGAGCTTGGTTTTGTAGCGGTCGAGCGGGTGACCGGTGACGTAGAAGCCGAGGACCTCCTTCTCCTGCTCGAGGGTCTGACGCAGGGTCCACGTCTCGGGCGAGGGGAGATAGGCGTCCTCCACCTCAATGCCGGCCTTACCCCCGCCGATGGCGCCGAAGAGCGAGCCCTGCCCGGTGTCCCGCTCCTTCTGCTCGTCTTGCGAGCGCTGGATCGCCTTCGGGATGTTGGCCCACAGCGTCTCGCGCTTCTCGCCGAAGCCGTCGAGGGCGCCGCACTTGACCAGCGCCTCCACCACGCGGCGGTTGACCTTCTTCATGTCCACGCGGCGACACAGGTCGAAGAGGTTCTCGAAGGGGCCGTCTTCCCGGGCGCCGAGGATCGCCTCGATCGCGCCCTCGCCCACGTTGCGCACGGCGCCCAGGCCGAAGCGGATGTTGCCCGCGTCGACCGAGAAGGTGAGCTTGCTCTGGTTGATGTCCGGCGGCAGCACCTTCTGCTTCAGGCGCCGCGCGTCCTGGATGTACTGGACCACCTTGTCGGTGTTGTCTTTGTCCGCGGTCAGCAGCGCGGCGTAGAACTCGGTGGTGAAGTGGGCCTTGAGGTAGGCGGTCTGGTAGGTGACCAGACCGTAGGCGGCGGCGTGGGACTTGTTGAAGCCGTAGCTGGCGAAGGCCGCCATCTGGTCGAAGACCCGGTCGGCGATCTCGGGGGAGACGTCGTGCTTGGCCGCGCCCTCGGCGAAGAGCTTGCGGTGCTTGACCATCTCCTTCTCTTTCTTCTTGCCCATGGCGCGCCGCAGCAGGTCCGCGCCGCCCAGGGAGTAGCCCGCCATCTCGCGCGCCACCTGCATCACCTGCTCCTGGTAGACCATGACGCCGTAGGTCTCTCGCAGGATCGGCTCGAGCAGCGGGTGGTCGACCTTGACCTCCTCGCGGCCGTGCTTTCGGTCGATGTAGTTGTCGTGCATGCCGAGCCCCATGGGGCCCGGGCGGTAGAGCGCGCCGGCGGCGATGATGTCCTCGAACTCCGAGGGCTTCATGCGCATGATCATCTCGGTGAAGCCGCTCGACTCCATCTGGAAGATGCCTGCGGTGTCGCCCCGGCACATCACGGCGAAGGCCTCGGGGGAGTCGAGCCGGATCGCGTCGATGTCGAAGACGTCTGGGGTCTCCCCCGGCGCGGCGCGCTTCTGTCGACCTTCGTTGATGAGGTCCACGGCGAAGCGGATCATCGTCAGGTTCTTCAGCCCGAGGAAGTCGAACTTGACCAGGCCGGCCTCTTCGACCTCCTCCTTGGCGAACATGGCGATGTTCTCGCCGTTGATGCCGCGGGCGATGGGCACGTGCTCCCACAGCGGCTTCTCCGAGATGACCACGCCGGCCGCGTGCATGCCGGTCTGGCGCACGGCCCCCTCGAGCTGCTCGGCGGTCTCGAGCAGCAGGCGAACCTCCGGATCCTGCTCGGCGTACTCGCGCAGCCGCGGCTCGAGCTCCAGGGCGTTGGCCAGGTTCTTCGCCTGATCCGGCACCAGCTTGGCCACCGCGTTGGTGGTCGCCAGCTCGACCCCCAACACCCGGCCACAGTCGCGCACGGCGCCCTTGGCCTTGAGCGTGCCGAAGGTGACGATCTGCCCCACCTGCGACTTGCCGTATTTGTCCGAGACGTACTGGATCACCTCGCCGCGTCGCTGCACGCAGAAGTCGATGTCGAAGTCGGGCATCGACACGCGCTCTGGGTTGAGAAAGCGCTCGAAGAGCAGGTTGTAGGGCAGCGGGTCGAGGTCGGTGATGCGCAGGCTGTAGGCGACGATCGAGCCCGCGCCGGAGCCGCGCCCCGGGCCCACGGGGATGCCGTTCGCCTTGGCCCAGCGGATGAAGTCCCACACGATGAGGAAGTAGCCCGGGAAGCCCATGTGCTCGATGACGCCGATCTCGACCTCGAGGCGGTCCTTGTAGGGCTGCTCGTCGAACTCGAGCCCCTTGGCGCGGAACTCGGCGAAGCGCTCCTCGAGGCCGTCGCGGCTGATCTTCTCGAAGAAGGTCTCGGTGGTCATGCCCTCCGGGATGGGAAACTGGGGCAGGTAGTACTTGCCGAGCGAGAGCGTGACGTTGCACCGCTCGGCGATCTCGACCGTGCGCGCGCAGAGCTCCTCGTGGCCGGCGAAGCGCGCCCGCATCTCGTCGGGGCTGGCGAGGTAGTAGTCCGACGTGGGCAGCCAGCTCGGGTCGGGGCGGGCCTGGATCTGTAGGCCAATGCACATCAGCACCTCGTGGGCGCGGGCCTGGCTCTGCTCCAGGTAGTGCACGTCGTTGGTCGCGACGCAGGGCACGCCGACGCTCTCTCCAAGGGCCAGGAGCTTCGGCAGCAGGTCTCTGTGCTCCTTCAGCGAGGTCAGCTGACACTCGAGGTAGAGCCGGTCGCCGAAGACGTCGGCGTAGCGCCGCAGGTGGCGCTCGGCCTCCCGTCGCTGACCGCGGAGCAGGGCGTTGGCGACCTCGCCGGAGAGGTTGCCGGTGAGGCAGATCAGCCCCTCGTTGTAGGCCGCGAGCCGGGCGTGATCGATCCGCGGCGTGGCGCCGTCCGGCGCCTCGAGGTGCGCGCGGCTGATGAGGTAGAGCAGGTTCTTGTAGCCGACGTCGTTCATCGCCAGGACGTTGATCTGGTGGCTGCGCAGGACGTGCTCGCCCATGGGCCGCGCGGCGATGTTCAGCGCCGCGCCGTAGATCGGCTTCACCCCCGCCTTGGTGCACGCGTGGTGGAAGTGCACCGCGCCGTAAAGGTTGTCGTGATCGGTGATCGCCACCGCGGGCATGCCGAGCGCCTTGCAGCGCGCGGCCAGCTCGTCCACGCGCGTCGTCGCGTCGGCGATGGAGTACTGCGTGTGCACGTGCAGGTGCACGAACGACGAGCGGTCGAGGGCCGGCGCGGCGTCTCCCGCCGCGTCGTCTGGAGCGGCGCCCTCTGCGGGCGTTGGCGCGTCAGCCATGGGTCGGTTCTCCTGCGGAATCCAGGCGGGCCTGCCTCGCCCCTGGGGCGCGGGCGGGGTTCGCGTCGTGCGCTCGCAGTCTCAGCCTGCCAGCGCGGCGTCTCAGCTCACAGCTCTCGGTCAGCTTGCCGCACCGGTGCCTTCGGCGGCCAGCGCGCGCTTGGCGTCCTGCCACCAACGCTCCAACGTCGCCTCGTCGGGCGCTGGCCCGCTGTGGGCGGCCAGGCGTCGCTCGACGCCCGCGAACCGGGCCGAGAAGCGATCCAGCGTCACGCGCAGCGACTGCTCGGCGT
>JAUIAC010000188.1 GCA_030425545.1 bacterium | reverse complement strand
GAGCTGATCCTGGAGGACCTCCTCGCCACGCTGATGCGCACCGTGATGGAGACCGCGGGCGCCGAGCGCGGCTTCCTGCTGCTCCGACGTGGCGACCAGCTGGGCATCGACGCCGCGATGGAGAGCAGCGGCGGCGCGACCCAGCTGATGGCCAACGCCTCGCTCGACGACGCAGAGCTGTGCCAGCCCATCGTGCGCCTGGTCGAGCGCGCCTTGCGGCGCGTGGTGCTGAGCGACGCGCTGGGGAGCGAGCGCTTCGGTCGCGACGCCGACGTGGTGGAGCGCGGTGTTCGCTCCGTGCTGTGCACCCCGGTCATCGACAAGGGCAAGCTCATCGGCGTGCTCTACCTGGAGAACAACCTCGCGCCGGACGCCTTCACCGAGGACCGCTGCCAGATGCTGGACATCCTCGCAGCGCAGGCGGCCATCTCCATCGAGAACGCCCTCTTCTACGAGCGGCAGGAGCGGGTCCGGCAGTCCATGGCTCGCTTCGTGCCGAGCGAGTTCGTTCAGCTCGTGGGCAAGAGCGACCTGACCGAGGTCTCCCTGGGCGACGCGGTGGAGCGGTCCATGGGCGTGCTCTTCTCGGACGTGCGCAGCTTCACGACCATCAGCGAGTCGATGCTGCCCATGGAGATCTTCAGCTATCTGAACGGCTACCTGGAGCGCGCCGGCCCCGTGATCCGCTCGAACGGTGGCTTCATCGACAAGTACATCGGCGACGCGGCGCTCGCCCTCTTTCCCACCTCCCCCGGCGAGGCCCTGCAGGCGATCGTGTCCCTCTATCGGGAGTTGACCGCCTACAACCTGTCGAACCTCGCGCACGGGAGGCCGACCATGGACATCGGCGCTGCGCTGCACTGGGGCAAGGTCGCGCTGGGCACCATCGGTGAGGCCCGCCGCTTGGACGCGACGGCGATCAGCGACACGGTCAACACGGCCTCGCGTCTCGAGGCCATGACGAAGAAGTGGGGGGCACGCGCCATCGTCAGCGGCGAGGTGATGGAGCTGGTGTCGAACCCAGACGCCTTCCCGCACCGTTTTGTCGGGCAGGTGGTGTTGCGAGGTCGCAAGCAGAGCACGCCCATCTACGACCTCTTCGCGGTGGAGCCCGAGCCCGTGATCGCGCTGCGACTGCAGACGCGGGCGCACTTCGAAGAGGCGGTGCAGCTGCTTCACAACCGCGACCTTCAAGGCGCCCACGCTCTGCTGACCGAGGTGCTGGGTACGGACCCGAACGACCGCGTGGCGCGCTATCTGCTCTCGGTGGCACGCGAGCCCTTGAGGACAGGTCGCTAGACTCCTGACGACCCCTTGCTTTCGTTCGATTTCGGTTGACCAAGTCTGAACAGGCGCCGATTGAAGCGCCGGCACGAGCGCCCGATCGCGTCACCCCGCCGTCCGCGTTCTCTCGGAGGCGTCGGCCTGCGTCGCGCCTTCCACCGAGAAGGACAGGGTCGTCGCCGCGCCAGGTGGACCGCCCACCTCAACCACCCGCAGCACATGATCGCCGGGTGTCGGCGGCAGGGGCCACGGCTCCCCTCCGCGCACGGTCTGCACCCGGACACCGTCGACCCACAGCTCGAAACGCCGGTGACGCGGCCCGTAGACCACGACCGGGATCCCCTGGTCGTCGACGGGCGAGCCCGCGTCGACGCGGTAGACGGCGCCCGGGCGCGGCTTCATCACCCGTGGGCCGGTGCGCCGCGCCCCGTTGCGAAGCCCGTCGCCCCCCTGCACGTCCGGCGACCAACCTGCGAGCTCGTCCGGCAGCGTCGGAGGCGCGCCCGCGCTGCGATGCCAGGCGCACGCGGCACGTGGCGGCTGATCGCGCCAGGTCCAGTCGGACGCGCGGTGCGGGCAGTGCGGCCCCGGCCGCGCTCCGCTCAACGCGCACACCTCGCTTCGCACCAGCTCCGGCGGGTGGCTCGCGACGGAGGGCACGCGGGCGCCGTAGAGCCGCGCCAGCACGTCGTGGGCCAAGGGCGCAGCGCCGGTCACACCCGAGGCGCCGTCTCGCAGCGGGCGACCGGTGAAGTCTCCGGCCCAGACAGCGACCACGTGCTCCGAGGTCGCGCACACCGTCCAGTTGTCGCGATAGCCCTTGCTTGTCCCGGTCTTGCAGGCCGCGTTCCAGGGACCGTCGAGCGGTCCTCCGGCACCAAAGCCGAGCCGTCGCGCGCGCGCGTCCCGGAGCACGTCGGCCACCAGCCAGGCGACCGCCGGCCGCAGGACCGCGCGCTCGGGCGGCCGGGGCACGGGCACATCGGAGCCCGCGCCGACCCGCACCGACCGCAGCGCGTAGGGGCGACGAGCCCGCCCACCGGCCACCAGGGCACGGTAGGCGCCCGCCAGCTCGAGCAGCGTGACCTCGGCATCGCCCAGAGCGAGCCCCAGCCCGTAGTGCTCCGGACGTTCGCGCAACCGGCGAAATCCCAGCCGCGTCAGCAGGTCTTGGACGGACGCTGGCCCAACGCGCTCCAGCGTGGTCACGGCGGGGATGTTCAGCGAGGACGCGAGCGCGATGCGGTCCCGCACCGGGCCGTGAAAGCGACGTCCATAGTTGTCAGGCCGCCAGTCGCCGTGTTCGGTGACGAAGTGTCGTTCGATGTCGTAGCTCACGTCTGCCGGGCTGCGCCCCCTGCCGAAGGCCGCGGCGTAGACGAAGGGCTTGAGGGTCGACCCGGGCTGCCGCAGCGCGAGGGCGCCGTTGACCTGCCCGGCGCTCCCGTCCCAGGCGTTGGAGCCGACCATGGCGCGCACGGCTCCGGTGGCTGTGTCCAGCACCACCACCGCGACATGGGCGACCCCGTGCTTCCGAGCGCGCCGAGCGTGGACGCGCGCGAGCGACGCGACGTCGCGCTGCAGCGGCGCGCTCAGCGTGGTGTGAAGCGTCTGCGGCTGCCGCGCGGCGCCGGCGAGCCAGCGAGTCAGGTGCGGCGCGTCAAAGGGCGAGGCGGCGGCTCGGACCCGCACGGGCTGCGCGAGCGCCACCGCGAGGGTGTCCGCGTCGATCTCGCCAGCGCGATGCAGCCGCCGGAGCAGGCGTCGCTGCGCCGCCAACGCTGCGCGCGGGTGACGCCCCGGGTTCAGGCGGGTGGGCGACCGGGGGATGACGGCCAACCAGGCCGCCTCGGCCCAGCTCAGGCGTCGCGCCGACTTGCCCAGCCAGGTGCGAGACGCCTGCTCCACCCCACGGACCAGGCCGCCGTAGGGGGCGTGGTTGAGATAAAGCTGCAGCAGCCGCGCTTTGGTGTAGCGACGCTCGAACCGCAGCGCCGTCACGAGTTCGGCGATCTTGGCCCGCCAGGTACGCCGTCGGGGTCGCGCCATGCGGGCCAGCTGCATGGTCAGCGTCGACGCACCGGAGACCACGCGTCGGGCGGTCGCGTTGCCGAAGGCCGCACGCGCGACGGCGCGCACGTCGACCCCCGGGTGCCGCCAGAAGCCCTGATCTTCGGCGTAGACCGTGGCCGTGACCATGCGCCCGCTGATGTCCGCCAACGCGACCGGCTGACCCCGGCTCGCGAGCCTTCCCGGGAGCTGCCTTAGGAGCTCGCCGTTCATGTCTCGGACGTGCGTGGCTGCGTAGCGCTGTCGCAACCCCTGCTCCAGGTCGACCTCGGGCGTGCCCAACCAGGCCCAGAGGCCGACCGCGACCGCCACCGCGCTGGCCACGGCGAGCCCACCGATGGCCAGACGCGCCGGCAGCGACCGGACCGGCAGCCGACGTTCGCGCGGGCGTGCGCCCTGTGGTGGAGTCGCCCTCATCCGCCGATGTCCACGCGCGCGCTCGCGCTCCGACCACGCACTTCGGGGTCGTACATCTCGTGTACGTCGGCCCCGGGCCAGCGCCACGAACCGCGCGTCGCGGCCCGCACCACGTAGCGCCACGTGTGCTGCCCGGCGGGCACGGAGTCCGCGAAGAAGCGGACGTCGGTGGGCGTGACCTCGCGGTGTGTCCACACGCTCGTCCCCACACCGGCCCGCTGCAGCGCGGCCTGCAGGGCCCGCGGTCGTTCGGCCAGCTGGAAGTCGACGACCTCGAAGCCGCCCGGGATCGGGTCGCGAATGGCCACCTGCCGCCGGCGCTCCCCGGACCACGCGGTCACGGTCACCACCGCGTAGTCCCCCCGCTTGAAGGACCTGCGGTCTGTCGCGCCCTGGAGGTCGATCACGCGACGCCGTACGGAGAAGCCGTTGTTGCGGGCGACGCCCTGCGCGACCGGATCCACCACCTCGTAGCGGACGCCGACGAAGAGCGCTCCCGTGCCCTGACGACGGACCTGCACCGCGGTCAACACGTCTTCAGCGAGGGCCGCCTGGTCCAGTCGAAAGAGCCGGTCGACCGCCGCTCGACCTGCGATGCGACCGTCGCCGAGCCGGCGCTTGCCCACGAACACAGCGAAGTCCAGCTCCGCCGGCGCCACGGCTCCGAAGTGAGCGCTCAGGCCCAGGAGCGACCACGCGTTGTCTTGCGTGCTCCCCCAATGCCCCCGGCGTTGCTGTCGCAAGAGCCCGCGGGCGAGGCGGTCAGCGAGCGCGTGGGTGGGGTGGGTCTGTGCCAGCGCGTGCAGGGTCATGGCCGTCACACGGGCGCCGCCGCCCCACAGGCCCGCGCCGCTGCGAGCGCTGTCTGGCAGGGTGGCGTAGCTGCCCTCGACGCGGAGCTGGCCGAGGAGCCCTCCCACGAGCTGCGCGGCCCGCTCGCGGTCTGTCGGCTTGCCGCTGTGCAGCAGCGCGTCGGCGAGGTGTAGTTGGCCGACCCAGCTGAGCTTGGCGCGTGCCTCCCACAGGTTGGCCAGGGTGCCGTGGTCCGGCGTGCCGAGGTGACTCAGCGTCGCCGCGACCGCAGCGTCGCGTTCGCGGTCGGTAAGGGGGCGCCGCGACAGGGACTTACGCAGCGCCTTGGCCCCCTCGGTGAAGACGAGATCCGGGACGGCGATGCCCAGCTGCTGCGCGTGCTTCAGGGCCCGCAAGACCCACGCGCTCAGCGCCACGTCACTGCCGCTGCGGGACCCCGGCCACAGGCGAAAGAGCCCACGTGGCCACCGAACACGGAGAGAGAGCAGACGGGCCACCGCGCGCTCCGCGGCCTTCGCGAGCTCGGCGTCGTCGCGCTCGGTGAAGAGCCCGCGGGTTCGCTTGAGCCGCCGCACCTCAGCCAGCGCCATCAGCCGCGACGCGGTCTGCTCTGCGCACCCAAACGGGTAGTCGAGCAGCGCGTCGACGCCGGGGCGCAGGGTGCTCAGGCCCGTGTTCGACAGCGAGACCTGGACGCCGCCCACGTCCGCTCGGCTGGCCTTGGGTCGACGCACAGCCTCGACCACGTCCGTCTCCGACACGAGGTGCGTGGCCACCACGTCGCGGGGCGCTCGGTCGACCACGCGCAGGGTCCGCTCGACGCCGTCACGCTCCCCGCCGCCAACCGCCGTGGCGGCGAAGGTCACGGTGCCGACGGACTCGGCGACGATGTCGAAGGTGACCTCGCGAGCCTCGCCCGCTGGCACGCGCACGGTGCGTGTCCCAGGGCCTGCGAGCTTGGCGCCCTTGACCGTGGCCGTGACCGTGGCGTCGACAGGCTTGGTCGATCCGTTGCGGACGGCCGCCGAGAGCTCGAAGTGATCGCCGAGCTCCGCGATGCGCGGCGGGCGCAGCTGCACCATCAGCGGCTTGCCGACCTCGAGCTTGCCGACGCCCGCACCAAAGGCGTCCACGCCCGCCACGGCCACGGCGGTCACGCGGAAGGTCGTCAGGTTGTCGGGGAGTCGAAAGCGCACCAGCGCCTTGCCGGTCGCGTCGGTCTTCACGGCCGGCGCGTACCAGGCGACGTCCTTCAAGTTCGAACGGACCAGGGCGCCGCCCTCGTCGCCGCCGCCGCCGGGGTCGCCCTTGGCTTCGCCGACGCGGCGACGCACCAGCTGGTTCAGCAGGCTCCGGTCGACGACGTCATGGCCAACCGGTCGGTAGAGCACGGCCATGGGGTCCGGCGTCGTGTGGCCAGTGAGCTGCAGCACGCCCTCGTCGACCACGAGCGCCGCGAGCTCAGCCTCGCGCGGCTTGCCAGACGCGTCGCGCACCTCGAACGCCAGCTGCACCTCGTCCCCCGGGCGATAGCGCTTCCGATCTGGCCGCACGGTGACGTGCAGCTTGTGCGACGACGTGTCCACCCGCAGCTCGACGGCCGCTGCGCGGACCATGGGCCCCCCGCTGTCGAGCTGCGCGCCCACGCCTGGCTTGAGGCGCCCGCGAAAGACCACCAGGCTGACATGGCAGTTGGGCTGGAGATCCGCCGTCACCGGCACGGTGACCTGATGCGACGCGTGGGGCAGCGACAGGGTTCGGGTCGTCCGGACGCCGCCGCGGTCGACCGTCAGCAGCGCCGAAGCCCCTGGCCACGGGTTGCGAATGAGCAGGCGCGCCTGCTCGCCCACGCGCCACTGGCTGCGCTCCACGCTGAGCAAGGGCGCGCGCTCTCCCTCCGGATGCCACGCCACGCCGCCCGCGCCCGTGACCCAGAGCCCAGTCACAGCCCGTGAGACGCGGCCGGCGCTGTCCTGGGCCGTCGCTGTGGCGATGTAGCTGCCCGGCTTGTCGACCGCAAAGGCACATGTGCGCTTGTCCGCGTCGCCCGTGGGCGTCACGCACGTCCCCACCTCGCTGTCGACGGCGACGGTCTCCCACTCCCACGTGCCGCCGTGGCGTCGCGCTCGGACGCGCTTGTACTGACGCCGCACGAGGCGCACCCGCACCGGTGCGCCGGGCTGGGCGACGCCCTTGAGATCCGCGGCCGCCGCGCGCAGCGTGACCGTGTCGTCCACGCGCCAGAAGCTCCGCTCCGCTCGGACAGCGGCCGTGACCGACGCAGGGTGCAGCCACAGGCGCTGACTCGCGTGCCCCTCGTGGCCGCTGGGCCCACGCAAGGTCGTCTCGACCAGCACCGACACGGGGTCGATGTGACCGCTGCGGGCGGTGAACTTCCCGGTCCACTTGCCGTCACGGTCGAGGGTGGCAGCGACCTCGTGCCGCAGCGCTGTCGCCACCTTGCGACCGGGCTCCCAGGTGTCGTTGCCGAAGGACCAGCCGCTCCATCCGGCGGGTCGGTAGTCGCCTGGCTGCGTGTCGACCTGCACCGCCGCCTTGGCGCCCGCCATCGGGCCGCCGGAGAGCCAGCGACCGCCGACGTGCGCGGTGACCTCGTCGCCCTGAACCACGTGCCGTCGCTCCGTGCGAAGCGAGGCGGTGAAGCGAGCTGGACGGTAGACGGCGACGCGCAGCGACTGCCGCATGACGTAGCCCTCGCCCCACGTCACCACCGCCTCCCACGTGCCATAGCGACCGTCGCGCGGGAGCGGCAGATCGGCGTGGAAGGTCCCCAGCGCCGAGACCGGGCGCTGCAGCGTGAGGGCCAGCTTTCCGTCCGGAGACCGGAGCTGCACCCGCACCTTCGCCGCGCCGCCCTTCGTGGGGGAGTCGACGCCCTTGGGCAGCGCGAGCCCGGTGGGCCCCAGCACTCGGAGCACCCCTTTGACGTGCGCGACGTCACCGGGCTTGTAGAGCCCCTTGTCGCTGAAGAGCACGTGACGCAGGGGCGAGGCGGACGACGCCCACCCTCTCAGCCGGGTGGCGTAGTTCAGCCGCAGCATCGCGCGGTCGCCGCCAGCGCTCGCGATCACCACCCGCACGTCCCCCTTGGCGACCTCGGGCAGCTTGGGCAGCCGCACCAGCCCCTTGGCGTCGGTGGTCCCCTGCCACCGCTGCCCTGCCTTTGCGTCGAGCACCTGGACGCGCGCGCTGGCGACCGCCCGACCGCTCGACAGCGACGTCAGCCACGCCAGGCCGCCCGCCCTGGACTCGCGCAGGTGGAGGTTGAGGTCGGTCACCTGCAGCAGTCGCGCCACCCGAGGAGCGCGCGGTCGGAAACGGCCCTTTGGCGGCGGCGCCTTGGCCGTGAGTTCGGCGTAGACCAGGCCGGGCGTGCCCCCCAGCTCACGCTGCAGGTCGAAGGCGTGTCGGCGCACGACGTCGGCCCGGCCCGGCGCCACCAGTCGGTCGACGTCGTAGTCGTCGAGCGCCGGCGCCGAGGGCTTCAGGAGCCACGCCCGCAGCGCGCTCTCGTCGAGGCGCTTCATGCGGAGTCGCAGATCTCGCTGGTTGCGCGACTCCACCACCCAGCGCCACGGCGCCTCGGACCGCTCCAGCACGGACCCTTCGGTCAGGACGTTGAGCACGGGCCGTCGATGTCCGGTCCGAAAGCGAATCACCGCGGGTCGCCCCAGCCGTTGGCCGTGGTGGTCGGCCAGGTCACCCGACACCGTCAGCGTGTAGGCGGTGTCGGGGGCGAAGTCTGCCGCGATCGAGCACGACTGCGACCAGCAGCTCATCGACAGGCGCTTCGCGGGCGGCTCCAGCTTCACGAGGCCACGCCGGGCCGCCTTCGCGGGCAGCGCCACGCGGGTCGACACCCGAAAGGACACCGGACGCCAGTGGTCCGGATCGCAGGAGCCGCTGCAGCCGCCGCTGAGGAAGCGCATCGCGCCGTGCACGCGGTAGGTGAGGGCGTAGGGTCGCGCGAGCCCCCGCGGCCCCTGCTGCCCGCGCAGGCCCTTGGCGAGCGTGAGCTTCACCGGCGTGTTCAGCTCGAGGGGCGGGAGTTCGACCACGGCGACCTTGCCCGCCAGGCGGCGCAGCTCCGCGGCGCGCGGCTTGTCGAGCCGGGCTCCGAAGAGGTAGCGCTGCCCCGTGGGGCGCAGCATGCGGGTGAGCTCACCGACGCGGGGGACCCGCACGGAGAGGCCTTGCAGCGCGCGGCCGGCCGCGGCCACGCGCAGGGCACGTCGCACACGGGCCTCGCTCACGCCCTGGTCGAAGTGCAGCGCGATCCGATGGTGTCGGTCGACGTCGCCTGCGCCTTGGGGTGGCCAGGTGCCCACGACGCGTAGCCGCCGTGTGTGAAAGCTGACCTGCGCTGGCTCGGTCTGCGTCGCCCCGTCGAGCGAACGGGCGCCAGCCACGGTCAGCCGCCAGGACGTCGCGAGCGGCAGCGGCGACCTCGCCTCGAAGCGCAGGGTCCGCGCGTCGACCCACCGCGCGCGGACCGCGATCGCGGGCTCAAAGCGCAGCCAGGGCACAGACACGTCGTCGCGCTGCGTGGCCATCGGCACCATGGGACGGTCGAAGCCCACCGCCCCCACCAGCGCTCCGTCGAGCTCCCCGTGCGGCAGCAACCACGCCACCCGCAGCGGGCCGGAGCGCGGCTGCTCGGCGCCCAACGGGCGGCCGGCGAAGGGGCTGTCCAGGGGGTCGAGACGCACGCGAGCTGGCGCGATCTTGCCGGGAGGCAGGGGCGTCGCGGCCACGTCGGCGCGCGGCCCCGCGCCTCGCGAACCCGGCCCACCAGCCGACTCGGCCTGCGCGGGCGGGTGGCCGGGGCCGTCGGCGTCTCCGCATGCCGCCTGCGCGAGGAGGGCGCAACACAGGACAAAGAGCGTCGAGCGACGCGGAGTTGAGGCGGTCATGGCGGCTCCAGGCTACGAGTGCGTACGACCATACATCGCGCGGGCACGGCCCGTGCACCTCAGCCCGGCCGACATTTGCGCGGCTTCTGCACACGCGCAGCCCAGCCGGATCCACGACGGACGCGACGCGGCGGCGCCTAAGTCAGACAAATCAGCTTGTTGCAGACCTTGAACCGTCACTTGGCCACCGCGCCGTGACGAAGTTGCACAGGATCTGCATGATCGCGCACCACGAGCCAGCGGCGTTGGCGGGCGGCGTCGAGACCGGCGTCCGTAGCTTGCGGCCCCGTGCCCCCGGGCTCGCCGGCGCTGTCTCCGGCGCTCACCGGTCCCAACTTGCCCCGACGGAGGGTCATGGCTCGCTCAGCGACGCATCGCACGGCCAACCCTTCGCCCACCTGGGCCCGTCCACCGAGGGCGGCGCCTTGGGTCGCGGCCCTTGTCGGACTCGCGTGGGCGGGCTGGGCCGCCGCTGCGTCCGCGGCAACGTCCCCTCCCGCGACACAGCCCCCGCCCGCCACGCAGGCCTCGCACCGGGCGGCAGCGCCCCCAGCTGGCACCCTGCCCCACCCACTGCGCTCGCTGTGCCTGGCGGACGACGCCGGCTGCGAAGGGGTGCGCGTCCCCTTGGGCCACGGAGACGGCTGCTGGTCGCCCGAGGCCACGCCCATGGCGCGCGGGGAGTGCCTCGGCGCGGTGCAGTGCTGCGCCACGGGGGTGCAGCGACTCGGCGCGTGCGGGGCCTGCCGCGCGGCGGCCAGCGTGACCCGCTACCAACCGCGCTTCAAGAGCACCGTCCGTGTCCTGACCCCGTCCGAGCGGCGCGCCATGACCGGCGTGACGTGGCGTCGCGGCTGCCCCGTAGCGCTCGACAGTCTGCGGGTCATCGAGCTGCTCCACTGGCGTCAGGACGGCGCGCTGCGCACGGGCCAGTTGGTCGTCGCGGCGCGTGTCGCCAAGGGCGTTCAGCGCGCCTTCCACCAGCTCTTTCGCGCGCGCTTCCCCGTGACCGGGCTGGTGCCGATGCGCCACTTCGGAGGCAGCGA
>JAUIAC010000901.1 GCA_030425545.1 bacterium | reverse complement strand
GGTCATCCCCCTGCCCAAGGTGCCCAAGGTCAGCGTCGGCACGTCGTACATCTTCAACCGCCTCGATCTCGCCACGGCGCCCCGCTTCCGGGTCGACCAGCTCGGCACCCTCGAGAACTGCCACGAGCGACCGAGCGGCGCGTCGTCCGGCAACTCTGATCCGCAGCCCGTGTCACGGGACGTCGGCTCCGGCTGCGGTGGCGGTGGCAGCTTCAGCAGCGGCTACGGCACGACCTTCTCGGCGTCCGGCTCCGGAGGCGACACGTCCCAGGGGCGGAGCGCGGCAGACAAGCGCAGGGACTTCGGCGTCGACATCGTCCACCACGACCAGGTGGGGCCCTACGACTGGGTCCTCATCCAAGGCGACAAGGCCAGCGACGTGCAGACCTGGCTCTCGACCAACGGCTACGCGGTGCCGGCGTCCTCGGTGCCGATCATCGAGGCCCACGTGGCCAAGGGCGACGTCTTCCTCGCCGTCAAGCTCGCGGCGGGCGCGAGCGCCAGTGAGATCCGCCCCATCGTCCTCGAGATGAAGGACGCCGAAGCCTGTGTGCCGCTGCGCCTCACCTCCATCGCCGCCACCAACAACCTCAACGTCGTGGCCTACATCGCGGGGCCCGGTCGCGCCGTGCCCAAGAACCACATGCACGTGGTGGTCAACCCCACGCGGCTCAACCTCCTCGCCGGCGCCAGCAACTACCAGCAGGTGCTCGCGGCGGCGCTCGACGAGGCCAGTGGCAGGGCCTTCGCGACCGAGTTTTCGGGGGCCTACGGCGACATCGAGATCCAGCCCGACTACGGCTTTGAGCGCGCTCTCCGCCGCGACGCGATGCACGACGTCGGCGCGCCCATCGAGCCCAAGCGCCTCGACACCGCGCCCTTCCGCGACGTGCACGACGGCGACGACCTCGTCGCCACCTTGGCCAAGACCCGCTTTCCGGTGACCCACGACACCGTCAGCGTGTTCGAGCGCCACGCGGACCTGGCCGAGCTCGACTGGAGCTCGGGCAGCAGCCTCAACTCGAAGGTGCGGGCCTACAGCCGCCTCGTGGACGGCAGCGCGCAGGTCCCTGAGAGCGCGCTTCGGAGCAAGTTCGTCAACGGTCCGGCGCTCGCGGCGGAGCTCCGCGCGTCGTTCGCGGCGCCCCTGCTGCACCTGCACCAGGCGCTCGGCAGCACGCGCCGACTGACGCGGCTGAGCATGTTGATCTCGCCCGACGAGATGACGCGCGACCCGATCTTCGCCTTCAACCCGAGCCTGCCGAAGGTCGACTCGATGCACACGGTGACCACGCGGCGCGTGTGTCCCGACGGGTGGATGCCGCCCACGCAGCGCCGGGTCACGCTGGCGTCCGACGCGCTCAGCGGGAGCTGGATCGTCGACGGCCAGCCCCAGTTTGACGAACGCTTCGCGCTCGCCCCGGCCGCGATGAAGATCGAGGTCCTCGACGAGACGGGACCTGCCAAGGCCATCGCCAGCGCCCAGATTGAGCTCGTGGACACGGCGCTGGGCGCCGCAGTCGTCGGCGCTCCCTCGCTGTCGCCTGCGCTCGCCTTGAGCGACGCGGGCGACAACTGGCAGCCGCCGCCGGACGATCCGACGGCGACCGCGCTGGCGAGTTGGAGCGCCGGCGTGCCCTCGCGCG
>JAUIAC010000187.1 GCA_030425545.1 bacterium | reverse complement strand
TCAGGTTCCCGGCGGTCAGATGCCGGGCATGGGGTACGACACCTACATGCAGATGCTGCGGCAGAAGATGCGCCGCTCGCCCCAGGTGGCGGTCATGCAGATGCCCGCTCCCCCGCCCCGCTTCCCCACCCCGGGCCGCATGGATGGCGCCCGCGTCTACCAGCGCCCCGCTCGCCCGGGGATGAAGCAGATGTACGGGGGCATGTAGCGGCCATGCCGTCTGATCCGTGGCGCGATTTCGATGAGACGCGCGGCATGTCCGCCGCGGATCAGTGGGACCGTATCTCCAGGCGCTCCATGGAGCGCGTCAAGCAGATGCAGCAGGATGCGGTCAGGGAGCAGGCCGCGATCAAGGATCGAGCGCGCCTGCGGTATGAGGCGCAGCTCAAGCGCAGCGCCTATGACAGCAAGGCCAAGGGCTACAAGCTCTTCCGCGCGCAGCGCCTCGCCATTGGCGAGCCCAACAGGATGGACCGGGCGCGCTCGTTCGCCGGCAGGTACGGCGGTCGCGCCCTCGGCGCCGCAGGCGCTGCAACTGCGCTCGTCCTGCCGGATCGGGCAGGGCAGGGCAAGGGGTCGGAGATGACCCTTGCGCGTCGTTCCCCGGAGATGGCGCGCCAGCACGCCGACCATCTGTCGCGTCGCGCGTCAGCCGGGAAGGGCGTCTCTGCCGCCAAGACCGCCCGGTCTTCGTCGCGTAAGGCGCCCAAGGCCATCAACTACGCGTCACGCGCCGCGAAGAAGGCGATGAAGGGGTTCTTCTAGTGAGCCGCCTCCGCAATCCCAAGGGCGGGCTCACCGCCGCTGGTCGCGCTCACTACAAGCGCACCGAGGGCGCGAACCTCAAGCCTGGCGTGCGCGGAGCCGCCAACACGCCCGAGAAGATGCGGCGTAAGGGCTCGTTCCTCACGCGCTTCTACACCAATCCGTCCGGTCCACTCAAGACCAAGACCGGGAAGCCGACGCGTCTTGCGCTCGCCGCGAACGCGTGGGGCGAGCCTGTCCCGCAGACCCCGGCAGCGGCAGCGCGTCTCGCGGCCAAGGGGCGCCGGATGCTCAGGGCATACAACGCGAAAAGGGGGGGGCGGTAGATGGCACTGAACTACGACGAGTATGGCAACGTCACCAACCGCGATATGTGGCCGTGGTCCCGTGACGCGCGTAGCCCGAACCGTCCGCCGTTCAAGCCGCAGCCACCTGCGGTCGTCGTCATGCGCGATCCGCTTCGCCGTCCGACGTTGGTCCGACGAATGATTCCAGGCGACAACATGATGTCCCTCCAAGACACGAACCCTCGCGCTTGGAAATACATGCAGGACTACCGTAGGCGTCAGGTTGGAGCGCGCAGACCCGTCCCAATGCCCGTTGCACCCCCCGCGCGTCGCGGTGCCCGTATTGGCGTGACGCCTCGGCCAAGGCCACGGCTGCGGACTGGACACACCTGATGTACGCCGCAGGAATCATCATCCTTGGCGTAGTCGCCCTCATGGAGTTGGCGGTCATCGCCTACATCCTCCAGATCAACGCGGTTGAGCGGGGCAAGCTCCTTGACCGTATCCAGGCTCCTGATGCGCCTCGCATGGCTGCCATCGCGGACGCCTTCCCGCAGGATCCGGGCCGGGAGTTTCCCTCGCCCGATGACGTCATCCCCGCATCGGCTGAGATGCGCTGGGACGACGACCTCCAGCTCATCAACGCAGAGGAGTACGCCGTCTAATGGCCGTCACCGCTGACAAGGTCACCGTCGCGGCGACGGCGACCGCCATCGCCCCCGTCGACCCCACGCGTCGTCGGATCGTCATCAAGAACACCAACGCCACCACGATCTACGTCGGGGGTTCCGGCGTCGACACGACCGATGGCTACCCGCTCGCCCAGAACGAGGTTCTGGTCATCGACCAGCAGCACCGCGAGGACACCGCGGCGCAGCAGGGCTGGTACGGGATCGTGGCCTCGGGCACCCAGAACATCAACGTGATCCTGGTGGATAACTAATGGCTGGCTTCTCCGACTACTTCGAGGACTACGTCCTCGGCCACCTGTTCGGGGACACGACGTTCTCGCTCCCGGCCACCTACTACATCGGCCTGTGGACCGCGACCCTGTCGGACGCGTCCACCGGTTCGACCGCCGGCGAGCCGTCGGGTGGCTCATACGCGCGCGTCGCGGTGACCAACAACACCTCGAACTTCGACACCCCTTCCGGGGGCGCGACCGCCAACACGAACCTGATCACCTTCCCGATGGCCACCGCCGCCTGGGGGACGATCACCGATGTCGGGATCTGCGACGCGGCGTCTGCGGGCAACCTCATCGCCTACGCGGCTCTGACTTCGCCCGTTGTCGTCTCGCAGTACGACACCGTGCTGTTCCAGCCTGGCGATCTCGACATCACGCTGACCTAAGGGGGCCGCGATGGCTGATGACGTCACCCTCAACGCGATGAGCGGTGGCTCGGTCGTCGCCACCGACGACTCGGGCACCGGCCACGTTCAGCTCGTCAAGCTCGCCTACTCGGCGGACGGCTCGCGCACCCACATTGGCGCCGACTCCGCCGGCCTCCAGGTGGTTGAGCGCGGTGCCACCATTGACTCTGGTTCCGCGTCCGTTACGACAACTCCGGCTGCGGTGTTGTCGGCTGACTCGACCAGGCGCTCGGTCGTGCTGACCAACCTCGGCAGCGACAGCGTGTGGATCGGTGACTCCGGGGTCGTGGCAAACACTGGAATCAAGATCGCTCCCGAAGGGTCGCTGACGATCGACCACGCCCCCACGCCAGCGATCTACGCAGTGGCTAGCAGCGGCACCCAGACGGTCGCCTACTTCGTTGAGGCCGACTAGGTGACGCAGCTCGTCCTACCGGCAGTTCCGGCTGGCGTGATTCACCAGTACGCGGGAGCCACGGCGCCTGACGGCTACTTGCTGTGCGACGGCAGCGCGATCAGCCGCACGGACTACGCCAACCTGTTTGCCGCAATCGGGACGACCTACGGCGCAGGCGACGGGTCCACCACGTTTGCGATTCCCGACTTCCGTGGGCGAGTGCCGGCCGGCCAAGACGACATGGGCGGTAGCGCCGCCAGCCGCCTCACAAGCGGCGGTTCAGGCGTGGACGGCGCGACACTTGGAGCCACCGGCGGTGCCGAGACGCACACGATGTCCGAGTCCGAAATGCCGTCACACACGCACATTCAGAACGCGCACACGCACGTTCAGAACTCGCACAACCACAGTCAGAACGGCCACTACCACGGTGGCCTTTCCTACGCGGGTAGCGGCGGCGGGCCCCCCGGCCCCCATGCGTCGTGGACTGTCGGTGGGGCTTCTGCTGGCGCGCCTGCCACGTTTGGACTCACTGGCCAGACTACGGCGACGAACATCGCCACTACTGCGACCAACCAGAACACCACGGCGACGAACCAAAACACCGGCGGCGGCGGAGCTCACAACAACGTGCAGCCGGTGATCGTCACGAACTACATCATCAAAACGTGACGCTTCTTCTCCTCTTCAACCCTCCGAAGGTGTTTGTCGCCGCAGCCGCGTCGGTGGATTCCACTTCCGGTGTTGAGGCGACTCTGTACAAAAGCACCAACCCAGCTCAGGCCGCGCCTGGTGGTGTTTCTGGTGTTGTTGCCGCAAGCGAGTCTCGCGCGTCGGACCTTGCCGCTGCTGCGATCACCGCAGTCTCCTCTCTTGTCGCTGATCTCACCCATGCGACCGACAAGGCCGCGGAGCAGATCGATGTCACAAGCGATTTGGTCGCGACGCTTCACAACTCGACCCTAAAGCCCTCCGCGTTGCTTTCTGCCGTCTCTTCCATTTCTCCCTTGTTGGACGCGCGCTCGCCAGACCTCGCGGCTGCCCTGATCCCCGTAGTGACCGAGATGTTCGTCCGCATCCCACCGCGCTCCCTCGGGGGCGTTGCGGGTTCTGCCGCCGGCAGAAGCTCAACCGGTTCAGCAACAGGCGGCGCTCGAGGGACCGCCGGAACCGCAACCTCTGCACCTGGACGGTAAGGAACTATGAGTACCAACCTCAGCCCATCGCGCTACACCGGCCTCTACAAGGGGAAGGGTGACGCTCCCGGCGCTCTCATGCGGATGCTCGGTCAGGGGCGCGAGCTGGCGAAGATGGAGCGCAACCGCTGGCAGATGAACCGGTACATGTACCGCGGCGAGCAGTGGATGCGCGCTCGTCCTGGTTCCGGTTTCTCCTCCGGGCGCCTTGAGCTTCTCATGGACTCACCTCGCGGTCGTCGCCGCGACACCTTCAACCGTCTGCGGCAGATGACCGATGGCCGTGTCGCGCAGCTCACCGCGCAGCGCCCGCCATATGAGGTCATCCCCCTCTCTCGCGAGCAGAACGCAATCGACGCGGCCCGCCAGGCGAGCAAGCTCATCGCCGCCAAGTGGGACGAGCGCGGCTGGAACGTCGGTGGCGCGATCCGCGACATGGCGCTCAATGGCGAGATCGACGGGATCAGTTACCTCCATGTCTTCTTCGACCCCGACGCCGGCGACGCATCTTTCATCCCGTTCACCGCCGACGGCCAGCCGGTCAGCAGCCGCGAGCAGTTCGAGGCGCTCCAGTCGGAAGACCCGCAGGGCGAGACGCTCTGGTCGTACAAGCCGATGAAGCTTGGTGAGGTCGTCTGGCGGGTCGTGCGTCCGGGCGCGATCAGTGTCGACCCTTCTGCCCAGAACTGGGTCGACTGTCGCTGGGTGATCGAATCGCGTGTCTTCCCGAAGTCGGTGATCGAGCAGCAGACCGGGAAGAAGATCGACTCCATCCTCAAGGAGTCGTCAGAGCGCGGCAACGGAAACCCGTCGATGCCCCGCGCTGATATCGCAGCGCCGATCAACCTAGAGGACGACGGAACCTCTTCCGGCAAGATCGTTCCCGGGCGCGATGAGTTCCTCGTCCATGAGGCGTACATCAAGCCCAACGCCGAGTGGCCCAAGGGCTGCCACCTGCGGTTCCTTGACCGCGCTCCGAATGTGCCGCTCCTCATCGAGGAGTACATGGAGCAGGATCTCCCCTACCGCCCGTTCAACCCCAAGCCCGACGGCGGTCACTTCGTCCGCGCCCGCGGCACGGTCGATGAACTGCGCCCGATCCAGCAGCGGTTCAACCGCATCCTGTCTCTCCTGCATGAGTGGCTTGAGCGCGTCGCGCGCCCGCCGATGATCGTTCCCATCGGGGCCGTAAGGAACCAGGAGATCTACAACGACAAGGGGCTGATCGAGGTTCACCCCATCGGTGACCCGCACTTCATGCCCACCCCGTCGGAGCCGGTCGCGGTCCTGACGCAGCATCTCCAGTGGTGCGTGCAGCAGATGTCGGAGATCGCCAACCAGTCGGACGCGACCCGTGGATTCTCCCCGGGGCAGGGCGTTGAGTCGGCTATCGCAATCCAGACCCTCGCGCAGAACTCTGAGACGCAGCTTTCCGGCACCGCCTCACAGGTCGCGTCCGCCGTTGAGTGGGGCCTGTCGCGGTCGCTCAAGCTTGTCTCCAAGCACTACGTCATGCCCCGCCTGGTGTCGTCTGGCGGTGTTGATGACACGGTGGAACTTCGCGCGTTCGTCGGCTCCCAGATCTCCGGTGCGACCGACGTCAAGATCACGGCATCGATCCTCCCGAAGTCGCGCGCGCTGCAGTTCCAGACGCTCATGCAGCTCGCCCCGCTCGTCGGGCAGGACATCAGGCCGCATGTCGCGCGGTTCGTGGAGGGCTCCTACGACGAGTTCATCACCGCCGAGATGGCCCAGCGCAACCGCCAGAAGCGGGAGAACTCGCTCATCGCGGCCCTCGCGCAGTTCCCGCAGAAGGATCAGGTGTATCAGGACTTCCTCGCCGCGCAGTCCAAGTTCATGGAGGCGGTCCAGTTGGCGTCGCAGCAGGGCGTGGACGCGATGCAACTTCTTGCGTCACAGGGCATCCAGCCGCCCCAGATCCTCAACATGCTCCGCGATGCCGGCGTCCGCATCCCGCTTGTCGAGGACTACGACGACCACGCGCAGCACCTGCGGACCCTTGACGACTGGCGCCTCTCGGACGGCTTCGACGCCGTCCACCCGATGGTCAAGCAGGCAGCACGCGAGCATGCCGACCAGCACAAGAAGGCCCTGACGGGCCAGATGGTTGGGATCGGGAAGCAGATGCCGCCACCCGGCGCTGGCGCCGGCGGCTCGCAGCCTGCTCCCAAGGGGCAGCCCTCCCCACCGAAGCAGCCGGGGCAGTCACCGCAGCCTGGTGCTTCCCAGACGACAATGGCGATCACAGGAGCGAACTAAGTGGGAACCGACATCGCGCCCTCTGGCTTCGGTCAGGGGTTCTCGAAGGAGGTCGAGGCGATCCTCGAGGTCGCTGACCGCGGCCTCCTCTACGCACAGGAGGTTCGCGAGAACCTCCAGAAGGCCGGGATGATCATCTACGAGAAGATCGATCTCCCCGACGTCGACCTCCCCCCGACCGATGACGGGTTCGAGGACGATGAGTTCACCGACGACACCGACGAGGAGGCTCCTGAGTGAGTACCGACTTCATCGACATGAACTCGGGGCGCGAGGAGCCCCAGCCTGAGCCAGAGGCTCAGGCCGAACCGCAGAACAACCCGTGGGAGCCGTGGCAGCAGGCAGGCTTCGACCCCGAGGACGTCAACCCCTACGACGTCCGCCAGGCATACGACGGGTGGCAGGCGCTCGGCAACCGCGACACCCGTGGCTACATGCTTGAGCGCATGATGCAGGGCAACGAACTGCCCGAGGGCATGTCCTGGCAGGAGGCGCAGGAGGCCATCCAGCAGGCGTGGCAGTCGCGTCAGGATCCGTTCCTCATGGATCAGCAGGGCATGTACGGCGATCCTCAGCAGTACGACATGGACCCGCAGCAGCAGTACGCGGAGCCGCAGCAGATCGACCCGTATGCCCTCCGTGAGGTCTGGCAGCAGGACACCCAGCGCCAGATCGCACAGATGCGCGAGGAGATCCACCGCGAGTACGAAGAGCGCCAGCAGCAGGAGGAGTTCAATCGCGGCATGGAGCAGCTCCGCTCGCAGTACAACCTGAGCGAGTCTGACATGGCGTTCCTCGCCCCCCGGGCCGTGGAGTACGTCCAGCCGGGCGCAACCATGACTCAGGCCATCGAGCAGGCGTATCGCGACTTCGATGACTGGCGCCGCAACGCACTCGCCTCAATGGCCCAGCAGCAGCAGCAGGCTCCGCAGACGTATGCCCCTCAGGGCATGCCGGCGTCGCCTGAGCAGCCTCCGCGCTCTCTGGCTGAGGCTGCCCAGTTCATGGAGCAGCAGTTCGGCGGCTAGTTGCATATGCATACGCGTAGGCGTATGTTCTAGGTGCTGTTCTCGGTCAAGGGCGGAAACGGCCCCCAGAAATGGGGGCCGTTTCTCTTTCCCCCGTGAATATGCGTATACTCCATTCAGCACGGCTGTCGGCTCTGGCGGGTGGGCTTTGTCCCCGGGAGGACGGTGCGGATAACGCGGCATATGCCGCATCCCCGTTCCTTCTCGCTAGGAGAAATTCCGAATGTCGCTTTACAGCTCGACTTCGGCCTTTGCCAAGGATGTCTGGCTCCCGGGGCTCAACTACGAGCTTCTGTCTGAGCCCGGCACCCTCCTCGGCTGGCTGGGGTCTTACACCGACTCGCGCGTCACTGTTGACGTTGAGGGTCGTCGTTCCTACCTCAAGCTGCGTATCGGTGACTCGCTTGGTCAGGGCACCATCTCGCAGGGCGGTGACTACCCCTCGCCGGGTGACCCGACCTACGACGAGGCCCAGGTCAACCTGTCGCACCTGTCGCACGCTCTGGACTTCACCATGGAGGAGCTGGCGCTCCTCGAGTCGACCGAGGCCGCTGCCGTTCCGGTGATGGCCGAGAAGATGACTGCCGCCAAGGAGGCCATGTCCTCCGACATCGAGCGGCAGGCATGGGGTGACGGCACTGGCGTGCTCGCGAACGTCGCTTCGTCTTCGGGTTCGACCATCACGCTGGACGCCACGACCACGGCCCAGGTGGACCGTGACCGCTACGTCTGGATCGATGACGCGAACCGCGCTCGCTACGACGTCGTCAACGGTTCGACCGGTGCCCAGCAGGTGACGGGCTTCACCGTGTCGGACATCAACGAGTCGACCAACGTCCTCACCTGCTCGGCCACGATGACCTCCGCCACCTCGGCTGGCGTCGTCGTCCGCTCGGGCACCTGGGCGTCGGGCGGTGCGTACAACTCGCTGGAGTTCCCGGGCGTCAAGGCCATGGTGAGCGACAGCAACACCTACATGAACATCGACCGGACCGCTTCCGGCAAGGGCTACTGGAAGGGCGTTGTCAACAGCAACAGCGGCACCCTTCGCCCCCTGACCGAGGAGCTGATCCACCAGACGATGAACAAGGTGGCGCGCCGCGCCGGGCGTCAGCCCGACGGCTCCTACGCCGCCTTCGCATCGCTGGGTAGCTGGACCGCCTACCACCAGATCATGACGCCGGGCCTCCGGTACACGGTGGATGGCGCTGCGGACATCGGCTTCGGTCGCCCGCTGGAGATGCTCGGCGTTCCGCTCTACCGGGGTGCCCGTTGCCCCAGGAACAGCATCTACCTGCTCAAGAAGGACAGCATCAAGTTCATCCGGCCCAAGCACAACAAGCCGGGTGACCTGCTGAACTTCGTGAACCTGGGCGGGTCGGAGTTCTTCCTCAAGAACGCCAGCACGGGTCAGGGTCACGCCGCCAGCGTGATCGCCTACCTCGACGGCTTCCTCGGCATGATGACCACCCGCCCGCGTGACCACGCGCTCCTGGGTGACATCTCCGAGGTCGCGAGCGCGTACTAGGTGATCTGATGGCTATCTCCGTCAGCATCAACAGGACTGACACCGTCGGTCGGTACACGAAGTACAAGACGGGCACGGTCACCCTTGACAGTTCCTACGCCACTGGCGGCGAGTCCCTCGTCCCCAGCGACGTCGGTCTGTCGACCAAGATCGAGTTCATCGACGCTTCGCCGGCTGACGGCTACGTCTTCGAGTACGACTACTCGAACGAGAAGGTCATCGTCCGTTGGCCGACTTCCGACGCCACCGCTCCTGCGGTCGGCAAGGAGGTCGCCAACACGACGGACCTTTCGTCGGTCACCTTCAACTTCATCGCCTTCGGGTACTAGATGAAGCTCGCCGGCGTCGTCAACGAGTTGCTGTACCCCCACTGGCAGTACGTTGAGGAGGATCTCCACAACATCAGTGGCCGGGTGCAGGAGTACGACGCCGATGCCCGGCTGGCCCGAGACATGCTCTCGGGCCAGCTCGGGCTCGCGAGGAAGATCCCCAACCCCGACCCCTACGGGATCGGGCACACCTGGGTCATCGCCAAGAAGCTCCAGGACACCAACGGCGAGCCGCTTGAGGGCGAGCCCGACGCGCGTGTCCTTGACCAACAGAAGGCTTCTGACGCATGGCGGGTCAAGAACCTTGACTCATGGCGGACGGCGCAGGAACAGATGTGGCGCGTCAACGAGGTCGCGCGTATCGAAAAGGAAATCGAAAAGAACATGGGCCTTGCGGAGGAGATGGTATGGACCGCCAGGCGGAAGGACTTGCACCACGAAGCGCCGGTAGCGGTGCCAAAGGACATCTCGAAGTCCGATGGCTAGCGGCGACTTCCAAGATCTCTACACCAAGGCGATCTACGGATCTCGGCGGGATACGTCTGACTCATTCGACGTCGCGCGAGCCAAGGACGCCATCAACGAGGCGCTGCTCGCCGTCTCGTTCACGGGCGACCCGTGGAGCTGGCTAGAGCGCGAAGGCGAGTTCACCCTCCAGACAGGTTCCGACACCTACACCTACGGCACGATTGGCACGGCCCTCGGGACGACCGTCTCGGAGATCCTCTCGCTGGTGATGGACTCGGGCGACGGCGGCTACCGGCTTGAGTCGATGTCGTGGGACGCGCTGGAGAACGTCGCCTACTCCACACAGGACGACGAGAGTGCCGGCGAGCCGATCTTTTGGTCGGATTGGGATTCCAAGATCCGCGTCTTCCCGAAGCCGGATGAGGCGTACACCCTCGGCTGTTTCTACCGCGCGTACCAGTCAGAGCTTTCAGCGGACTCAGACGTCCCCCTCATCCCGCTTGAGTGGCGCACGCGCCTCCTGGTCCCCTACGCCTGCGCCCGTCTGCTCCGCCAGGAGGGCGGCGCAGAGGCCGCGGGCGAGGCAGACCGCTACTGGGGCGAGTATCAGAAGGCGTTCAACGACTGCCGCACCGCGCTCGCCACAGCGAAGGCCCCCGCGATGAGGCTGGCGACGCCGTCGTGGCGTGACCAGATGTGGCTCGGATGAGGCAGGTGATCGTCGCACGACCGTTCGCCGGCGGCTACCGGTCCGACGTCCCCTCCTACGCGCTTGATTCCAACGAGTGCGCGTATTCGCAGGACTTGATCTACCCCAATGGGATCGCGCAGCAGCGGTACGGGTGGTCGTTTGACGGGACGTCTGCGGTGGCCGCATTCGACCTTCTGGGCGTCACGCGCATGCGGTTCCCTGTCACCGAGACGACCAAGACT
>JAUIAC010000900.1 GCA_030425545.1 bacterium | reverse complement strand
CCGCCGCCACAGCGCCGGCGCGTGCACCTCGGCGAAGGCCCGCCCCGTGTCGGAGAGCACCGCGGTCACCGTGCACTGCCGCAGCCAGGCGCGGGCCGAGCGCTGCCCCTCGGCCGAGCGGCGCAGTCGGTCCAGGTCGTCGCTGAAGCCGAAGGCGTGCAGCAGCCGCCGCAGCTGGGCGTCGTCGAGGTCGGCGATGACGGCGTCGTCGACCTCCGGCAGCGTCGCCCACCACGTGTCGAGCAGCGCCTGCCAGGCGCCCTCGCTCAGCGTCGCCGCGGCGAACCAGGGTCCCGCGTCGTCGTCGTCGCGGGGCGGGTGCGCCTTGAGCACCGCGGCGCCCCACAGGGTCTCGTCGTCGGGCACGTCGGCGCCAGGGGGCGCGGACGGCGGCCACGGCGCACCGGCGGCGACCCCGGTGGACGGCGCGGCGGCCCCCTCCGGCGCGGCCGGCTGAGCGGGTTCAGGGTTCGAGACATCGTACGCGTCAACCTGGGACATGAAGACCTCCTCAGGGGCGTCCGTGCCCCTATCTTGTCCGACGCGTCCCACGGGAGTTTTCGTCAGGCTCAGGCGCGATTTTCCCGGATTCCCACCGGCGCAGCGGTGCAATAGGCTGACTTTTCTCAGGAAAAAATTTCGCGCGGACTGGCGTAGGCTCAGCGCCCCAGCCTGGCATCGCCACCGGAAGGAGCCGCCTTGTTCACCCTCAGACCCATCCGCCTCGACGACCTCGACGACTTCGTGACCCTGGTGGGCCGCGCCGACCACGGCCTGACCAGCCTGCCCAAGGACCGCGACCTGCTGCGCCGGCGGGTCGAACGTTCGGTGGCGTCCATGGGCGAGCGGCCCTTGCCCCGCAGCCAGTCGAGCTACCTCTTCGTGCTCGAAGACAGCGAGCGCGGCGGGCTGGCCGGCTGCTGCGGCTGCTACGGCCAGGTCGGCGGCGACGTGCCCTACTTCGCCTACGAGCTCGACACCCTCGAGGTCGGCCGCGACATCGGCATGCCCCGGGCGGTGCGCGTGCTCCGGGTCATCGAAGAGCGCCGCGGCCCGGCGATGCTCGGCAGCCTGCTCCTCGACCCCGGCTTCCGCGGCCGCGGGGTGGGCCGCTTCCTCAGCCTCACGCGCATGCTCTTCCTGGCCGACCAACCGCTGCGCTTCGAGCCCGAGGTGCTCGCCGAGCTGCGCGGCTGGCTCGACGACAGCGGCGGCTCGCCCTTCTGGGACGCGCTCGGCCGGCACTTCTTCCGCATGCCCCTGCCGGAGGCCGACCTGCACACGCACATCGTCGACGGCTTCGTGCACCACCTGCTGCCGCGCCAGCCGGTGTTCGTGGACATGTTGCCGCCCGAGGCGCAGCGGGTGATCAGCGCGATCCACCCCAAGACCGCGCCGGCCATGGACATCCTCAAGGACGAGGGCTTCGTGCTGACGCCCTGGCTCGACCCCTTCGAGGCCGGGCCCATCGTGCGCGCCCAGGTGGAAGACCTGCGCACCGTGCGCACCAGCCGCGTGGCCGAGGTGGTGGCGGTCGACGACCTCGCCCACGGCGGGCCGCTGAAGATGGTGAGCAACCGCGAGCGCGAGCACCTGCTCGACTATCGCGTGGCCCTGGCAGCGGTGGTGGAAGACCACGGGCCAGGCCA
>JAUIAC010000186.1 GCA_030425545.1 bacterium | reverse complement strand
TGGACGTCACCGGCGGCTCTGTCGACGGCGGCGGCCAGGTCAGCGACGGCCTGGCGCTGGACTCGCTCACCCCGCTGCCACCGGACTGCCCGGCCGGCTACGCGCTGTGGCCGCCCGACGAGGCCACCACCTGCGTGGTGGCTCCGGAGCTGCAGTGCACGGCGTGTGTCGACGGGTCGAGCTGTCTGGGAGGCGCGTGCGCGGTGGTCGGCGGGGACGGACCCTATTGCCAGATCCCCTGCGCGCGCGACGGCGACCAGGACTCCTGCCCGCTGGGCAGCACCTGCACGCCCAACGCCGAGGGCGGCGCGGTGTGCCGGCCCGACAACGACTCGTGCAGCTGCAACGCCGGAAACCTCGGCCAGAAGCGGCCGTGTGCGTCGACCGAGAGCGGCTGTCAGGGCTCGCAGACCTGCGGGGCGGGCGGCTGGAGCGTGTGTGACGCCCCCGGCGCTTCGCAAGAGGTGTGCAACGGCCTCGACGACGACTGCGACGGCGTGACCGACCAGGGCCTGCCCGCGACCAAGGCCTGCGCGCTGGGGGACTGCGTCGGCGTCGCCACCTGCGCCGGCACCGAGGGGTGGGTCTGCGACGCCAAGCCGCCGACAGACGAGGTCTGCAACCAGGTCGACGACGACTGCGACGGCCAGACTGACGAGCCCTGGCGGGTCGACGGCGTCTTGGTCTCCGCGCAGCACTGCGGGGTCTGCGGCAACAGCTGCGCGGGCGCGGTGCTCCATGGCACGGCCACCTGCGACGGTGCGGCGCTGCCTCCCTTCTGCGCGTTGGCCACCTGTGAGCCGGGCTACGTCGCCGCCGGCAACGCCTGCGTGCCCAAGGTGGTGGGCGCCTGCGACGCATGCCAGGTGGACACGGACTGTGGCGTCGTCGGCAAGTGCGTCACGACCCAGACCCAGGGGCTGCCGCCGAAGGTGTGCGCGCTGCCCTGCTCCAGCGCCGGCGCGTGCCCTCAGGGCGCGGTGTGCAAGGCGGTCACCGGTCAGGCGGCGAAGCTGTGTCTCCCCACTGAGCCCACCTGCACCTGTGGCCCCAAGAACGCGGGCGCGAAGCGGTCCTGCACGCGCTCGACCGACGTCGGCACGTGCCCCGGCCAGGAGACCTGCGTGGTGGGCTCAGGCTGGGTCGGCTGCACCGCGCCGACCCCCGCGGCGGAGAGCTGCAACGGCGTCGACGACGACTGCGACGGCACCTTGGACGAGGACGCCGGCGCCGGGGCCGACTGCCCCATCGCCAACCCCTACGGCGTGTGCACCGGCAAGACCGTGTGCACCGGCCAGGGCGGCCTCTTGTGCACCGGCGCGTCGCCAGCCGAGGACGTCTGCAACGGCAAGGACGACGACTGCGACGGTGACACCGACGAGGGCGCGCTCGACCCCAAGACGGCGACCTACACCGCGCTCGCGCACTGTGGGGCGTGCAACAACACCTGTCCCATCCCGACCGCGGCCCACACACAGGCGGTCTGCAGCGCCGCCGCGGGCCCGGGCAAGCCCCCGGCGTGCGGCATCAGCTGTGACGCCGGCTGGGTCGACGCCAACGGCGAGACGGGCGACGGGTGCGAGTGCAAGACCGGGGCGACAGACGATCCGCCCGGTGGCGGCGACGTCGACTGTGACGGGGTCGACGGGGTCGCGGCCAAGGCGGTCTTCGTCGCCAAGTGGGGCAATGACCTCTGGGCCGGCACACCCACCTTGCCGGTGGCCTCGCTCAAGCGGGGGCTGGAGCTGGCCGTGAGCCTGAAGCGGCCCCACGTCTACGTCGGCGCCGGCGCCTGGGCCGAGAACGTGACCCTGCAGCCCGGCGTGAGCGTCTACGGCGGCTACGGCCCCGGGTTCAAGGCGCGCGACCCCGCGGTGTGGGAGACCCAGGTGGTCGGTCAGCCCGTCGCCGCGCCGGTCTCGGCGGCGCTCCGCTGTGAGGGCATCGCCGGATCCGGTGCCCCCACGCGGGTCGACGGCCTCTCGGTGACCGGACCCACGGCCACCGCGCCGGGCGGCAGCAGCTACGCGCTCTTCGCCTCGGGGTGTGACAGCCGGCTTCAGGTGGTCGGCTGCCGCATCGCCGCGGGGCAGGGCGCCAAGGGGCTCGACGGCAGCGACGGCGCCAACGGCGCCAAGGGCACCAAGGGCGGCGACGGCAGCAAGGGCAAGGACGTCGGCCACGCGGTGTGCGTGTTCTCCGACCACACGCCTGGCGGCCTGCCCGGGCTGCTCGCGTGCGACGGCGCCGAGGTCAGCGGCGGGCCCGGCGGCATGGCGGTCTGCCCCGACTACCACGAGAAGCTGAAGGCGCCGCAGTGCTCGGTCTACGGCAACGGTCCCTTTCAGACCACCAGCCCCGGCGCCAAGGGCGGCTTCGGCAAGGGCACGCTCGGCGGGGTCGGCGGGGCCCCAGGTGGTGACGCGTACACCGATCCGCACGACGGCAGCGTGACCAGCTGCAAGAGCCAGAACCACGACTGCGACGGCTGCATCGTCCCGTTGATGCCGCGCGTCGGTCAGCCCGGCTCGCCCGGCAAGTCCGGCGGCTCGGGCGGGTCGGGGCCGGCGGGCGCAGGGGGCACCGCCACGGCGCTCGGCTGGGTCGGCAAGCCCGGCGGGCCAGGGGGCTCCGGCAAACATGGCTCCGGCGGCGGCGGCGGCGGTTCGGGCGGCGGGGTCGAGGTGGTGGGCTGCGTCGGCGTGGCCGGCTACAGCGACCTGGGCGGCTCTGGCGGCGGCGGCGGGTCCGGCGGCTGCGCGGGCAAGGGCGGCGGCGGCGGCGACCCGGGCGGCGCGGCTGTGGCGGTCTTCATCGCCACCACCTCGGCCAACAGCCCGGTGCTGACCGGCAACACGCTCATCGGCGGGACCGGCGGCGCTGGCGGCGCGGGCGGCGCAGGGGGCTGGGGCGGGCCCGGCGCGCCCGGTGGCACCGGCGGCGCTGGCACGCCGACGGAGAAGAAGAACGACTGCGCGCCCGAGGGCGGCGACGGCGGTGACGGCGGCGACGGAGGCTCCGGCGGCGGCGGCGGCGGCGGCGGCGGCGGTCCGGCGTGGCTGGTGGCGGCCAAGGGCCCGACGCAGGCCTGGCTGAACGCGGTGGGCACGGCCAACACCTTGCTGAAGCCCGGCGTCGCCGGCGCAGGGGGAGCTGGCGGCTCGGGTGCGCCCCACAACGGCAAGGTCGGTAGCCCTGGCGACGCCACCCAGCTGCGGAGGTGGCCATGAGCACGCACCACGGCCGCCGGGGCGCGCGCTCCCCGGCCCCTCGGGCGATCGCCGCGCCTTGGCTACGCGGCCCGCGGGTCGCGGCGGCGGCGCTCCTGCTCCTGACGCTTGCGGGCTGCGGCAACGGCCCAGGCGAAGGCAACGGCACCGGCGACGTCGGTGCGGCCGACGCAGGCTTCGACGGCCTCATCGGCGACGCGCTCCCCACGACCACGTGCACGCCCGCCTGTCTGGCCGGCTACGTGTGCGCCCAGCCCTCGCCTGGGGAAGACGCCCGCTGTGTCGTCGACCCCGAGCGCGCATGTCAGCCGTGCAGCGCAGACGCCCAGTGCCTCGGCGGCCGGTGCGCAGCGGTCGGGGCGGAGGGCGCCTTCTGCCTGCTGGGGTGCGACCCGTCCGCGCCGGACTGCCCCCAGGGCTTCGCCTGCCTGTCCGACGGCGCCAAGGCGGTGTGCGCGCCGGTGACCGGGTCGTGTACCTGCCTGCCCGACGACGTGGGCGCCGCGCGCCCCTGCGACGCGGGCCCGGCGGCGACCTGCGGCGGACAACAGACCTGCACCGCCAAGGGCTGGGGCAGCTGCGCGCCCGCTCCGGTGGTCGCCGAGACGTGCAACGGGCTCGACGACGACTGCGACGGCCAGACCGACGAGGACACGGCCCCGACGACGCCGTGCACCACCACCAACGCGAGCGGCACCTGCGCCGGGGCCTGGCTCTGCGCCGGCGCGTCCGGGCTGCAGTGCGACGCCCAACAGCCCGCTGCCGAGGCCTGTGACGGCGTCGACAACGACTGCGACGGCGCCACCGACGAGCCCTGGCTCAAGGGCAGCTGGACCATCGGCGACGAACACTGCGGCGTATGCGGCAACAGCTGCGGCGGCGCGTTTGCCCAGGGCACCGGCGTGTGCGACCCCACCACAGCGCCGCCGCACTGCGTGTTGGCCAGCTGTGTGGGCGGGTGGGTCCCCGGGCCTGCCGGTCAGTGCGTCCCGATCCCTCCCGACCCCTGCGGCGCCTGTGTCGACGCCGGGGACTGCGCCTCGGGCATGGCCTGCGTCCCTGCGCCCGAGGCGAGCGGAGTGCCCGGCGACAAGGTCTGCGCGGCGCCCTGCGGCGCAGGGTGCGGCGACGGCTTCACCTGCGCGACGACCCCGGCCGGCCAGCGCTGCCTGCCCCAGGCGGACACCTGCACGTGCACGGCGAAGTCCCTGGGCAGCAGCCGCACCTGCACCACGTCGAACGACGCAGGCGCGTGCAGCGGCGTGCAGTCCTGCGAGGCGACGGGCTGGTCGAGCTGCTCGGCGCCGGTGCCGAAGACCGACGCGTGCAACGGCATCGACGACGACTGCGACGGCGCCACCGACGAGGCGGCCGGCGACGGCCAGACCTGCTCGCAGCAGAACGTGCACGGCACGTGCAGCGGCAAGCAGGTCTGCTCTGGCGGCGCCGGGTTGAGCTGCGACGCCGCCATCCCCACGGCAGACGTGTGCAACGGCCTCGACGACAACTGCGACGGCGTCACCGACGAGGGCGCGCTGGACGCCGCCACGGGGCACTACCTGTCGCCGCTGCACTGCGGCAAGTGCGACGTCGTCTGCCCCGGCGGCTTCGGCCCCCACGCGTCGCCAGCCTGCGCGCTCAAGAGCGGGCTGCCCACGTGCGGCATGGCCTGCGAGGCCGGCTGGGTCGACGTCAACAGCGCCGGCTGGGACGGCTGCGAGTGTGAGCTCAAGGGCGACGACGACCAGCCCGACGGTGTCGATCGCAACTGCGACGGCGTCGACGGCAACATCGCCAAGGCGATCTTCGTCGCCACGAGCGGCAGCGACGCCTGGGCAGGGACGCGCAGCAAGCCCGTGCGCACCGTCTCCCGCGGCGTCCAGCTCGCGGTCAGCACCAACAAGCGCGACGTCTACGTCGAGGTCGGCACCTACGCGGGCAGCCTGCAGCTGGCCTCGGGTGTGCAGGTGTTCGGCGGCTTCGCCAAGGGCTTCGCCAAGCGCGACCCCAAGACCTGGGAGACGCTGCTGGTCGGCGACAGCAACGCCGCTGGGGACACCATCGCGGCGCGCTGCGTCGGCATCGCGGGCCCCGGCCCGGCGACCCGGCTCGACGGCGTCACCCTGGTGGCGGCGGACGCCACCGCTCCGGGGGCGTCGAGCTACGGCGTGTGGTCCGTCGGCTGCGACAAGCGGGTCACGTTGGCGTCCTTGCGCGTGCTCGCCGGCGACGGCGCTGCTGGCGGGGCGGGCAAGAGCGGCGCGTCGGGCGCCAGCGGCAAGTCCGGCACGCCCGGCAAGAAGGCCAAGGACATCTTCCACGGTGGCGGCTGCAAGCCGAGCGACCACAACGCCGGAGGCCTGGCTGGGTCCAGGGTGTGTGGCGACGTCGACGTCAGCGGCGGCAAGGGCGGCACCGCGATCTGCCCGGACTTTCACGACAAGATCCACGCTCCGGCCTGCCCGGTGGACAAGGACTGGTCGCAGACCATCACCCCCGGTGAGTTCGGCGGCGTCGGCAAGGGGCCCGGCGGCGGCCTCGGCGGCGCGCCCGGCAAAGACAGCTACATCGACCGCAGCAACGGGCTCGTGACCCAGTGCAAGGCCACCTACTACGGCTGCATCAAGTGCGAGACCGGCAACCAGAAGACCACCGGATCGTCCGGGCTCGACGGTGGCGACGGCGCGCTGGGGAAGCCCGGCCAGGTCGCGGGCGGACCCGTGGCGGTCACCAGCGGACGTTTCACCCCCGCCGTGTCGGCTGGCGGCGGCAAGGGGGGCCACGGCGGCGGTGGTGGCGGCGGCGGCGCCGCGGGCGGCGTCGAGGTCAAGGGGTGTCAGCAGCAGTCGGGCCGTGACGACATCGGCGGCAGCGGCGGCGGCGGCGGCAGCGGCGGCTGCGGCGGCCTCGGCGGCGGTGGTGGACAGGGCGGGGGCGGCTCGTTCGGCGTCTGGCTGGCCGGGAGCAGCGCGCCCACCATCACCAACCTGCAGGTGCGCGGCGGGACCGGCGGCGCGGGCGGCAAGGGCGGCGCAGGCGGCATCGGCGGCTACGGCGGCTTCGGCGGCAAGGGCGGCGTCTCTGCGGCGGGCCAGAGCATCACCTTCTGCACCGCCAAGGGCGGCAGCGGCGGCGGCGGTGGCAACGGCGGCCACGGCGGCGGCGGCGCTGGCGGGGTCGGGGGGCCGTCGTGGCTGCTCGTCGGCGTGGGCTTGTCCGCCAGCGAGCTCAACGCGCTCCAGAAGGCGATGACGGTCGAGAAGCTCGGCACCGGTGGCGCCGGCGGGGTGGGCGGCAGCTCGGCCGGTGTCGCGGGACCCTCGGGCACCCAGGGCACCGCCAAGGCGGCGCAGGCGCTGAAGTGAATCGCGGCCGCTGAGCCCGCGCGGACCGGCGCTTCACGACCCCGCGCGCTCCGCATCGACAAGCGCCCGGAGTGGTTGTACAACCCGGCACCCAACTTTCGGGATCTGGAGCCGTCGATGAAGCGCACCCTCGTTCGCCTCGCTGCCCTCGCACTCGCCGTGGCGACCCTGCCTGGCTGTGGCAGCAACCTCCTCAGCTACCTGAAGGACAGCGACAAGCTGACCTACGCGGCCCAGTGCAGCCGGCGCACCGACGCCCATCAGGGCGACGTCACCGGCGGCCGCTACTTCTTGCCCGAGTTCGTGGTCGAGAAGTGGCCGGGCGCGATGCCGGCCAACCGCTCGATCACCGAGCCCAAGCTGGTCGACGCGCTCAAGACCGGCACCTCGCGCTTCGCCCTGGTCGTCGCCCGCGGCGGGCTCGGCAAGACCCGCCTCGCGGAGTCGATCAACGCCCAGACCTGCGGCGCCATCCCCATCTTCACCGTCGACCTGAACGCCGACGTGGCCGCCAAGCAGACCAAGGGTGGCGGCAACCCCATCATCCGTCGCATCGCCGCGCAGCTGGGCATCGCCGACGACATGGAGGGGCAGGCCAAGCTCGACGAGCTCCTGCACAGCCACCGGTGGATCCTCCTGGCCGACGCCATCGAGGAGGTCGACCTGCTCAAGCGCCCCGGCGTCGCCATCGCCCTGGCCAAGCTGCGGCAGGCCTACCCGAAGACCGCGCAGGTGGTCGTGTTCGCCCGCCCGCCGGTGCTCGAGGCCTTCTACGGCTTCGGCGACGTCGACACCCACGTGCACATCAAGCTGGTGGAGTGCGAGCGCGCCAAAGCGGTGATCAAGTCGATCACCAAGAGCGAGGCCGAGGCCAAGCGCTTCTGGTCCTTCGCCGCGCGCTACGGCTTCGACGCGCAGATGTCGCTCGGCTACGGCTGCGTCTACCCGGCCATGGCGACCTACCGCGACATCCACAAGCTCAAGGCGGTGGCCCTCGGCGCCGGCAAGGGCGTGGCCATCGACAGCTACGCCTCGGCGCATCAGTACCTCGTGGCCATGCGGCTGCAGAAGGAGCTCAAGCGGCTCAACTGGGGCCAGCGTGAGGCCCTCGACATGGTCGATCGCATGTTCCGCCTCTACCTCGAGGGCAAGGGCAGCGGCGCCCCGCTCTTCGACGTGTTGAACTGCATGAAGAGCATCGACCCGCAGTACGGCTGGACCGCGGTGGACGCCGGCGTGGGCGGAAACCCGTCGCAGCGGCGGCGTCAGGTGTGCGAGAAGGCGCTGCAGGCGGTGGTCTTCCAGAAGGTCGGCGACGGCCACGGCGAGGCGGGCCGCTGGCGCTTCTTCGACGCGAACATGGCGGCCCTCTTCCGGGCGCGCTGGGTCAACAACGAGCTGGCGCGGCTGCCCACCGGGGCCTGCAAGCAGCTGGCGAAGTACAGCGAGCACGTGCGCGCGCCCAACGTGCTGCGCTACCTCGTCGCGCAGCCGGTGGTGCAGCGCTGCCTGGCGCCGACGCTGCGCCTGCTGTGCAGCAAGGACGCCAAGCAGGCCAAGCACCTCACGACGCTGATCTCCGGCCTGCCCGCGGGCCAGAAGCGCTTCCAGATGGTCGAAGAGGGCCGCGCGTTCGAGGCTGAGAACGGCAAGTCGGCCTGCGTGGTCACGAGCCTCGACGCCATCGCGAAGACCATCGGCAACAAGTAGCCACAGGCCCCGACCCGCGGCCCGGTTGCGGCGCGCGCGCGCTCCGGTTTTCAAGCGTCGTCGCGAGGGGTAGCATCCGCGCGACACCCCGACTGGAGCCTGTCCCATGCCCGCGTCTCGCTCGACCCTTCTGTCCCGTCTTGCCCTGTTGGCAGCCGCCTGCACGCTCACGGTGGGCTGCGGCGCCAGCAACCTGCAAGGGTTCCTGACCACCGACGACCTGCCCTACGGCGCGACCTGCCGTGGCTACGCCAAGCGGCACAAGAAGGCGCTGGACAACCTCGCCTACAACCCGCCGACGCTCTTGGTGCACAAGTGGCCCAAGACGCTGCCGGGCGGCAAGCACGCCACCCTCACCGAGCGCTCGTTCGTGTCGCGCGTGGCCGCCGGCGAGGTCAAGCGCGTGCTGCTCGTGGCGCGCGGCGGTGTGGGCAAGAGCACGCTCGCCAAGGCGATCGAGGCCACCACGTGCGGCGGCCTGCCGACCTTCCGTGTCGACCTCAACGCCAACGTCGCGGCGCGCATCGGTCGCGGCGAGAAGGGCAACGCCATCGTCCACCAGATCGAGGCCCGCCTCGCCTTGGAGAAGCGCGTCAGCGATCGCGAGTCCTTCCGCGAGCTGCTCGCCAAGGGCCCCTTCCTGCTGCTGCTCGACAGCCTCGACGAGGTGCCCGTGGCGGTGCGGCCGAAGGTGGTCGCCCAGATCCACGAGGTCTCCGAGAAGTACGGCGACGCCGCGCAGATCATCGTCTTCGCCCGCCCGTCGGTGCTCTCGCAGGACTACGGCTTCAAGCACCTCGACGCCAAGGTGCAGCTGCCGGCGCTGACCTGCAGCCGCGCTCGGTCGACCCTGCGCTGGACGGCCAAGGACGACGACCACGAGCACCGCACCGAGCACTTCGTCCGCACCTACTTCCTCGACCGTCAGGCCAAGAAGCGGGACCAGTGCTACTACCCCTACATGGCGGCCTACCGTGACCTGCAGGTCATTCAGCGGCTGTCGCAGAAGTACAACCCCAAGGGCAGCCTGGGGGGCCTGGTCGCGAGCCTGTCCGAGGTGCATCAGACCATCGTCGCTGAGCGTCTCCGCAAGGAGCTCGCCGCGCTGAAGTGGACCACCGAGCAGGTGCTGTCGACCATTGACCGCATCGTCCGCCAGGGCGGCCGCGAGGAGGGCTCGTGGAACCTCGAGTTCACCATGGAGCGCTGCCGCAAGAGCGTCGCCTCCCTGGGTGGCGGCGCGGTGCAGAACAACTACATCTGCGAGAAGATGCTGCAGTCCGCGGTGTTCGAGCGCGTCGACGGGGTCAAGGAGTGGAGCTTCGCCCACAAGAACGTGGCCGACCTCTTCCTGGCTCGCTGGGTGGACCGGGAGATCAAGCGCACCGGCGGGAGCTGCGACGTGGTCGACCATCACGCGGACTGGCTCGGCTCCAAGGACGTCGCGGGCTACCTCGTGGGGCAGCCCACGGGCCGCAAGTGCCTCCTCCAGGCCGCGCGGGCGCTGTGCAAGAGCGCTGGTGGCTTCGAGAAGGGCAACGTCGACCTGCTCTACAAGGGGCTGCCCATGGGCGCCGCGCGTGGCGAGGCGGTGGACATCGCGCGCAAGGCCGCCGCTGCCGCCAAGCTGGCGGACGACTCCTGCGAGATGAAGACCCTCAAGGCGCTCTAGGGAGTCGCCGAGCGGCGCCTGTCGCCGCGTCGATCAGCGTAAAGGCCATCAAGACAACAGGTTGCGACGAATCTTTGACCGCGACAGACCGGCGCCGCTGCGGCGCGCTGGAGCGCGCTTTGGCTAGACCCGAGCCAGCGGCTCATGCTAGCGTTCGCGGTGTCTAATCGACCAGCTTGCGGCGCGTTCGCTCACCCCGGGGGGAGGAGAGACGCTCGTGTCGCCCACCGACAGGTGTGACTGTGCAGCGAATTCAGCTCATCGGTTTCATGCTCGCCCTCGCCATTGCGCAGCCCGCGCTGGCGGGGATCGGCTCCAAGTCCGGGGGCGCTGCCCCTGGGGCCTCGGCGTCCAAGGCCGGGCCTGCGCCGCGGTCCGCGTCGACGCCCGCCGCGGCGCCGCGCTCAGCGTCGCCGTCTGCCGCCGTGTCGAAGTCGGCCGCCGCGCCGAAGGCGACCAAGGCGCCGGACAAGCGCAAGGCCCGCAGCGAGCGCCGCTTCATCGAGGGCGAGCTGGCCAACGTGGGCGCCACCGGCATCACGCCGTGGGAGAACCGCTTCGGTATCGTGGTCGGCCCCCAGCGGCTGGGCGCCATCTACTACGCGCTGGTGCGCCCCGAGATCAACTACACGCGGGCCGTGCT
>JAUIAC010000185.1 GCA_030425545.1 bacterium | reverse complement strand
GCGCGGCTCATCGTCCTGCGGGGCGGCGACTTCTTCGGCCTCGGGCACGACTCGAGCTGGATGCACTTTGTCCTCAGCAAGGTGTCGACCCGGGGCCGCCTGACGGTGCCGGGCCGGCCTGGGGTGCGCCACGCGTGGTGCTTTCTGCCGGACTTCGCCCGGGCCCACGTGGCGCTGCTCGAGCGACGCCACGGGCTGCCCGCTGACGCTCGCTTTCACTTCGCGGGCCACGTGCTGACCCCGGAGGAGCTGACCGCGGCGCTGCGGGACGCGCTGGGCTCGCCGCAGGCCCCGGTGAGCGCCGTGCCCTGGTGGGCGCTCCGTCTGCTCGGCTGGGTTCGGCCGCTCCTCGCTGAGATCGCGCAGATGCGCTACCTCTGGGACGAGGAGGTCCTGCTCGACCAGTCGTCGCTCGTCGCGACCCTGGGCGACGTGCCGCACACGCCGCTCCACCGGGCCCTGCGCTGCGAGCTGCGCGCCCTGGACATCGCGCCCACGCCCGCGCTGCTGGACCTGCGCGCCGCCGCCTGAGCGCTGGCCATGCACCGCCTCGCCGTGCGACAAGAGGCTCCGCCCCCACCCTCGCCCGGAACGCGAGATGCCCGAGCAGATCGGCCAGTACGAGCTCCTCGCCCCCATCGCCTCCGGGGGCATGGCCGAGGTCTGGCTCGCGCGGCGCGTGGGCGCGGCCGGCTTCGCCCGCGACGTGGTGCTCAAGCGCATGCACGCGCGCCTGTCCAACGACGAGCAGTACGTGCGCATGTTCCTCGACGAGGCGCGGCTCACGGCGACGCTGCAGCACCCGAACATCGCCCAGATCTTGGACCTGGGGCGCGTGGACGACAGCTGGTTCATCGCCATGGAGTTCGTCGACGGTCCGGACCTCGGGCGCGCCGCGAGCCACGCGATCCGCCAGCGCAAGCCGCTCCCGGTGGCGCTGGTGGCGTGGATCGTCGCCCGCGCGGCCTCGGGGCTGCACCACGCCCACGAGCAGGTCGACCCCATGACCGGCGAGCCCCTCGGGCTGATCCATCGCGACGTGAGTCACGCCAACGTGCTCCTGTCTCGCCACGGCGACGTGAAGGTCATCGACTTCGGCATCGCGCAGGCCCACGTGCGGCAGACGGTGACCCGGGTGGGTGTGGTCAAGGGCAAGCCGGGCTACCTGTCGCCGGAGCAGATCAAGGGCGAGCCGTTGGACGGGCGGGTCGACGTCTTCGCGCTCGGGGTCATGCTGTGGGAGCTGCTGACGGGGCAGGTGCTCTTCCGCCGCGCGGAGCACGTGGCGTCCATGGAGCGGACGCTCGACTATCAGCCGCCGCCGCCGTCGACCCTACGCGAGGGGGTGAGCGCCGAGCTCGACGCCGTGGTCCTCGCGGCCCTGGAGAAGGACGCGGCGGAGCGGATCCCGAGCGCCGCCGAGCTGGCGCGCCGGCTCGACGCCTGCGTGGCGGGCGAGCTGGTGGCGAGCCGCGCCGGCCTCGCCCGGTGGATCGCGGAGCGCACCGCCGCGATCTGGCCGCCGGAGTCGCTGCAGGCCGTCCTGGCGCGGCGCACGGGCCGGCTGCCCGCCGTGGCGCGGGACGGGCTCGCCGCCGCGGCGCTGGTGGCCGACGAGCGTCCGTCGCGCCGACCGCGCAAAGCGACGCTGCCCCGGCACGGCCTGCGGCCCGGCCCGAGCGGTGGCCTCGCGGAGGACGCGCTCGCCGGGCCGCCGACCACGGCCAAGAAGGTGCGCCGCCGCCGCCGCCCGGGCGAGCGGCCTGTGGCGGAGGCGCCAGACGAGCTGCCGCCCCCCGTGCCCGTGGCCCGCGTCGCTGAGCCGGCGCCCTCGTGGCGGCAGGCGCGGACCCCGATCCGCCGGGACAACCTGGTGCGCAACCGCGAGCCGCTCGTGGGCCGCGTCGCCGAGCTGCGGGCCTTGGAGAACGCGCTCTCGGGCGGCGATCGGCTGCTGACGCTGACGGGGCCGGCCGGGGTGGGCAAGAGTCGGCTGGCGGCCGCCATCGCGCTGCGCTCTGCGCCGCGCTTCGCCGACCACGGCGGCACCTGGCGCTGCAGCCTGGCGAACGCCCGCTCACTCGAAGACGCCTGCCGCGTCGTCGCCGCCGCCATCGGCCTGCCGCTGGCCAACGCGGGCACCGCCGACGCCGCGGTCGACGCGGTGGGGCGAGCGCTCGCGGGGCGCGGCCCGACCCTGCTCTGGCTCGACGACGCTGGCGTGCAGCGCGCCGCTGCGGCGGTCGCCGTGAGCCGCTGGCTCGCCAGCTCGGCGCGGCTGATCGTGGTGGCGACCGCGCGCTCGGCGCTGGGCGTCCGCGGCGAGCACGCGCTGCCCTTGGGGCCCCTCGATCTCACCGGCGGGGTCGACAGCGACGCCGGCCACCTGCTGCGTGCCCGCCTGGTGCGCGCCGGCGGCGACCCGGGGCTGCTCTCCGACGAGCCTGCGCTGGTCCGCAGGCTGCTCGCTGAGACCGAGGGCGTGCCGCTGGCGGTGGCCCTGGCCGCGGCGCAGCTGGCGCGGGGAGGGTGGGACCCGCACCGCGAGGTGCCGCCGCCCCCGCCCACGGCGGCGCGCGCGGTGCGCGACAGCTTCGTCGCCTTGAGCACCGCCCTCCGCGGCACCTGGTCGCAGCTCGCCCCCTGGGAGCGCGCCGCGCTGCTGCAGGTGTCGGTGCTGCGCGGCGGCTTCGACCACGAGAGCGCCGCCGCGGTGTTGCAGCTGCCGCCCAGCGCCCCGCCCATGCCCGAGGTCGTCGCCGCGCTGCGGGAGCGATCGCTGCTGCGCGCCCGCGAGGCCGAGGGCCGCTTCGCCGTCCACGACAGCGTGCGCAGCTGGCTCGAAGGCGCTGGCGCTCCGGACGACGCCGATGCGCTGCGGGTGGCGGCCACCGCTCGGCGCGACGCCTGGGGGCTGCGGCTGGCCGAGCGCTGCGCGAGCGCGGCCCGGAGCCACGACGGCGCCCGCGCCCGCGCGACCCTGGCCCTGGAGCTCGACAACCTCCTGCCCATCCACGCCGACGCGCTCGCCCGCGGCGGCGCCGACGAGGTCGGCGTGGCGCTGCGCGTGGCCGTGGCCCTCTTCCCGCTGCTGCTGGACCGTGGGCCGCTCGCGCTGCTCGCACGCCTCTTCGACGACGCCGTCGCCGCGGCGGACGCCCTGCCGGACTTCCCGCACGCGGCTCGGCTCGCCCAGGCCCTGGCCCTGCGCGCCGAGGTCCAGATCCGTGGCGGCAGCCCCCAGGCCGGGTTGGCGGACGCCGAGCGCGCCCTGGCCCTGGCCAGCGCGAGCCAAGACACGGCCACCGAGGCCCGCGCCTGGCTGCAGCTCAGCGACTGTCACCGCCGCCTCGACCACGCCACGCGCGCCATGCGCGCCGCCATGCAGGCGCGCACGCTAGGGCACGCCGCGTCGAGCCTGCCGATCGAGACCGAGGCCATGCACCTCTTTGGCTGTGTGTACTACGACCTGGGCGACCGCGGCCCCGCCCGTCGCTGCTTCGAGGCCAGCCTGGCGGGCGCGCAGCGCATCGGCGACCGGCACCTGGCGGCGCGGGCGCGGGCCAACCTGGGCTGCATCCAAGCGGACCTGGGCGAGCTCACGTCGGCAGAGCACACCTTCGCCGCCGCCCTGGACGACGAGCGCACCCTCGGCAACCTGCGCGGCCTCGCCGTGAACGCGTGCTACCTCGGGCTGGTCGCCCAGGAGCGGGGTCAGTGGTCGCGCGCCGCTGGCCTCTTCGAGCGCGCGACCGAGCGGCTCAACGAGGTAGGCGACACCTTTCGTCGGGCCTATGTCTGGGGCTTCGCCGCTTGGAACCAGCTGGAGGCCGCTGCCGCGGGGGCGCCGCTGCCGAGCGCGGGGCCACCCGACACCGACGCGGGCGACCCGCCCGCGCCGCATGAGCGCACCGTCGAGGAGGCCCTGGCGGAGGCCGAAGAGAACCTCGCGCTGACGGTCGCGTTCTTCGTCGACAAGGGCGACCGCAAGCTGCGCGCGATGCACTTCGCCGTGCACGGCTGGTGCCTCCAGCGCCTGGGACATGACGAGGACGCCGCGGAGGCCTTCGCCCAGGCGACGGAGGCGGCGGAGGCCGGCACCGACCCCGTGCCGCGGATGGTGGTGCGCCTGCTCTCCGCCTCGCGGGACGCGCTCCGAGACCCGAGCGCGGCGCCGGCGCTGGCGCGCGAGGTGGCCGAGGCCGTGGCGCCGCGGCCCCCTGCCAACGCGCCGCGACCCGCGTTGAGCGCCGTGTCGTCGGAGGTCCGCTTCGCCCTGCGGCTGGTGGGCGCGTCGTCGCCCGGCGGTGTCGGAGACGCCGGACCCTGACCGTCTCATGGCGCGACACGCTCCTGGGGCTCGGCCGCCGCTGAGGTCCCGCTCGCCAGCGACGGCCACGTGCGGTCTCAGGGGTCCACGAGCTGCGGGGTCATGCGGTCCATGACCCAGCGAGTCAGCCCGGGCAGGTGACGCGCGGCGGTGTTGAGGCTGGGGTAGATGACGCGGTCGCTCTTGCGCGCGACGGCGCGGACGATGCGGCGCGCGAGCTCGGCCGCCGTGCCCTGCGGCTGCATCTTCAGCGCCAGGCTCGGCTGGTAGCGGGTCAGTCCCTTCGCCCCCATGTCGGTCTCGCCGATGATGCCGGGGAAGACGGTGACCACGTGGACGCCGCTGCCACGGACCTCGCCGCGAATGGCGTCGGACGCCGCCGCGAGCCCCGCTTTGCTGGCGCTGTACCAGGCCATGCCCGGGGTCGGCGCGAGGGCGGCCATGGACGCGATGTCGACGATGGAGCCGCTGCCCTGCGCCTTCATGGCGGGCAGCACGGCGCGGGTCAGGCGCAAGGGCGTCAGCAGGTTGAGGGCGATCGAGCGCTCGCAGGCGTCGATGTCGACCTCGTCGGTGCGGCCGATGACCTGCATGCCGGCGTTGTTGACCAGCACGTCCACCGGGCCGAGCGCCGCGACCGCGTCTGGCAGCCAGTCCGCCGCCGTGGCGGGCTCGCTGAGGTCCTTGCCCACCACGTGGCTGGGCCCGGGCAGGGACGCGGCGATCTCCCGCAGCTGCGCCTCGCGTCGGGCGACCAGCGTGACGCTGTGCCCCTCGTCGCTGAAGGCGCGCGCGAGCGCGGTGCCGATGCCGCTCGACGCACCGGTGACGATGACGTGTCCCATGCGGACCTCCCTGGGTTGCGCCCCAGAGCATGGCGCAGTCAGGCCGCGCGCGCACCTCGGCGCCGCAATCTGCTAGTCCGCGTCCCAGGCGAGGCGGAACTTGCTGAAGACGTAGGGGTAGCGGCCCTGATACCAGTTGCGAAAGCTCCGCCGCAGCAGGGTTGAGTCGGTGGCCCAGGAGCCGCCGAACACCACCATGTGGGCGCCGTCGAAGAAGTCCGACGAGTAGCCCGGGTAGCTGCGGTGCCAGGTGTCGAAGCCGGGCAGCGGCGCGAAGGGGGTGTCGGTCCACTCCCAGCCGTTGCCCACCAGCTCGTCGACGCCGAGGGCCGAGCGGCCGGCGGGGTGCTGGCCCACAGGGGTGGGCGCCCAGGTGTGAAAGTCCACCGCTGCACGGGTGGTGTCGAGCGGCGCGTCGCCCCAGGGCCACGGGCGGTCGGTGGCCCGCTCCCGTGCCGACGCGGCGCCGTAGGCGGCGTGGTGGAGCTCGGCTTCGGTGGGCAGACGACCCCCCGCCCAGCGGGCGAAGGCGCGGGCCTCGGCGTAGCTGACCTGCACGGGCCACCCGCCGCACGCGTCGAGCGGCACCAGGCCGAAGAGCCAGCGCGCGTGCAGCGCACCGCCCACGTCGACCCAGCTGCTGGCGTACGAGAGCGGCCCGGAGGACGCGGCGTGTCCCGGGTCGGCCGGCCCGCGATCGCGCCAGGCCCGGTCTTCCGGGCGCCACAGCGCGTCGCGGCGGTAGCCCCCGTCGTCGACGAAGGCGCGGAAGCGGGCGATGGTGACCGGCAGCTGGTCGAGCCCGAAGGGCGCCACGGGCACCTGGGTCGGTCCCAGCTCGTTGTCCCAGGCGAAGGGCACGTCGGCGAGGCGCACGCCGAGGTGCGCCTCGCCTCCCGGCAGCGCGACCACGGGGGACGGCGCCCCCTCGTCGGCGCCCAGCACCGGATCGGGGACCGACGCCGGGCGGCGCAGCGACGCCACCGGCGCCCGCTGGAGCATGTAGAGCAGGGTCTCGTGGTGCATCAGCTCGTGCTCGAGCACCAGGTGGTGGGCCCGCATGCGGAAGGCCATGGGCGCAGCGTCGGGGCCGGCCTCGCCTGCAGCGGCCAGCTCGGCTGCGCTCTCGCGCACCACCTCGCGCACCCGGTCGCGAAAGGACCGCACGTCGGCCGCCGAGGGCCACTGCGCCCGGGTGGCCGCCGCCGCGTCGTCGCGGTCGAGGGGGTCGATGCCGCGCTCGAAGAGCGCTTCGAAGGTGCCGTGCAGCGGCGGACGCCCGAGCGCGCCCACGGCGATGTGGTTGTAGGCAAAAGCGGGCATGTGGCCCAGATAGAAGAGAAAGGGGTGCCGCAGCGCGATGGGCCGCTGCAGCAGGCCGCCGGGCGGGATCAGCTCGAAGAGCAGGTCGCTCCGGCGCCAGGCCGCCTCGAGCAGCGCGAGGGTGTCGACCGGCTCGGTGGGCCGCGGCGCCTGGGTGTGCAGCGCGCTCACGACGCCCGCCGAATCAGCGTCAGCGCGAAGAGCTCGGCCGGGTCGGTGAGCCAGGTGTCGAGCACGAGCCCGGCTGCGCTCAGCCGCTCCTGCAAGAGGGGGCGCGAGTACTTGCAGCTGAGCTCGGTGAGCAGCTCGTCGCCCGCGGCCAGGGTCACGGTGAGCCCGGCGTCGCGGACGGGCACCCGCACCGCGCGCGTCGCCACCAGCCGCATCTCGATGCGACGCTCGGCGGCGTTCCACAGCGCGCGGTGGCGGAAGTCGGCCGGGTCGAAGCTGGCGCCGAAGCGCGCGTTGATCACCCGTAGGATGTTCAGGTTGAACGCCGCCGTGACCCCCGCCGCGTCGTCGTAGGCGGCCTCGAGCACCGCCGCGTCCTTGACCAGGTCGACCCCGAGCAGCAGCGCGTCGTCGGGGCCCAGGACGGCGGCCACGTCGCGCAGGAACGCGGCGCAGGCCTCGGGGTCGAGGTTGCCGATGGTGCCTGCGAGGAAGACGATCAGCCGGCCGCCGGCGGGGCCCGCACCGAGGCGCGCCAGATCGCGGGTGAAGTCACCGACCACCGGCCGCACGGCCAGCTCGGGCCAGCGCGCCTGCATGCGCGCGGCGGACTCGGCGACGAACTCCGCCGCGACGTCGAGCAGCACCACCCGACGCAGGGCGCCCGAGGCGCGTCCGGCCTCCACCAGCAGCTCGGTCTTCAGCCCCGAGCCGCTGCCGAGCTCGGCGATCTCGGCCGGCCGCAGGCGCCCCAGCAGCGCCGTGGCGTGCGCCCGCAGGAGCGCGGTCTCGGTGCGGGTCGGATAGTACTCCGGCACCTGGGTGATCTGCTCGAAGAGGGCGCTGCCGTGGGCGTCGTAGAAGTGCTTGCTGGGCAGCGAGGGCGGCGTCCGCAGCAGGTAGGAACGCAGCTCGGCGGCGGCCTCCGAGCGCGGCGCGTCGGGGGACTCAGGGCTCCTGTCCAATGGCGTCACGGTCCGGTCTCCAGCGCTGGCTCGACGCCCGTCATCATCCGTGGCGGCAGAGGACCGCGCAAGGCGACGCGCCCTCCGCGCCGCGCTCGGTGCGCGCCGCGGAGGGCTGCGGACGTGATGTCGCAGCCGCGCCCTGGTCGTGACATCGCCCGCTCTGGTCGCGGGTCTCCCCGGACGCTGACCGAAGCGGCCGCGCCGCGCGTTCTCGCTTGCCGGGGAGCAGTGGCCCCGGTAGCGTGAAGATCCGTAAACGTCTCGCCAGGGCGCCGGCCTCGGCCTGCGACGCTCCAGCCTGGCCCACCGCGGCGCGCCGCGGGCGGCTGCGACGCGTCGGTCGACGTCGGCTGGACCTGCTCTCGCCTCGCTCCCTATTGCCCTTGAGGTCATCCATGCGCTGCACCCACCCCGCGCCTCGGACACGCCTGAGCCCCACGCTCTGGGCCCCTGCGCTCGCGCTCTGCTGGCTCACGGCCTGCGGCACGACCGAGACGCCGGACGGCGGCGAGGCCGACACCGGCACCCCCCTCTTCGGCGTCGACACCGGCGCGGCCCTGGCGGACAGCGGCGCCGGCGCGCTCGACAGCGGCGCGGCTGCGCTGGACAGCGGCGCGTCGACCGGCGACGTCGACCCCTCGGACGTCGCGGACGGCTGCGGCGGCGACGACCCCACCTGCGACGGGGTCGACGACGACTGCGACGGCCAGACCGACGAGGACGCCGGCGCGGGGGGCTGCGACGACAAGAACCCCTGCACCACCGACGCCTGCGACCCCACGACGCTGAAGTGCACGCACGTGGCCAAGCCGGGGCCTTGCGACGACGGCGACGCGTGCACCAGCGGCGACACCTGCGCCGGCACGACCTGCACGGGCGCGGCCAAGGACTGCGACGACAACAACGCCTGCACCAAGGACCAGTGCCACCCGGTCACGGGCAAGTGCGGCTACGCGGTGAGCGACGGGCAGGCCTGCGACGACGGTGACGCCTGCACCTCCGGGGACGCCTGCAAGGGCAGCACCTGCATCGCGGGCACGGCCAAGATCTGCCCCCCGGGCGCGGCGTGCACCGTGGGCCTGTGCAACACGGCGTCGGGGGCCTGCGGCGTGGCGCCCGCACCCGAGGGCTCCGACTGCGAGGACGGCAACCCCTGCACGGTCGGCGACAGCTGCAAGGCGGGCGCGTGCACGGCGGGCGCGCCCAAGAGCTGCGGCATCGACAACCCCTGCATCGGCGGCTCGTGTGACCCCCAGTCGGGCAAGTGTGTGTCCAGCCCCGCCGGGGACGGCACCTCGTGCAACGACGCCAACAAGTGCACCCAGGCGGACGCGTGCAAGTCGGGCAAGTGCGTCGGCGCCCCCGTGGTGTGCGACGACGCCAACCCCTGCACCGACGACAGCTGCGACCTCGCAGTCGGCTGCACGTCGACCCAGAACACCGCGCCCTGCGACGACAACAAGCCCTGCACCACCCAGGACGCCTGCGCCGGCGGCGCGTGCGCGGGCGGGCCGGCCAAGGACTGCGACGACAACAACCCGTGCACCGTGGACACCTGCGACGCCAGCACGGGGGCCTGCCTGCACGCTGGGGACACGCTCAAGGGCGCGGTGTGCAGCGACGGCGACAAGTGCACCCTCTCCGACACGTGCAACGGCCAGGGCAGCTGCTCGCCGGGCGCCGCCAAGCCCTGCACCGACAACAAGCCCTGCACCCTCGACAAGTGCGACCCGAAGACCGGCGCCTGCGCCCACCCCCAGGCCCCGGTGGGCGGGCCGTGTGACGACGGCAGCTACTGCACCATCGGCGACACGTGCGACGCCAAGGGCGCCTGCGCGTCGGGCAAGAGCATCACGTGCTCCGACAGCAACCCCTGCACCGGCGACGGCTGCGACCCGAAGACCGGCAAGTGCACCTTCCAGCCCTTCCCCAACGGCGCGGCCTGCAACGACGGCGACCTCTGCACCCAGGGCGACAGCTGCCAGAAGGGCGCCTGCACCGCGGGCAAGGCCGTGAGCTGCGACGACGCCAACGCCTGCACCAGCGAGTCGTGCGTGCCGCAGACCGGCAAGTGCCTGGTCAAGAACCTGACCACGAGCTGCTCCGACAACGACGCCTGCACCCTCTCCGAGGCCTGCAACGGCGGCAGCTGCAAGGCCCCGACCGCGGGCACGGCGTCCACCGTCTTCGGCACCGGCTCGGCCAGCTTCCTCAACGGCGCGGCGGCCACGGCGCGGGTCTACTACCCGCAGGGGCTCGCCGCCGCCAAGGACGGGCGCGTCTTCCTCGCCGACCGCAGCAACCACCGGATTCGCCTCTACAAGCCCGACGCCAAGGGCGGGCAGGTCAGCACCTACGCGGGCTCCGGCGCCAACGGCACCACCAACGGCGCGGTGGCCACGGCGCGCTTCTACTACCCGGCGGACGTGGCCTGGCACGAGGGCTCCCAGACGCTCTACGTGGCCGACCGCAGCAACCACCGCATCCGCAAGATCGCCAGCGGACAGGTGAGCACGCTGGCGGGCAGCTCCGGTGGCAAGGTCGACGGCAAGGGCACGTCGGCGCGCTTCAGCTCGCCGGAGGGCATCGCGGTGTCGGCGGCGGGCGTGGTCTTCGTGGCGGACACCTACAACCACTGCGTGCGCCGGGTGACGGCGGACGGCACGGTGACGACGCTCTCGGGCACGGGCTCGGCGGGCTACACCAACGGTGGCGCCAACGTGGCGCGCTTTTACTACCCGCGCGGTCTGGCGGTGCGCGCCGACGGCTCGGTCCTGGTGGCGGACACCTCCAACCACCGGATTCGCCTGGTGTCGCCGAGCGGCGTGGCCAGCGTCTTCGCCGGCACGGGCAGCTCCGGCCTGACCAACGGCGCGGTGACCTCGGCGCGCTTCTCCAGCCCCTACGACGTCGCCACGGGCCCAGGGGGCGAGGTCTTCGTCGCCGACGCGAGCAACCGGCGGATTCGCAAGATCGCGAATGGTCAGGTCAGCGTCTACAGCGGCAGCGGCTCGTCGGGCTACCTCGACGG
>JAUIAC010000899.1 GCA_030425545.1 bacterium | reverse complement strand
GCGTCCCTCGCCCGAGATCTCGTGCCCCTCCAAGCGGCGGGCTACACGCTCGAGCGCGCCTGGCCGGTGGATCACTTCCCGCAGACCGGCCACGTGGAGACCGTGGCGCTGCTCACGCTCTCCGAGACGTGAGCGGGCCGCGCATGGGCCGCGCTTTCAACCTGGCCCGCGCCGCTGGCAACCTACGCAAGAGAGCGCTTGCGGTGCGCTCGCGGTTGGCGCAGGTTTGCGGCCCCCACGCTGAGGAGCTGGTCCCTTGTTGATGCTCGTCGTCTACTTCTTCGCGGTCGTGGCCGCGGGCATCTGGGTCATGACCGGCGGCAGCGCCAAGCTGGCCCTCGGCCTCGCGGTGGCGCCCGCGGCCGTCGTGGTCTCGGTGATGCGGCCGGCCTACCTCTTCGCCATGTGCATGCTGCTCGGCCTCTGGCACCGCAACCTCGGCGGCGGCTTCCTCGCCTTCACGCCCTACAAGGCGACGCTCTTCCTCTTTCTGGGCACCGCGCTCTTCGACCTGTACCGGCGCGGCCCCACCGAGCGGCCGCAGTACTGGTACTTCATCGCCATCGCGCTGCTCATCCCGCTCGTCGGCATCTCCGAGCTGCGCAACCTCAAGACGCCGTCGGTGGGCCACCTCTTCCGGCTCATCAGCTTCGTCATCGTCGGCCTGTGCGCCCGCGCCATCATCCGCAACGCCCGCGACATGCTCGACCTGAGCACCGGGCTCAGCCTGGCGGTGCTCGCCATCGCCTTCATCGTCTACCGAAAGGTCGGCTGGCAGGCCATGGAGGGGGCCGTCACCTTTCGGGCCCGCATCCTGGGCGGCGATCCCAACGCGGCGGGCACGGCGGTGCTCACCTGGACGCTCATCGGCTTACCCCGGGTGCTCGACAACAAGGCGTCGGCCTGGCGACGGGTGCTGGCGCTGGCGAGCCTCCCGGCCTTTGTCTACGTGCTCTTCGCCACCGCCAGTCGCGGCGTCACGGCGGCGGCCTTCGTCGGGTTCGCCGGCTTCGCCATGCTGGTGCCGCGCACCTGGTCCGGCCGCCTCGGCATGGCCGCGGTGGGTGTGGTGGCGGTGATGACCGTGGCTGCCGTCGCGCCCAAGGGCTACGTCAAGCGCATGGCGTCGACGGTCGAGGTCGACGAGAACACGGGCGAGGCCCTCGGCGTCGACGACTCGGGGCGCGCAGACCTGGCCAAGGCGTCGATCAAGGTCATCGCGCAGAGCCCGCTCATCGGCCGTGGCGCGTCGGTCACCAGCCTCGCCAACGCGCGCAACCGCGGCGCGGGGACCTCGACCCACAGCCACCTGCTGCGGCTCGCAGAGTGCTTCGGCATCCCAGCGCTGCTGGTGGTGCTGGGCCTGCTGGCACGCGGGGCCTGGGCGTTGAAGAACATGTACTTCAACAGCATCGACGATCGCGACCGGCTCACCGCGGCCGCGTTGGGCGCGGCGCTCACCGCGGCGTTCATCTCGTCGCTCGGCCTGCCCTCGCCCTTTCCGCGCCAGGTCTGGATGTTGCTGGCGTTGATCCTAGTCCTCAACGACCGCCGACAGAAGCCGAGCGGGTCCTCAGCGCGAGAGCAGGGACCCGTGGCTCAGCGGTTCACCGGCGTCCAGCCCGTGGTGTCCTGAAAGAGCCGCTTGCACGTGATGGTGCGGG
>JAUIAC010000184.1 GCA_030425545.1 bacterium | reverse complement strand
CGTGGCGCGGGGACCGGCCGTGGCGGCCTTCCGCGCGCTCGGCTGGGGGTGGGGTGGCACGTGGAAGAAGCTGAAGGACTTCCAGCACCTCTCCGAGTCGGGCCGATGAGCCGCGTCGCCAGGACCCTCGCCGTCATCGCGACGCTCGCGGCCGCCGGCTGCGCCCGACACGCCGCGACCCCGTCGGTCGCTAGGGCGGGCAACACAGGCTCGGCGATCGCCCTGATGGAGGACCTGACGGTCGAGCGCACCATCCGCGCGGCGGCGCTCAGCGCGCTGGCCCACCCGGACGCCCCGCGCGCCTCCGCGGTGCTCTCGCAGCTGGCCCGCCGCACCACGTCGACCCTCGCGGTGCCGCAGGTGGCCACGCGGTGCCCGGCGGTCGCGACCCACGCCGCGGCCCTGTCGCCGGCGCACGCCGCCACGCTGCGCGCCCTCCGCCGCGCCACCCTGGTCATCGGCGTGCTCTACACCTGCGGCGCCTGCCAGGAGTGGCACCTCTCGCTGGGGACCGGCGCGCTCCTGGGCGACCAGGGGCTCGCGGTCACCAACCTGCACGTGCTGCAGCGTCCGGGCGCTGCGGTCTTCGTGGCGATGACCGCGGACGGCCGGGTCCACGGGGTCAGCGCAGGGATCGCCGCCAACACCCACCGCGACGTCGCGCTGGTGCGCCTCAGCCCCGGCAAGGGCGCCCGCCCGATGCGTGGGTTGGCGCTGGGCACCGACCCCGCCCAAGGGACCCCGGTGTGGCTGATGAGCCACCCCAACCGGCGCTTCTACTTCCTGTCGCACGGCCATGTCGCGCGGACGTACCTGGCCGGCACCCCGCCTGCGCCCATGGTCGAGATCTCCGCGGCCTTCGCCCGCGGCTCCAGCGGCGGTCCGGTGGTCGACCGCTGCGGGCGGCTGGTGGGGCTCGCGACCAACACGCGCTCGGTCTACTACCGCGACAAGCCGCCGCGCGACCTGCAGATGGTGTTGCGTCGGGCGGTTCCCGTGTCGGCGGTGCGCGCCCTCTTCGGTCCCAACGAGCGTGTCGCGCATAGCGCCTCGGCGGCTTCATCACGTTGACGCGTCGCCCTGCGGCTGCTGCGAGCGCTTGAACGGGCTACGGCCCGTCCTGCGCGCTCGCGAGGCTCCTGGGCTCGGTCATCGCGCGAAGCCCCTCGAGACTCCAATGCGCCAAACGCTCGTAGCAAGCCGTGGCTGCGCGCCTCCAGCGGTCTGAGGACGGGCGCCGCGACGCGTGAGGAGACGCGCGGATCGCTAACGCCCGGGGCGGCCGACGCGGCCAGCGCCAGGGCGCCGGCGTGGGGCTGGGCGGCGCGCCCTGCGGCGGCGCTTGGCCGGTCGCGCGGCAGGTTGGGCGGCCGGACGCTGGGCTGACTTCGTGGCGGCGCTGGGCGCCTTGCCCTGCGCGGGGTCTCCCCCAGCGCCCCCAGTGTCGGCTGGCTCATCTGGAGACGCCGCAAGCGTGTCCTGGCCCGGCGCAGCCGCGCCTCTTGCCGTGTCGGCGCCCGGCTGATCAGCGCCGGTGTCCGGGGGCGCGACGGCCGCGTCCGCGCTGCCGGCGGCAGCCGTGTCCGCCTCGGTCGCCGCGCCGGTGTCGGGCGTGCCAGATTCGGGGGCGCCAGATTCGGGGGTGCCAGATTCGGGAGTGCCAGATTCGGGAGTGCCAGATTCGGGGGTGCCAGATTCGGGAGTGCCAGCGTCGGGTTCGCTCGTCGCGTCCGGGCTGGTGCCGGCCGCCGCGCCGGGCTCCGGCGCCGCAGCGCCCGCCGCGCCGCCCTCGGCCCCCGAGGCCTCACCGGCCTGGGCGCTCTGGGTCGCCTCGTTGGCGTCGCCGCGCTGCGTCAGCGCCCACCACGCACCTGCGCCCGCGAGCAGCAAGATCAGGACGACGGGGACGAGCCAGCGCGCCCCGCCCTTGGCTTCGGGCGGACTCGGCTGACCGGCCGCGCGCTCGGAGAGCCGCTGGGCGGCGGCGCTCGCGCGGGCCGCGGCGGCGCCGCTGGGGTCGACGGGCGGGGGCGCTGGCTTCGGGGGTGCAGGCGGCGCCGCGGCCGGCTTCGGCGAGGCAGGCGGCGCCGTCGGCTTCGGTGGGGCGGGCGGCTTCGGGGGCGCGGGCGCCGTCGGGGGGACCGGCGGCGCTGACCGCTTCGGCGCCGCGGCGGCCTGAGGCGGCGGCGGGGCGGGGGGCTTCGGCGGCGCCGGGGTGTGGCTCTCGCCGGGCGCACGCAGCGGGCGCCGCACCGGCGCGCTGGCCTGCACGGCGCGTGCGACCGTCCGCGGGCCCGGCACGGGCGACGTCTCGGCCTCGCTCTCTGGCGGCTGGTCCTCCGGCGCGCGGGTCCCGCCCTCGGCGCCGGGCCCCACGAGCTCCCGAGACGCGACCCGCGGGTTCGCGCGCGTCACCACCTGCGGTGCCTGGTCGGCCGCCGCGTCCCTGCCCGCCGCGCTGCTCAGGTCGACCGCCTCTGTGTCGCCGTCGCCGCCGTACTGCCGCGTCTGGGCCGCCGGCACCGACGCGTCTCGCTGCGGGGCTCGCGCCGGGACCGACACCTCACTGGCGAGGCCGGCCTCGAGGGCCGCCGCCATCTCGTTCGCGGTCTGAAAGCGCGCGTTCGGGTCCCGCGCCATGGCCTTGAACACGGCGTCACACAGGTCGCGGGGCACGGGCAGCATGACCGCCTCATGGACCCGCGGCGCGTCCTCCGTCGCGCGACGAAAGATTGTCGCCAGCGGCGTCTCTCCCAACAGCGGCGTCTGTCCGGACAGCGCCTCGAAGAGCACCACGCCGATGGCGTAGAGGTCCGCCCGCGCGTCGGCCTTCTTGCCGGTGGCCTGCTCCGGCGCCATGTACTTGGGGGTCCCCATGACCGTCCCGGTCCGCGTCAGGGACTGCTCGTCGGACTCCAGCGAGCGCGCGATGCCGAAGTCGAGCACGCGCACGAACTCGGGCTCGCCGTGCACCACCTGCAAGAAGATGTTGTCCGGCTTCAGGTCACGATGAACCAGCCCCTTGCTGTGCGCCTCGTCCAAGCTCTTGAGCACCTGCACCATGATGCGCACCAGCCGATCCGGCGCGACCGGCGACTCGGCCAGCAGGAGATCCCCCAGGGTCCGCCCCTCGAGGAAGGGCATGACCAGAAAGAGCTGCCCGTCTGGGAGCTCGCCGAAGTCGATCACCGAGACCGTGTTGGGGTGCTTCAGCTGACTCGACAGCGTGGCCTCCCGCCGAAAGCGCTCCACGACAGCGGGATCCTCTCCCACCGAGGCGCGCAGCACCTTCACCGCCAGCTTGTCCTTGGTGTGCACGTGCGTCGCGCTGTAGACGGTGCCAAACCCGCCCTGGCCAATGACCTTGTCGACCACGTAGCGCCGGTCGATGGTCTCACCAACCAGGCTCGCGCCCCGCTCTGTCTCCGCCATCGAGGTCTCCTCTGCGTTCGTCGCTAGCAGACGACGCCTGTCTCCGGACTGTCGGTGATCTGCCTCGACCGGGTGGAGCGGGAAAGCCACGACGCGACCTGGCCGGAGACGCACGCCGAGATCTCAGCGCGGCGCTGAACTCACCAAGATCCCGCGGTCGAACGCCTAGGTCGCGGTGGGCGAGGCGTCCGGCTTGTCTGCCACGGGTGCGTCGGCCTTGGTGAGGTGACCGTCGCCATGCGTCGTCTTCCAAGAACCACCCTGCTTCTCCGGCTCGTCCTTGTTCTTCACCGTCGCGTACAGGTACCAGTCACATTGCGCTGTCGTCGGTGTCAGGTCCAGCACCCCGTATCCCCGGTGCGTCAGCTCCGCCCAGCGGATGTGCGGGTTGTACTCCTGAGCCAGCTCGCCCAGCGCCGCCGCGCCCCCGCCAAAACCGCCCGACGTGATGCCCGGAACGACGAACTCGACCCCCAGCGCGCCCTTGCCCGTCTTGGCGTCGTAGGCCTTGTCGTCCGAAGAGTCTTCGACCAGATCGATCGCCCACGACGTGTGGATGTCGCCTGTGAGCACCACCAGACCGTCGACCCCCTTGTCTCGCACGACCCCAAACAAGCGATCGCGCGTCGGTGCGTAGCCGTCCCACTGGTCGGTGTTGATGGCGGTGCCGTTGATCTGCAGCTGCCCCATCATCACCTGCTGGCCGAGCACCTTCCACGGCGCCTTGCTCTCGACCAGGCCAGCGTGCAGCCACTTCTCTTGGTCTTCGCCGAGAAATGAGCGCTTGGGGTCGGCGATGATCTCCTTCTTGCTCGGGGTCGTCTGGGGGTCTCTCGCCCAGAGCCGCGTGTCGAGCATGAACAGGTCGGCGAGGCCGTCCCAGCTGTGCTTGCGCCAGATCTTGCCGCCCTCGAGATCGCGCACGGGCAGCCACTCGCGCCACGCCTGCGTGCCCGCGCCCTTGCGCGTGGGCCAGTCGCCCTCCGTGTCCGGATCGTGGGCCGCAGCGCCGTTGGTGTGGCTGTTGTTGGCGGTCTCGTGGTCGTCCCACACGCAGATGAACGGGTGCTGCCGGTGCACCTCCTGCAGGTCCGGATCGGAGCGGTAGTGGGCGTAGCGAATGCGATAGTCCTCGAGGGTCACCGTCTCCTTCTTTGGCTCGTTCGGCCGCAGCGAGGTGCCGTAGGACGACTCGTAGATGTAGTCCCCGAGGTGGAGCACGGCGTCCAGGTCCGCGCGCTTGGACAGCCCCCGGTACGCGACGTAGTAGCCGGTGGCGTAGTTGGCGCACGAGCACACGCCGAGGCGAATCCGCGTCGCCGCGCCAGTGGTGCGGGTGCGCCCGACCGGCGAGCTGCGTCCTTGGGTCCAGAAGCGGTAGTAGTAGGTGGTGGACGGCGACAGGCCTTCAGCGACGGGCTTGAAGGTGAAGTCCCGGTCGGACGACGCGACGCCCTCGCCGGCGGCCACGCGGTCGGTGAAGGCCTGGTCGGTGGCGACCTCCCAGAACACAGGGGCTTCCGTAGCGTTCGCCGTGGCCAGCGCGCTCCCGGCGATGGTCACGCGGGTCCACAGCACCACGCTCTCGTCCCAGGGATCGCCGCTCGCGACCCCGTGGCTGAAGAGCGACTCGGGGCCCACGTCGCCGTCCCAGGAGTAGCTTGGGATCGGCGTCGTGCCCGAGCCTCCAGTGTCGCTGCCGCATCCAGGGAGCAGCGGCGTGGCAGCGACGAGGGCAGTCGAGACGAGAAATTCGCGGCGGTCCATGGCGAGTCCTCCTGGCTGAGGCGGCTGAAAGGCGCTCCGAGCGACCGGGCCGCGACGGGGCCGAGGTGTCGTCGACCCTGCGCAGCGCGCCGGGCGTCGAGGGGCGAGAGGTTAGCGGAGGGTGTGCGTGAGCGCGAACCGACGCCCTTGGACATCGCCCTGCACGCCGAATTTCACACTTCCGGTCCTCGCGGCATCTATCGTGCGCGTGGCCAACGCCGGGCTCGACCGGCTGTGGCTCAACGCGCGGGGACGCGGCACTCTGCCGCGAGCGTTGGACGCCGCTCAGGCGCCTGCGATGCGGAGGACAAGCAACATGCGCGCTCGACACCTGAACTTCACGCCTCCCCATCGAGGGACCTCGGCACGGCAGGGGCGGACGCCGCGGCGTTGGCTCGGCGCCGGCGCCCTGCTCTGCCTCGCGCTCGTCGCCCTGCCCGCGTGTGGCACCGACGACACCGCCGCGGCAGGCCCGGCGCTCGCGCAGAGCGACGGCAGCGCCGCGGCGGACGGCGCGCTCAGCGGCGACGGCACGGCGGTCGACAGCGGGGCGGGCGTGGTCGACGCGGGCGTGACCGACGCGGGCGTGACCGATACGGGCCTGGTCGACGGGGGGCTTGGCGACATCGCCAAAGACGACACCTGGGTCTGGCAGGACACCCAGACCGGAGGCGACGCAGGGGCACCCTCCGCCACACCGCTGGCGCTGACGGTGAGCCCTCCGGCCGCCACGCTGGCCATCGGCGGTCAGGTCGCGCTCGCGGTCACGGCCAAGCTCGACGACGGCACCAGCGCAGACGTCAGCGCGACGGTGACCTGGACCAGCAGCGCCCCAGCCGCGGTGCAGGTCAACGGCTCGGGCGTGGCTGTGGCCGTCAGCGCCGGCAGCGCGACGGTGACGGCAAAGCTGGGCAGCCTCAGCGCCTCTGCGGTGATCACCGTGTCGCCGGTGGCCATGACCGCGCTCGCGGTGAGCCCCGCGACAGCGACCCTGAGCGTCGGCGCCACCGAGCCGCTGACCGCCATCGCGACCTTCGAAGGCGGCGGCACGGAGAACGTGACCGCCAGCGCCACCTGGACCTCGGACGACCCCACGGTCGCCAAGGTCTCCGCCCAGGGCGTCGTCGAGGCCGTCGCCGCCGGCAAGACCACCGTGCGCGCGCAGGTGGGTAAGCTCGTCGCCAAGGCCGAGGTCACCGTCACCGCCGCCGCGCTCAAGGGCATCTCCCTGACCCCGCCAGACGCCACCCTGCTCGTTGGTGGCTCCGTGCAGCTGGTCCTGACCGCGATCTACCAGGACGACTCGGTGGCCAACGTCAGCCAGGCGGCGCTGTGGGCGAGCAGCGCCCCGGGGACCGCGCAGGTCTCGGCCACCGGGCTCGTGACCGCGAGCGCGCCGGGCGTCTCCGTCATCTCGGCGACCTACGGCGGGTTTCAAGCCAGCCGCCCCGTGACGGTCTCAGCGAAGAAGCTCGTGAGCGTCGCGGTCACGCCCGCCAAGAGCGCGCTGGCCGCAGGCAACACGACCTCGCTGAAGGCGGTCGGGACCTTCGACGACGGCAGCACGCTCGATCTCACGTCGTCGGCCCTGTGGACCAGCAGCGACAGCGCTCGGGTCAGCGTCAGCAACGCCCCCGGCACCGCAGGGAACGCCACCGCGCTCTCGGCCGGGGTGGCGACCGTGACCGCCGCCTTCAAGGGGGTGTCGGGGAGCGCGACCGTGTCGGTGACCGCCGCCACGCTCACCCAGCTCAGCGTCAGCCCGGCGACGGCCACCGTGCCGCTCGGGCTCTCCGTCGGCCTGAAGGCGCTCGGCACCTACAGTGACGGCAAGATCCTCGACGTCACCTCCCAAGCGGTGTGGACCAGCACGCCAGCTGGGGTCGTGACGGTCGCGAACGGCGCAGAGGCAGGCACGGTCACCGGCCAGGCCACCGGCGCCGCCACGGTGACGGCGACCGTCGGCGCGCTCAGCGCGCAGGCCAAGGTCAACGTGCTCGCGTCGGTGCTCACGAGCATCACCCTGAGCCCGGCCAAGGTGACGCTGGACGTCGCGACCACCAAGCCGCTCACCGCCACGGGGACCTGGAGCGACGGGACCACGCAGGACGTCAGCCAGAGCGCGTCGTGGTCCAGCGGCAAGGACAGCGTGGCTTCGGTGAGCAACGCAAAGGGCAGCCAGGGCCTGATCCAGGGCGTGAGTCCGGGCCAGACGACGGTCACGGCGGCCATCGGCGGGGTCAAGGGTGTGGCGTCCGTGACGGTGGCAGCGCCGACCCTCAGCAAGCTGACCATCGGCCCGACCGACCCGACCCGCAAGGCCGGCCAGAGCGTGCAGTTCTGGGTCGTCGCGGAGTTCTCCAACGGCGCCTCGGCCAACGTCACCCAGCAGGCCAAGTGGTCCACGTCGAACCCCGCGGTCGCCACCGTGAACACGGCCGGCTTCAACATCGCGGTCGCGCAGGCCAAGGCCAAGGGCAGCGCGGTGATCACGGCCACGTTCGGCGGCAAGAGCGCGAGCTCCACCTTCACGGTCACGACGCCAGAGATCGCCTCGCTCCAGATCACCCCCGCCGCCTGGACCGTGGCCGCCGGGATGCCGATGCAGTTCCAGGCGGTCGCCATCTTCACCGACAACACCACGCAGAACGTGACCTTTCAGTCGCAGTGGTCCAGCGACAACACCCAGATCGCGCAGATTGGCAACAAGGGGCCCGGCCCCGGCGGACCGCCAAACAAGGGCCGCGTGCAGACCAAGCAGCCGGGGGTCGTGACGCTCACGGCCACCTACCAGGGCAACAAGGCCAGCGCCAAGCTGACGGTGTCGTCGGCCCAAGCGCAGTCCGTGCTGCTCTTCCCCGGCAAGCACACGTGCAGCAAGGGTCAGTTCCGTAACTTCCAGGCGTCGCTGCTCTTCTCCGACGGCACCTCGCAGAACGTCAACCAAGCGGCGACCTGGCTCTCCAGCGACAGCAAGATCGCCGCGGCGCTCAACGGCCAGGGGCAGAAGGGCATCGTCCAGTGTCTCGCCCCCGGCGACGTGACCATCTCGGCGGCTGTGGGCGGCTACAAGGGCAGCGCAGCCCTCGAGGTCAAGCAGGCCGAGGTCACGGGGCTGGCGATTCAGCCGCAGGTGTGGAGCCTCGCGCTGGGCATGTCGGTCAAGTTTGACGTGTCCGCGGTCTTCGACGACGGCACGACCCAGAACGTGACCTGGCAGAGCACGCTGATCTCGTCCGACCCGAGTGTGGCGACGGTCTACAACGGCGGCGGCACCGCTGGCTGGACGCAGACCCTGAAGCCCGGGACGGTCACGATCACCGCGACGTGGGGCGGCAAGAGCGTACAGGCGCAGCTGACCGTGAAGTCCGCCACCGTCAAGGAGATCCAGGTCACGCCCACACAGCCTGTGGTCGCCCCCGGCACGTACGTGAAGCTGAGCGCCGTGGCGGTGATGACCGACAACACGACCCAGCAGATCACGGGCGCCTGCTCGTGGGTGAGCGACAAGCCGCTGGTGGCGACCGTGTTCAACGGCGCCCAGGGCAACCCTCAGGCCAACCAGAACAAGGGGCTGGTGCAGACGTTGGCGCCCGGTCAGGCCAAGATCTCAGCGACCTGGGGCGGCAAGACGGGCTCCACGGTGGTGACGGTGCAGAAGTCCGCCATCAAGGAGATTCAGATCACACCCTTCGCGCCGACGTTGCCCGTGGGCTTCGTGACGCCGCTGCAGGCGACCGCGCTCTTCACCGATCTCAGCACGCAGAACCTGACCAACCAGTCGAGCTGGGTGTCGAGCGACCCGACCGTCGCGGCGGTGGCGAGCGTGGGTCCCACCGCGGGGTGGGTGACGCCGCTGAAGAAGGGCACGGCGACCATCACAGTCACCGCAAACGGCAAGAGCGGGACGGTGAAGGTGACCGTGACCGACCAGAAGTTGACCGCGGTGAGCGTGACCGCGGCCAAGACCACGTTGGCGGTGCAGCAGACCCTTCCGCTACAGGCCGTGGGCACGTTCAGCGGGGGCCTCAAGCTGGACATCACCCGCTACGCCACATGGCTGACGAGCGACTTCGGCGTCGCCGGCGTGAGCAACGCCTGGGGCTCTTGGGGACAGGTGAAGGGGCTGAGCGCGGGGAGCGTGACCATCACGGCGACCCGCGACGGGGTCCAAGGCACGCTCGGGATGACGGTCCAATAGTGGGCGACGGCCCCCTGCTCCGCGCCGACCTGGCGACGCGCCTGCGCGCCGCCGCTGCCACGTTCCACGCCGCCAAGCCCTTCCCGCACGCCGTGCTCCCCGACGTCGTGGCCTCTGGTGAGGCCTTGGACAGGCTGACGGCGGCGTGTGGCGCGCTCCCGTGGCAGCCGCGCTTCGACGAGCTGATCTTCAGCTTTCAGGCGACCCTGCCGCCGCATGGCCCCTTGGTGGACGTGTGCACGACCCTGGCGTCCGAGGACCTCCGGCCGACCGTGGAGGCCCTCGCCGGTCGGCCGGTGGGGGGCGTGCACGCTGCGGCGTGGCACTACGGCCCAGGAGGCTACCTGCTGCCGCACACCGACTCAGACCCACGCATGGACCGGGCCCTGGCCTTTGTGCTGCACCTGCGCCCGCCCGCTGGCGCGTCACCGGCGAAGGGTGGAGCGCTGCGCCTCTTTTCGCGCGCGGAGCCACCGCGAGGCGGCCTCCCGCCGCGCTGGTCGCTGCAGCAGGAGGTGCCCAGCGCTCCCGGGCAGCTGGTGCTCTTTCAGGTAAGCCGCCGTGCGCTGCACGCCGTGGGACAGGTCACCGGCGGCTCCAGGCTCACGCTCGCTGGATGGTTTCTGGGGCTGGACGCCGACGCCGCGACCACAGGTCCCTCGGCCGTCCCGTTTCAGCCGACCTGGCGGCGACCGACGATCCCGCGTCCGCCCCGTTCCACCTGCGCCGACGGCTGGCTCGACGCGGCCGCGTGTGCGCGCGCCTGTCAGCGGGCGGCGCAGGCCGCGTGGCGACGGAGCGACGCGCTCGAGCACGCGCGCCTCGACGAGGCCGACGCTGCGCTGAACGACCCCCTGGTCCTCGAGGTGGCGACCTGGGCCTCCGCTGGCCTCGGTGAGGCCTTGGCTCCGGCGCGAGCGCGCTGGGTGCGGCTGAGCGGCGGCGACTACGCGCTGCGCCGGGACGCGCAGGCCAGGCGAGCCGACCACGAGGTCGCCCACGCGTGGGTCGACGTCACCTCTCCGTCCGCGGAGCTCGCCGCGGCCGGCGTGAGCGCGCAGGGAGGCGCCCCGCTCTACTGGCAGCAGGGGCCGCACCAGGTGCTCTCGCGGCCCCAGCGGGCAGGCGACGCCGTCGCCGTGTGGCACGCGCCCGAGCTCGCCTGCTGGCAGGCGCCGATGTCAGAGTCGTGGACCGGACCTGCCGTGACCCGGCTGGAGGTCGGGTTGGGCCGGGCCGCCCGAGGCGCCGCGCGGCGGGTGTAGCCAAGTGGTACGCGCGCTGCTCCGTGCGACGT
>JAUIAC010000183.1 GCA_030425545.1 bacterium | reverse complement strand
CCCTGGCAGCTGGGGTCGACGTGAGCCGGGTGCGGGGCCGGGTGATGACTCGGCTGCCCGCAGAGACGCGCGCGCCGGTGGCCCGGGCCGAGCCGACGCTCTTCGACAAGCTCTTCGGGTGGACCCGCGCGTTGGGCACCGGGCAGCTCGGCCTGGCCGGCGGCGTGGCCATGGCGGCGATCATGTTCGCCATGGTCCTGAGCCATGACCAGGTGACCGACGTGCGAGACCTGCACGACGGGGTCGACGCCACCGTGGCTCCGGCTGCGGCGCCGCAGGTGGCCAAGGAGGCGTCTGCCGACGACGCCGAGCCAGAGGTCATCATCGAAGACATGGAGCTCGACGGTGGGACCGTGCTGATCGAGGGCGCGGAAGAGCCCGGCGAGCCGATGATCATCTGGCACATCCAGCCGGACGAGGGGGAAGCGGGATGAGTCAAGCAACGCGAGCGACGCGCACCGGTGCTGCATGGCTCGCTGCCACGCTGACCCTCCTGCTTGCGGGGGCAGCCGTGGCGGCGCCGCCTCCGGCCAAGGCGAGCTTTCACGTCCAGGTGATCGAGGCCAGCAAGGGCAAGACCCCCAAGATCGACCCGCGGCTCAACGCCATCAGCCGGCAGCTGAAGCCCTTCAAAGGTCAGTTCAACCAGTTCATGTTGGTGCGAGAGCAGACCTTGGGCCTACAGCTCAGGCAGAGCGGCAAGGTGGCCCTGCCCGGCGGCGCCTTCTTCGGGGTGACGATGCTCGGTCGCGCCGGTGGCCGTGTGCGCTACGAGATTCAGATGCCCAACTCGCGGATGAAGCGCTCGGTCGCGCCAGGCGCACGCACGCTCGACGTGTCGCGCAACGGCGCCAAGCTGACCATCGTGTCCACAGCCGTGCGATAGGACCGCGGGGCCCCTCAGCGGCCTCCTGACCTCGGCGAGCGCGCGCTGCCCGCGTCTCGCGCCGAGGCGCCTTGGGTCGACACGCCGCTCGGGCACATGCTATGCGGTGGCTCGACTGCCCAGGACGCTCGCGCATGCCTCGCACGACTCTGTTTCGCCGACGCACACCTCTCCGCCGCACGCTGCTCGTCACGTGTGTAGGGGCCCTGTTGGCGACCAGCGCCCTCGGGCAGCCCCCAGCCGCTCCTGCCGCCGCGGCCCAGCCCGGGCCCAGCGCGCAGCCCGGCACGCCCTCGCCAGCCAGCCCCACGGTGCCCAGCCCGACAGTAGCCAGCCCTACCGCGGCCGCCACGACGCCAAAGGAGCGGGCGACGGCGGAAGGCAACATCGGACGGGGCCACTACCGGGGCGCCCGCTTCCAGGAGGCGCACGACGCCTTCGCCCGTGCCTTCGCGCTCGACGCCAACCCCCGCTACCTCTACAACATGGCGCGCTGCATGGAGAAGCTGGCCAAGTACGCCAAGGCGGTGGAGCTGCTGAAGCGCTACCGCAGCCACTACCGCAAGCAGAACGGCGGCAAGGAGCCGGCCAACGTCGCGGACGTGGAGAACCTGATCCGCACGCTCAAGCAGCGCGCGTTCGAGTCCATGCCCGAGGTCATCATCGGCACCAACCCGAGCGGCGCGACCGTGGCGGTGCTCCCCAGCGGCCGCGTCCTGGGCTCCACGCCGCTGTCCACGCACATGAAGCCGGGCACCTACAAGCTGAAGCTACAGCTGGCGAAGCACGTGCCGCTCGAGGCCGACCTGGTGGTGCCGGAGACCGGCAAGGTGCGCGCCGTGTTCTCGCTGAAGTCGATTCGCCGGGTCGCCGCGCTGAGCTTCTGGTGCAACGTTCGCGGCGCCAAGATCGCGGTCAACGGCCGCGTCGTCGCGTTGACGCCCTTCTCCGGCCAGGTGGAGGTCACGCCAGGCCGGCATCAGGTCTCGATTCAGCGGGCCGGGTACGGGCCGGTGGAGGAGATCGTGTCGGTCCCCGAGGACAAGCGCCTGCACATCAACTACGTGCTCGAGCCGGTGTCGAGCCGCTCGTCGTGGCGCTCTGTGGTCGGCTGGCCGCTGATGATCCTCGGCCTCGGCGGCGTCGGCGGCGGCGTCTACTCCCGCGGCATGGCCAATGAGCAGTACGCGGGCACCCCCAAGTTCAAGATGTGGGAGGGCTACCAGAACCTCGGCTACGGCGGCGGCGGTAGCGCGGTGGCGCTGGGCCTGGGCCTGATCATCTGGGACGGTGTGCGCAGCGGGATCCCGGACGCCGACAAGGTCGTGGGGCTTCCCCGGGTGAAGGGGCGGCAGCTCTTGCCCATGAACCCGGACAACAAGCGGGGGTCGCGATGAGCGCGCGGCTGATTGCATGGGTGGGCTTCGCGCTCTGCCTCGCCGGGTGCGCGGAGGGCCGCCAGCCCCCGGCGCTGACCCAGATGACCTCGATCACCGACGGGCTGACCTTTCAGTTCGGCATGGGTCGAGACGGCTGCGGCATCCCGAGCGACCAGCAGTGCATCGACAACCCGAACCAGAGCTACAGCCTGGGCTTCCCGAGCCTTCAGGTGACCCTCTCGCCCTTCGCCATGGACGTGCACGAGGTCACTGTCGAGCAGTATCGCTACTGCGTCGAGATGGAGGTCTGCTCCGAGCCGGCGGGGGACAACACGTCGGGCATCCCCAACTACTGGGCGAAGCTCGCGGCGGGCGGTGGCACGGTCCCGAACGAGGACTACTTCGACCACCCCGTGGTCCAGGTGAGCTGGCTGCAAGCGCAGGAGTACTGTGCCTTCGCAGGCAAGCGGCTGCCCACCGAGTTCGAGTGGGAGCGGGTCGCAGGCGGCAGCGCCAGCACCAGCGCCGCCAAGCGGGTCTACCCCTTCGGACCCAAGGGCCCGCAGCCCCACCCGGGCAAGTGCGCCGAGACCAACGTCAACCTCTACGGTTGCACCCAGCTCGACCGGCCCAAGGCGGTGATGTCGAGCGCCGGCGATGTGGTCGAAGAGGGTGGCGCGCAGGTCTTCGATCTCTTCGGTAACGCGTACGAGTGGACCGCGAGCGACGGCCTGGAAGAGGTCACCTGCGACCGTGAGCAGCCCTACGACTGCGAGGCCTGCGTCGCATGTCTGAACACCGGCAAGACGCTCGCGGGCTGCAAGCCCCAGTGCAAGACCTGCCAGTGTGGAGAGGGCAGCACCGAGACGAAGCCCAACTGCTACCTGCCGTGCGAGTCGCCGATCTGCCCGCTCTACAAAGCGAGCGAGCAACCGATCGCCCTGCCCGCGACCCCCAAGGCGTACGAGACGGCCCAGCGTGTGGTGCGGGGTGGCAGCTTCTTCCAGGGCTCCGGCGACAAGAACGCCGCCCCGTGCGAAGGCCGCTCCGACGAGCGCGGCTTCCTGTGGCGTGCCACGCAGCCGCACGAGGCCATCGGCTTCCGCTGCGCCAAGTCGCTCTAGCGCACGCGCCCGGCTGACGCGGGCCACGCGGGCCACCCCTACATCAGGTCGTCGACGAGCCCGGGGTCTGTGGGCTTGGGCTTGGGCTTCGGCGCGACGACGGCGGGCTTGGTGGCAGGTCGCTGCTTGGCCGTCGCCTTGGATGCGCGAGCGCGCGGCTTCGCCTTGGGCTGCGGTCTGGCATGCGGCTTGGGTTGCGGCTTGGCCTCCGGCGTTGCCTCGGGAGGCGCGGCGGCCACAGGAGGGGCCTTCTCGACCTCGCGCTGCAGCCCCATGGTCACCGTGCCGGGCTGATCGAAGCGCAGCTCCATGGCGTGGTTCTGGTAGCCGTCGCGCTCGAGACGCACCTTCAGCCGGGTCCCCGGAGCGCGCGTGAGGGTCAGGGGCGTCGTCCCGAGCAGCTTGTCGCTCTCCCCCTCGCGCCAGAGCACGCTGGCGCCAGGAGGCACCGTGGTCACCTGCAGGCGGATCTCCGTCGGGGCCTTCGCCTTCACGGGCCGCGGCGCAACGGAGGGGGTCGGCTTCGGCGCGGGCGGCGTGTCGGGGTTGAGCACCAGACCCGCCACGCCGCCCAGGACCACCACGCCGCCCAGAAGCAAGAGCAGCAGCGGGCCACGGCGCTTGGTCGCTGGCGCCACCGGCGCGGTCGACGGGCCCACCTGCTGGACCGTGTCTGCTGGGTGCCCGGCCATCGGCACGTGCACGGTGGCCGGGGCGCTCAGGGCGACGCCGAGGTCGCTCGCCTCGTCGAGCGCCACGGGCCGGTCAAAGGCCTCGGGGAGCTTGACCGCGAGCTCCATGCACACCCGCTCGAGCTCGCCCGCGGTCTGCACCCGGTCGTCCGGCGATTTCTCCAGCAGGCGCAGGATCAGGTCCTCGGCCTCCAGGGGGATCGCGATGTCCGGCGCGGCCGCGCTCGGGGCCCGCGGTCGGTCGTTGACATGGGCGAGCAGCAAGGTCAGCGGGGTGTCGCTCTGAAAGGGAGGGTGGCCGACGATCAGCTCGTAGAGGATCACCCCGAGGGCGTAGATGTCCGAGCGGGCGTCCACCGGCCGGGCCGAGGCCTGCTCGGGGCTCATGTAGCGCGGCGTGCCAAAGATGGAGCCCGCCTGGGTCAGCGTGCCCTTGCCGTCGCCGACCCCGTCCCGCAGCTTGGCGACCCCGAAGTCCAGCACCTTGACGAAGTCCGCGTTGTCGCCGACCCGGGTGAGGAAGATGTTCTCGGGCTTCAGGTCGCGGTGGACGATCTCCTTGCCATGGGCCTCCGACAGCGAGCCGGCCACCTGCGAGATGATCCGCAGGGCCCGGCGCACGGGCAGCCGCTTGTGACGGGCGTGCTCGGCGTAGAGCGTGTCGCCCTCGAGCAGCTCCATGGCGATGTAGAGGTTGCCGGCGTCCGTGCGGCCGAAGTCGAAGATCTGGATGGTGTGCGGGTGCTTCAGCCGGGAGACGGCCAGCGCCTCGATGGTGAAGCGTCGGGTCAAGGTCTCGTTGCTGGTCAGCTCCTGCAGCAGCACCTTCACCGCGACGTCACGGTCGATGCCCTTCTGCTTGGCCCGGTACACGGCCCCCATGCCACCCGCGCCGATGCGTGAGACGATCTGAAAGCGCCCGCCCACGGTGGTGCCCAGCATCGGGTCGCGCTTGGCCTTGGGCTTCTCCACGTCGAGGTGAGCGCGGATCTTGGCGTCGAGCGCGGCCCGCGCGTCGAGGTGCGCGGGGTCGACCTCGTTGGTCCGACCCGGCCGCTGCTCCATGGCCGTCGGGTTGGGGTCGGCGTCGACCTCGGTGGCGCCGGCGTCGACGGCTGCCCATGTCACGGCCCCCGCGATCGCGGTCATGTCCTCGGTGCCGGCGAGGGTGCGCCCGTCGACCAGGCTGGCGTCCTCCCCCGCCGCGTCGCCCGCGATGGTCACGAGGTGGTGCGCGTGCGGCAGGGTCTGGTCGGCGGCGTCGGTGAAGTCCGCGGTCCGCGCTGTGGCCTCGACAGCCTTGGCCGCCTGCTCCGGGCTGAGCATCGAGGTCGCGCGATCGTCGAGCGACAACCCCTGGCCGCGCTGGGTCGCCGCGTCGCTGGGTGGAGCCTCCGGCCCAGACGTGTGGCTCACGACCGTGTCGCCCGCGGCCCCGTGCGTGTCGCCCTCAGCTGGGCGCGTGTCCTGCTCGGTCGACAGGTCGTGCCGTGTCTCGAGCTCCGTGGAGCGTGAGGCGCCGTCTCCGCTCATGCCGAGGCGCCTTCGGTGAGCGGCGACACACAGCGCCACACCGCCGCCGCCACCGACTCCGCCTCCGGCGTGCCGTCGATGACGTGCACGACCCCCAGGCCCTCGGCCTCCTCGTGTGCGACCTGCAGATAGCGCGCCCGGACCCGTCGCAGGGTCTCCGCCACCTCGAAGCGCTCGATGGGCTTGCCGCGCGCGATGATCCGCCCGATGGCGACGTCTTCCGGCACGTCGATCAGCAGCGTCATGTCCGGCTCGAGGATGGGTGTGTTGAGGCTGCGCACCCAGGACGCGTCGAAGTCCCCCTCCCCGTCGATGATCTGAAAGGTCAGCGAGCTCCCGAGGTAGCGGTCGCAGACGACGCTCTCACCCCGGGCCAGGGCGGGCGCGATCTCGTTGTCGCAGTGATCTTGGCGGTCGGCAGCGAAGAGCAGCGCCACCTGCCGGGGCGTGAGCCGGTGCGCGGTCTGGTGACGCAATGCGCGGCGAATCAACGTGCCGATCTCCCCGTCGGAGGGCTCGCGCGTGCGGTGAACACGGTGGCCCGCGCGCTCCAGAGCCGCGGTGAGCCGATCGCCCTGCGTCGTCGTACCGGCGCCGTCGACGCCCTCGATGACGATAAACAGGGGACGCACGCTCATCGACCAACTCCTGGGCTCGCCGTGCACGGGAGCTCGACCGCCAAAGTACCGCTCGGGCACGGCAGGGCAAAGGCCTCGTCCTCAACGTCTTCGCCGAGGGTGACGTCGCGCAAGGTCAGCGACATGTCGATCTTCTTCTCGGGCAGCTGCAGTCGCATCACCTTCGGAGGCGCCGTGGGGCCGAGCGCGTCGAGCTCTCCGTAGGCGATCGACGCCACGCGCTTGCCCTTGTGGTGCACCACCGACGCGCGAAAGCGATAGGTCTTGGGCGTGATCCACAGCTCCTGCCGCCAGGCGCCGTCCGCCGAGCGCCGCTCGACCTTGTACGCGCCGCGGGCGCTGTCCCAGGTCAGCGCCGACGACCTGGCATCGATGAGCGGGGGGCGACCGAGCACCGCTGCGACGAGGTCCTTCGCCGGCATCGCGATGGGCACGAGACGGGCCAGGTTCCGCGGGCAGGCGTCACCGACATAGCAGCGCCGAGCGCCGCGCTCGAAGCTCACGAAACGGCGCCCGTCGGTGCTCAGCACGGCCACCAGGTCCAGCGTGGGGGTCAGGGCTTGAAACTGCACCTTGCCTGGACGCTCGGCGCGCACCAGCACGTCGGCCTTGCGCGCCTTGCCGTCGACGTAGGCGTCGAGGCGGCTCATGCCCTGCACGCTGCGGGGCAGGGGGCGCGCCAGGGCCTTCGCGAGCACGGCGTCGGCGGTCTGAGGGCCGCCCTTGGGCAGCTGGGCGCCGCTGCAGCCCGCGAGCGCGGCGACGGCCACGACGACGAGCGAGGAGAGGCCAGGGGCGAGGCGGGTCATGTGGGCTCCGGTGCGACAAGCGCGCGGTGCAGCGCGCTGGCGACCGCGTCGGCGTCTTCGGAGCGCACGAGCACGGACCGCGTGAGCCCCTGGCTCAGCTGCGGCAGCGCCGCGCCGAAGGGCAACACCGCCGCGTCGAAGCGCGCGGCGAGGGTCGGGTCCTTCCCGACGCCGGTGCCCACAACGCTCACCAGGGCCCCTCGCTTCACCTCAGCGCTGCTGCCAACAGCGGCCTCGATGGCGTCACACAAGCTCGAAAAGGCCGCGTCGACCGCGTCCGCGACATCCCGCGCGATCGCCAGCAGCGCGCTCTCGTCCGGGCCGACCGTGTCGACCAGCGGCGCCACGCCGGCCCGCTCGAGCAGCGCGAGCACCCGAGCACGCCGCTCTCGGGGATAGCGCCACAGCCGCGCGTCGGGCCGTGTCCCCACACCGACCACGCCGGTGTGCCCCGCCGGCGGGTCCAGGCGGACCAGGGTCTCGCCCGGCCGCCCGTCGCTGGCCCGGACAAAGAGGGCGACGCGGTTGATGCGGGCCCACGCCACCGCCTCCTCCGCGAGCACCTTGGCGCCTGCGCGAGCGAGCTCGAGCATCTCGTCGTGGGACACCTGCGAGAGCCGGTGCGCGTCCACGATCACACGCGGGTCGGCGCTGTAGACCCCGTCGATGTCAGTGTAGATCTCGCAGGCCTCAGCCCCGAGCGCCGCGGCCAACGCGACCGCGGTGGTGTCGCTGCCACCCCGCCCCAGGGTCGTCACCTCTCGGCGATAGCTGACACCCTGAAACCCCGCCACGATGACCACGTGGCCCGCGTTCAGGGCGTCTTCGACGCGATAGGGGCGCACCTCGACGATGCGCGCGGCGCCCGGCCTGTCATTGGTGATGATGCCGCACTGACTGCCGGTCAACGAGGTCGCGGGGACGCCGAGATCCCGCACCGCCATGGCCATCAACGCCATGGAGATGCGCTCGCCGGCGGTGAGCAGCATGTCGAGCTCGCGCCGGTCGGGGTGTGGGCTCACCTCTTGCGCCAGGCGCATCAGCTCGTCGGTGGTCTTGCCCATGGCCGACACCACCACGACGACCCGCTGGCCGCTGGCATGGGCCTTGGCGATGTGCTTCGCCACGGACGTGACCCGATCGGTGTCACGGAGCGACGAGCCCCCAAACTTCTTGACGATCGTCGCGCCCATTGCGGTGGCCTCTGTGTGGACGGGGAGCGCTGGCCTCCCCTGGGTGTCCGCTTCACGGGGATGGTGCTGATCCGACTCGGGGAGCCCGCGGTGCCGACGCCGCCCAAGGCCGGACGTCGGCCGGGAGCGCGCCCGCAGGGGTGCGCGGCGAATGCGCTGCGGGGCGGTGACCGCGACCGAACCCCAACACGTCCGACGCCGAGAGGCAGACCACTAGTACAGATCCCCCGGCTTCGCGCTGTCGAGCGCGTTGGGCTCGACCCGCTTTCGTGACGTGAGCAGCCACTGGCTGGACAGGTAGCGCCAGCGCTGCGCGACGAGGTGGGTGCGAATCGTCGGGTCCGACCCCACCGAGAACGACACCTGCACCAGCACGTCGGCCTGCGTCTGCTGCGCCTTGACCTGGACGTTGCGGATCACCACCTCGTGGATGCGCATGGTCGCCATGGCGCGGCGCTTCCGCGCGACGAACTCGGCCCGCTGCTTCGCGGGCACGAAGGCGGACGCCTTCTGCACGTGCCCCCAGCGCACCGCGATGTTGTACGAGTGCACCGCGTCCCGCAGGTCGGTCCGCCGGGTCTGAACGCCAGCGCAGGCCGCGACGCTCGCGACGACGAGCGCGACCGACGCCAGCCGCAGGCAGCGCTGCCTGGTCGTCCCGCGGATCGGTGTGCGAAGCGTGTGTCGGCTCACCCGGCGGCCTCGGCGATCAGCGTGTCGAGCTGGCCGCTCCGGTCCAACTTGGCGACGTCCTGGTACCCGCCGACAAAGGCATCGCCGACGAAGATCTGCGGCACCGTGCGCCAGTTGGTCTGACGCTCGAGCGCCATGCGCTCGTCGTGCTTGCCGTCGAGATAAATCTCCTCATAGGGTACGCCCTTCCGGTCGAAGAGCCGCGCGGCCATGACACAGTAGGGGCACACGCGGGTGCGGAAGATGCGGACGACCTGGCTGTTGGCGGCAGAAGTCATGACGGAGCGCCTCCTCGGAGCGATGCGCGGGCTGAGATTGGCCGTCGCCTGCCCGCTTGGCAAGCGCGCCGACCTGCTGTGAAGCCCACCTGAGGAACGAGACGCCATGCCCCCCACAACGTTACGCCCAGACGCCGACGACGTGGACTCGCGGCGGCATGTCCGCGCCGTCGCGCTCGACATCGGGCGCGTCCGCATCGGGGTCGCGATCCACGACACCGACGTCGGCATGGCGGTCGCGGATCATGTCCTGCAACGCAAGGGCACGCGCCGCGACATCGCTCAGCTGCAGCGCCGCTTCGACGCCGTGAAGGGCACGTTGTGGGTTGTCGGGCTGCCGCCCCAGGGGCCCGACCCGCGCACCTGTTCCGCGCGTCTGGCCCGGAACTTCGCCAAGGCGCTCACCGCCGCGCAGGAGGCGCCGGTGGTGCTGGTGGACGAGGCCAACACCTCCCGCGAGGCAGAAGACCACCTGCGCTTGCTCGGCGTGCGCGGGCGCAAGCTGAAAGAGGTGATCGACAAGCACGCCGCCGCGCGCATCCTCGACCGTTGGCTCGCGGGCGCGTCGGTCGAGCTGCCGACGGAGCCAGCCGCGCGCTGAGCTCAGCCGACGCGGCGACCGGAGGGCCTGCCGGGTTCGCGCCCCCCGGGCCGCCGCGCTATGCTGACGCGCGCACGACTCGGCCATCAACGCCGGCGAGCGCTGCCCTCGGAGGACGCCATGGCCATGCAGAACGAGCTCGACCAGCGGCGGCAGCGCATGCTCGAGCACCTGAGCAAGAGCGGCGCGCTGCGGGGCAACGCGAAGGAGATGGCGCGGGCCCTCGGCTATCGAGGCGCGAAGAACGCGGTCAACCCGACCCGATATCAGCCCGACGTGAAGAGTGGTCGCGCCGGCTTCACGCAGTGGGTGCAGTCCGCGCTGCAGACGGTGCTCGGGGTGCGCCTCAAGGTCGACGGCAACCTCGGCCCGGTGACCCGCAACGTGATCAAGCAGTTCCAGCGTATCGAGGGGCTGACGGCACACGGCTACCTGGACGAGCGCACGATTCAGGTGCTGGAGCTCCGGACCGGGGTCAAGGCGCCGCGCGGCGCCTCCCACGAGGCGATCCCGCACCTGCTGCTGCTGCCCCGTCGCAACGTGTGGAAGCCCCCGCCGACCGACGACAAGGGCAAGAAGAAGGCGCAAGGTCAGACCCCGGCGCAGGACGCCGGCGCCGCGAAGGAGAGCGACGCGGCGAGCGCCACCCACGAGGACCCCGCGCACGAGAGCCCGGGGGCTGCCGCAGGCCGCAAAGCGGCGCACGAGAGCGCGGCAGAGGGCGCCCGTCCCGGCATGCTGCAGGACGAAGCGATGCAGGCCGCCGGCGAGCTGGCGTTTGCAGACGACTTCGCGCAGCTGGCCGCCGAGCGCCTCGGCCAGGACGCCTGGCAACCCGTGCAGAAGCAGATGAAGGCCTGGTGGAAGGCGCAGCGCTCCCTCGA
>JAUIAC010000182.1 GCA_030425545.1 bacterium | reverse complement strand
AGCTCCACGCCCGCCACGGGCGCGCTCACCTCGAGCACGGCGTCGGGCAGCTGCCACTCCAGCCCCGCGCCGGCGTCCACGTCGACCACCCGCACCGTGGGGGTGGAGCCGGGCCAGAAACGTGCGCCGACCGATCCCGGCTCGACCAACGTGCCGAGGGCCGGGACGGCGTCGGCCGCCCAAGACGCGGTCAGCAGCTTCTCGACGCCGCGAGACACGCCGCGGCAGAGGTAGCCGGACCGGGTCGTCGCCCAGCTGATGTGCGCGAGGGACGCGCGATCGAGCACCAGCGCGCGCCGCAGGACCTGGCCCCCGGTGGTGGGATCGGGCGCCTTGACCGGGAGCTGTTGAACCTGCAACGCAGGCGGTGGGGCGTCCATGGCGCAGGGGTGGCGGCCCACGTTCAGCGCGATGTCGAGGCCGATGGCGGCATAGGAGCCGTTGTGCTGAATCAGCGAGCCGCCCTCGGGCACCGGTGCGCTCGACGGAGGGCGCAGTCGGGTCTCGAGCTGGGCCGACACGGGGTGCCCCTCGATGTCCACAGAGAGCGAAGCGGCCAGCTCCAGGGTCGGCGGGATGACGGCCTTCAACGCAGCGCGGGCGGCGTTGACATAGGGCGTAGACAGGGCCGCTGCGGCCGCGTCGCGCACGTGGGCCGCGATCTTGGCTTGGTCGCTGACCTCGGCCAAACAGCCGCCGACGTCCTTCAGGCTGTCCGTTCCCACGTTCAGGCTGGGCGTGCCGGCCAGCACGATCTCGACCGCGCCGTCGGTGCCGCGGCCCACGTGCAACGCGAGGGAGAGCGTGGCGCCCTTGGCCTGCCAGGTCAGCGGGCAAGCGGCGCGCCCGTCCGCCACCAGGGCGAGGCTCAGGTCTGGCGAGGTGATCGGGAAGGTCAGGGCGACGTCCTGGTCGGCGGTGATGGACGCGGCGCCCTCCGCGACCGACGCCGTCAGCGTGGTCGCCGCGAGGCTCTGCTCGCCGAGCTTGAGCGGCGGCACGCTGACCTCGACGGACTTTCCAGCCGCGAGTCGGACCGCGAAGGGGACCTGCTGCAGGTCCTGGTTGGTCAAGACCACCCACGCCGCCGGTCGCACGGCGTGGGAGTCGGGGACAGGCGCGTCGAGCGGGGCGACCTGCACGCCGCAGCCGCACGCCGCCGCGAGCGTGAGCCCCAGAAGACCTCGGAGGGCGCGGCCTCCGCCGAGCCCTGGCGTCGCGTCTCGTCGAGCCGCCGAGGTCACGGGGACTCCCCCGTGACGCTCAACACCCAGGTCGCGAGGCGGCCCGCGCCGGCGCCGTCCACCTCCAGATCCAGCCACGACACGACCAGCGCCCCGTCCACCCGGGCCAGGAGCGTCGGGCGCAGCTGCGGCCGACCGCTGTCCGGGACCGGGTACCGCTTGAAGCTGCCGTCGGCCTGCTCCATGGCGACGAAGATGCGCGCGCGGCTGGCGTCCTGGACGGCGACCGCGACCCGCCCGTTGGGACGCACCACGGCGGCCAGGGACGTGCCCACGACCCGGCGGCGCTCGATGCCTCGGCCCGCCACCGCGTAGGTCCCGTCGGTGACGACCTTGCGGGTCACCGCGCCGCCGTCGCTGCGGGCCACGCGCACCAGGTTGCGGGAGCGGTCCCGCCACGTGACCACCAACGCGCCGCCGACGTCGCGCGCCAGGGCGCACGGCAGCCCCGCGTCGCCGGCGTCGGGCGCTCCGGTGCGCCCGGCGAAGCGCGCCGTCTCCCAGCCGTCGGCGCTGCGCGACGCCAGGACCAGGTCGCCGGCCTGCACATCGTAGGTGGCGAGGGTCAACGCGCCGCCAGCCGCCGAGAGCGCCAACGTTCCACCCAAGGCGGTGGCGGCGCCCACCGTCGGCGCAGGCGAGGGGATCTTCTCCAGCGCCCACACGCCGTCGGTGCCGCGGACCGCTACACCGACGCCGCCGTCGATGGCGTCTTCAAAGGCGATGGCTGGCCGGTTCCCCATGACGGCGATCGCGACCCGACGCGCGGCCCGCTTTGGCGGCACGGCGTCCACGCGGGTGCGCTGCCACTTCCCGTCCACGCGCTGCGCGTGCCACAGCGTCTGGTCTCCCGTGCGCAGCCAAGCCACATGCGTGTCCCCGGAGGCGCTGGCGGTGGCGGCGCTGAGCTCGCCCTCCGGCCCCGCCTCGTCGCCGGCGGCGGGCCCGGCGATGAAGGTGGTCGACTGGCTGTCGCTGCCCTGCTCGACCCACACCAGGCTCTTCTGCGCCGGCGCGTAGCCCACGATGCCGTGGCGCAGACCGGGCAGGGGCACCAGGGCGTAGTGGCCACGGAGGGAAGGCAGACGGGTCTGGGCGCTGTTGGGATCTGGAACGCAGCTGCCAGAGCCCGGATCGCAGGTCATGCCAACGGGGCAGATGCCGGCCTCGCAGCGCGGCGGGGCCGAGCAGGCCGAAGGCAGCGCGAGCGCCCAGAGGAGGGACGCGAGCGCGACGCGGGGCCGCGGGCGGAGGCGAATCGCTGGACGTGGGACGACGGCTGTCACCCGACGAGCATGCGTGTGGCCCGAGCCCCTCGCAACAAAGCGCGGTGACGGCGCGCTGTGGGTCCCGTTGGCGACATCCCGGCCCGCCTGCAGGCCGCCGCGCGGGTCAGGCTCGGATTCTTCCTGGCGCTCCAGTTTCAAGCTATAGTCGGCGCCTGCTAGCCCGTCGCCCCCCTCTCCCCAGACCAGCGGAGCCCCATGACGCCGGAGCATCTCGACTCCCTGCGCCGAATCAAGATGTTCCGCAAGCTGCGGGACGGCGACCTGCGTGCGGCGCTGAGCATCATGGCTGAGCGCCACTTCGACTCGGGCTCTGTGGTGTTCCACCAGGGCGCCACCGGCGACACCCTCGTGGTGGTCATGGACGGCATCCTCCGGGTCGAGGTCACCGACCACGAGGGCGTCACGGCGACCGTGGGCACGATTCAGGCCGGCGAGGTCGTCGGCGAGATGGCGGTCATCGATCCGGCGCCGCGTTCGGCCTCGGTCATCGCCGCCACGGACGTGCTGCTACTCGAGCTGAGCCGTGACGGCTTGGAGCGGCTCCGAAAGGCCTCTCCGAGCGCGACCGCGGGCATCGTCGGCGGCATCATCGGCGACGTGACGCGCCGGCTCCGCAACGTGAACAAGCGCATCGACGCCGAGCTCGACCCCGAGCAGACCGGCGCCCACGGTGTGCCGAAGAAGACGGCGCTGGCGGACCGCAAGGTCCATCCCGACGAGGAAGAAGGCGGGCTGTTCAAGCGCCTGTGGCAGAAGATCGCAGGCTGAGGGGACGATGGCACAGATCAACCTCCGCTCCCTCCGCGCGCTCGACGACTACTCGAACGCGGAGCTCAAGCTCCTCGGCGCCGTGGCGCCCGCGCGGGAGTACGAGAAGGGCGACGAGCTCTGCCACGAGGGCGACCAGGGTCACTCTTGCTTTCTGATCGCCACGGGCCAGGTCGACGTCGTCAAGGAGATCGACGGCAGCGACCGGGTGCTGGCGGCGCTCCGGGCCGGCTCGATCGTCGGGCAGATGGCGCTGATCGACCGGTCGCCGCGCTCCGCCACGCTGCGTGCGAGCGGCTACGCGATCGCCCTGGAGCTGACCCGCGACGTGTTCGAACGCTTGCTCCAAGCCCACAGTCCTCTCGCGCTCCGCTTCCAGCACCAGATCGCGGTGGCCGGGATCCGTCAGCTGCGCATGGCGACCACCAAGCTGGCGAAGGTGCTCGCGGACGCGCAGCGCGCTTCGGAGCGCGCCGAGCGGGGCCAGGAAGACTCGCTGATGGTGCACGAGAAGAAGCGAGACGCGCTGCTGACCGTGCAAGCCGCGCTCTCCGAGTGGGACATGTCGCTCGAAGAGCTCGACCAGGTGCGCGTGTCGGTGCCCCAGGGGCAGGTGCGCTCCGGTGAAGACCGGCCTGGCGTCTGACCGACCGCCGTGGCCAACCAACCCGATCTGCCTTGGATTCCGGTGCGCCGGACCGCCCCCGCCCACCCAGCCGACTGGGTGACGGGCTTCGATGTCGGCGCGGTGCGGGTCGCGACGCCCTTCCTGCTCGCCCCCATGAGCGGCGTCACGGACACAGCCTTTCGATGCACGGTGCTAGAGGCCTCTGGCGCGGAGAGCGTCGGCCTGCTGACCACCGAGTTCATCTCCATCGAGCTGCTCACGCGCGGTCACCTGCGCACCCACATGCGCCTGGCCTTCGACCCGAGCGTCGAGCGGCCGCTCTCGGTCCAGCTCTTCGGCGCGGACCCACAGCGCATGGCCGAGGCGGCGCGCATCGCGGTGGACGCCGGCGCACAGCTCATCGACATCAACTGCGGCTGCCCAGCCCCCAAGGTGGTGCGACGGGGCGGTGGGGCGGAGCTGATGCGCACCCCCCTGGACGTCGCTCGCATCGTCGCAGCGGCAGCGGAGGCCGTACCGGTGCCGGTGACGTTGAAGATGCGGAGCGGCTGGGACGAGACGCTCCGCAACGCGGTCGAGGTCGCCCAGGTCGCGGTGGACGCGGGCGCACAGATGCTGGCGGTGCACGGGCGGACCCGGGCCCAGCTCTACAGCGGCGCGCCCGACTGGCAAGTGGTCGACGCGGTGGCGGAGTCGGTGCCGGTGCCGGTCATCGGTTCCGGTGACCTGGTGACAGCGGAGCAGTGTCTCGCCCGCATGAAGCGAACTCGGGGCGCCGGCGTGATGATCGGTCGCGCCGCGATCATGAACCCTTGGATCTTCGGGCAGATCGCCGACCTGGTCGCCGGGCGTCGACCTCGTGTTCCAGGGGCGGCGGAGCGCCTCGCGCTGGTGCGCGCCTTCGACGAGCGGCTGTGCGCCTACCTGCCACCCAAGGCGGTGCCGGGGCGCCTGAAGCAGCTGTTGGCGCGCCTGTCGAAGGGCGTCGAGGGTGGCGGGCTGCTCCGCAAGTTGGCGATGCACGCGCGCGAGCGTGGCGCGCTGATGGCCGAGGTGTCCGCCTTCTTCGAGGCGGCCGAGGCCGGCACCTTGACCAGCTGGGAGGCCCATGCACGACGGGCCCTGGCGGAGCAGACCCGCTGAACTCGGCGCCCGCGCGACAGAGCGCTCAGGTTGTGGCGTCGCTGCCCGAGCTCGACTTGGGCGCCCCTGTGGACGCAGCGGAGGATCCGCCGGAGTTCGCGCCAGAGCCCGTCGCGCCAGAGCCTGATGCGCCTGTGCCCGTCGCGCCCGCGGTCACCCCCGCGTCCGTCGACGCGCCGCCCGCGCTGTCCGCGGAGCCGCTCGCCGCCGCGGCCTGACGCGACGCGGCGGTGCCCGAGCGCCCCTTGCCCCCATAGTCGGACGCGTACCAGCCGCTGCCCTTGAGGTGAAAGGTCCCGCCCGAGATCAGGCGTGTGCAGTCGTCGCTGCCACACTTCGGGCAGGTCGCGTGGGGCTCGGCGGTGATCCGCTGGAACTCGTCGAAGGTGTTGCCACAAGGGGCGCACCGGTACTCATACGTCGGCATGGGCCTCTCCGTCGTTGAAATCGAACGGTAGGAGGAGGAGCCGCGCTGTCAACGCGCTGGGGCGTAGATTGTCCGGGCAGCCCGATGGTTGGCGTAGGAGGGGCCGATTTGCGCCGATGCGCGCCTCATGCGTCCAAGAGAAGGGGCCGCTTGTTTGAGGGGCCCCAGGGGCCGTGCTACGGTCCACACACTCCCGAACATCCGACCGAGGAAGCGCTTCCTCGCCGGGTGATCGGACGACCCGCCCGAGCGTCTTCGCGCACGGGACGCCAAGCCCGGCGCGGTCCCCACCGCACGGACGCCGGCAAGGACGACGATGCGCGTGTGCCCCCGCTGTGGCTTCGAGACCGACGCGTCCGTGTGCCCGCACGACGGCGCCACGACGGTCAGCGTGTCCACCGCGGTCGCGACCTACGCCAACGGGACGGTCATCGCCGATCGCTACCGCGTCGAAGAGGTCCTGGGCATCGGTGGCTTCGGCGCTGTCTACAAGTGCACCCAGCTGGCGATGGACCAGGAGGTCGCGGTCAAGGTGCTCAAGAGCGAGCACATCCAGAGCGAGGAGCACGTCAAGCGCTTCGCCCGTGAGGCCCAGGCCGCGTCCAAGCTCAGCCATCCGAACACGATCCGCATCTTCGACTTCGGCAGCCACACCGACGACGCGCTCTACCTCGCCATGGAGTTTCTCGAGGGAGAGACCTTCGCGCAGCGGCTCGACCGAGATCACCAGATCCCGGCCCCGCAGGTGGCGCACATCTTGACCCAGGTGTGTCACTCGCTCACGGAGGCCCACGGCGCCGGCATCATCCACCGCGACCTGAAGCCCGAGAACATCATGCTGATGCGGGTGGCGGGCGACTCGAGCTTCGTGAAGGTGCTCGACTTCGGCATCGCGGCGAAGCTCGCCGACGCCAATGACCGCGACGAGAAGCTCACCGAGATGGGCATGATCATGGGCACGCCGACCTACATGTCGCCGGAGCAGGCCCACGGCAAACCCCTGGACGAGCGGAGCGACATCTACGCGCTCGGCGTGCTGATGTACGAGGCGCTGACCGGCCGTGTCCCCTTCGAGGGGGACCAGCCCATGACCGTGCTGGTCAAGCACATCAACGACCCGCCGAGGCCGCCGCGAGAGGTCGCTCCAGAGGCGGGCATCTCGCATGCGCTCGAGAAGGTCGTGCTGCGCTGTCTGGAGAAGGAGCCCGTGCTGCGCCCGCAGTCCTGCGCCGAGCTCGCAGAGCTGCTGGCGAAGGCGTTGGCCCAGCCGGACGGTGGCCTGTTGCGCGGTCGCCCGGCCTCCCCCGGCGCCGCGCCAGCGGTGGACATGCTGTCGACGGAGCCGCTCGCCGAGCTGCCCGAGCAAGGCGCAGACCCCTTCGCGACACAGGCCGTCAGCACGCCGCGGCGTCCCTCGTCGCAAGGGAGCTACGCCAGCCCGAGCACCACCTCGTCCAAGACGCCGCTCTGGATTGGGCTCGGAGCGTTCGCGCTGGTGGGGGCGGCGGCGGTCGCGCTCGCCCTCTTCGTCCCCGCATCGACGCAGACGAGCAAGGGCAAGACCGTGACCGCGGGAGCCCATTCCCCCAAGGACGCGACCGTCAAGGCAGGCGCCGCGCGGGTCGAGGCCGCCCCTGCCGCGCCCTCTGCTGCGGACACGCAGGTGAAGCCGGCTGGCCCTGGGGCTGCCCCGACCGTGCAAGGGGTTGCCGGTAGCGCCACCGCGCCGGCCAACGCCAAGGCCGCCGCGCCCCGCGCGGATGAAGGCCACCGCCCAACGACGGCCAACACCGTGAAGGCCCGCGGCGACGCCGGCCCGCGCGCAAGCCCGCGACCGAAGCCCACGCGGCCGGCCCAACCGAAGCGCGCTGGGACCAAGAGCGCAGACCCCAAGGCGACAGGTGCAAAGCCCGGCAGTCGCGCTGGCGCCCAGGCGGCCAACACCAAGAACACCGACAGCAAGAACGCAGACACCAAGGCGACAGGCGCGAAGCCCGCGGCCACCGACCCCGCCGCAGCCAGGAAGCCGCGCCCACGACCCGCGAAGCCCAAGCCGCGGACGCCGACGAAAGACGACTTCCGCATCTGAGCCCCGACGACGCCTCACCCACGCGGCGACTCCCCTACACATGGGAGGGCGCGAAAGTTGACGCGGTCCCGGCTTCGGGTGATTACGAACTAGGAGTGTGTAGCGCATTGGAGCCTCGAGGGGCTTCGCGCGATGACCAAGCCCTGTGGCTTCCCAGGTGCGTAGGACTGGCCGTAGCCAATTCAAGCGCGGAGTCGCAGGGCGATGTGTCAGCGCGATGAAGCCGCCGAGGCGGAATGCGCTACAGGCTCCTAGGCCGTCGTGGCCCCGTTTTCGCCCCCACCGCCAGAGGCGCCCATGGCCCGCAGGCTGACCGCCCTCCTCACGATCTTGGCCCTCGTCCTCGCGACGTTCGCGCCCTCTGCGCCGGCCAGCGCCGCGGAGAAGGGCGACGTGGCGGCCATGCGCCAAGCGCTCGAGGTGTTCAAGCAGGGCCGGACCGCGCTCAAGGCGCGCGACTTCGACGCAGCGTTGAAGTTCTTCCGCAAGGCGCACGCCATCTACGAGCACCAGCCGCTGATCATCCTGGCCCTGGCGAAGACCCTCGACCGGGCCAAGCAGCCGGACAACGCGCTCCGCTACTACAAGCTCTTCATCCGAGAGGCGGAGCCCGACGACCGGGATCGCAAGCCCACGCTCGCGCGCATCGCGGCGATCGAGGCGGCGTTGGCCAGGCGTCCTGCGAAGCTCGTGCTCAAGGGGCTCCCCGCGGGCGCGGCGGTGCGGGTCGACGGAAAGACGCGACAGGTCGACCCCGGCAACGGCGTGACGCTGAAGGCCGGGGTGCACGGCGTCGAAGTGACCATGGGCAACCGGCTCCCCTTCGTTCGCAAGGGGCTGGCGCTCGCGCCCGGGCAGACGCTGACCCTGGAGGTGGTGCTGCTCGAGCCGGTGGACCCGTCCAAGCTTCCGCGGGATCACATGTGGACCTGGGTGGCGGGCGGCGCGACAGCCCTGGCGACGCTCACGCTCGGGGTGCTCGCCGTTCGCCGCGTGACCCTGTCGAACAGCTACTTCGAGCTGGTGTCGGAGAGCGGCAAGGTCAACCAGACGACCATCAAGAAGTACGACTGCAAGGGCACCACCCTCGACGACTGCCCTGCGCTGCGGGATGAGGCCAACAGCCGGCGAGACGCGATCTTGCAGAACGACAAGCTGCTCTACGGCGCAGGCATCGCCGCCGGCGTGTTCGCCATCGGTACGGTCGCGGCCTACTTCGCCGCACCGGTGAAGAAGCAGGCTCGCGCGACGCTCCAGCTGACGCCCACCTGGGACGGTCGGCGCGTGGGAGCGGGGCTGACGCTGCGCTTCTAGCTTGCAGGACCCGTTCTCCGGAGGTCTGAGGCGCTTCCTCAGTCCGCTGCGAGGGCTCGCACGACTGGGTTCAGCGCCTCGGCCCGGCCCCCGCTGCTCGGGGTCGACGCTTCGCGCGGCCACGCCCCAGACGTTGATCCAGCTTGCGGATGGCCGCGTCCAGGGCGCGCTGCACACGCGCCTCGGGCTCCCGGGCCCGGCGCCGCGCAGCCACGTCACGCGCGCGTCTGGGACGCGGCAGCCACGACAACCCGTGCGCGGCCGCGGCGCGCAGCGCGCGGAGGGGGTGGTCGACGAGCCGAAGCGCGCGCGCGACAGCGTCACCCTCGTCGCGCTGGGCGGGCCCCGCGCACCAGGCGGCCACAGCGACCGCGCGGAGCGCTGAGCGTTCGGGTGGTCCCCGCCGGCTCGCGCGGCCCTTGGTGGCGGCGCGGCGCGACCCGGAGCGCCGCGGCTGGACATGGCCTTCGACGACCCGCCACAACGCGCCGCGAGCGACCTTCCCCGGCAACCGAGCCAACAACGACACCGCCTTGCGCCGTTGTGGTGGCGGGGCGCGGCGGTCGGCGATGACGCGCGTCAGCGCGGTCACCGGCTTCGGGTGAGCCCGCCGCAGCTGCGCGGCGGTCGGCGTGGCGTGGCGCGCGCGAAGCCAGCTCTGCAGGGTCACGGGGCGCATGGTGCGCCGACCGGCGGCGCGCCGGTCACGGCAGGCCTGCCGCGGGCTCCCGGGCGTGGTCCGCCGCGCCCTCGCGGCACCCTCGCCACCCGGGCGGCCCGCGGCGCCCGGTGGACCGCCGCGGGCGGGCGCGCCGACCAGCAGCGCGCCCAAGCCCACCAGCCAGAGCGCGGCGCCCGCCACGCTGCGGACGCGCTGTCTCGAGCGGCAGCGAGCGTCCGCGCTCATGGTGTCACCGCGACGAGCCACGGGCTGCGCCGCAGCACCTGCACCTGCTCGTGGCTCAGGGTCTTGGCCTGGGGTGTCACGGACCAATACATGAGGTTCGTCGGGTCGTCGTGCGGCGTGTCAGGCAGCGTGTCGTGGGCGCCCTGCCCGCCCGATCCCTTGGCCTCCGATGTGTGGAAGAGGCCGAGAAAGTGGCCGATCTCATGGGCGAGAGCCTGCCCGAGGACGTCGGGCTTGCCTGCGGGCAGCGCCAGCGACACGGCGACACCGCCGCGCATGTGCCCTACAGCGTTCGGCACGCCCGGGATGCCCCCGGAGAGCCCGAGCACCACGTTGGCGCCCGGCAGCCCGCCCACGGCGATCACGCGCTCGGTGAGGAAGACGTTGACGCCGTTGGGCAGCCCAGCGCCGCTCTTGAAGAGCTTGGCCAGGTCGCTGCTCGGCCCATGCTGCGTGGCGATGTAGCTGCCGCTCTCCGCGACGTCGAAGACGCGCAGGGGCGCGATGGTGATCCCCGCCTGCGCCAGGAGGGACCTCGCCGTCGCCAGGGCCTGCTGGGCCCGGGGCTGCTGCAGCACGTTGGCCGCGGTCCAGCCCATGGCGCCGGTGAGGCAGAGGTTCACCGGCAGCTGCCAGGCCACCGGCGGCGGCGCCGGCCGCACCAGGTCCACCGCTACGTTCACCTCGGTCTTCACTGGCGCCTTGTCCGCGTCGAAGGCGTAGACCCGAACGCGGTGGGGCCCCGGACGCAGGTCCACCAGCGGCGTGTTGGGGAAGAGAAAGGCCGCTGCGCCCGGCTGCGCGACGATGCGGTTGGCGCAGGGCGACACGCAGGACTGGGGCGACGGGCTGAGCGACAGCCAGGCCTTGGGCACCAGCGCAAAGCCAGCGTCGCGCTCCAAGCCCGCGAGGGTGTAGCTGTACGCGC
>JAUIAC010000181.1 GCA_030425545.1 bacterium | reverse complement strand
AGCGACCGCGGGGGGCCGGTGGGCTGCGCTCCCTACGTGGTGCGGATGTGGCGGGCGCTTCGGACGGCGCTCGCGCAAGCTAGCGTGACTAGTTCAGCCTCAGTCGCAGCGCTGCCCCCCAGCAAGGTCTGGGCCACCGCCAAACCTCACTGGCCCGGCAAGCAGGGCAACCTCCCAATCTACCTACCCGTGGCCGACATCTCGGCGGCGCATGCAGCGGTCAGCGTCGTGGCGATGTGGCGCACGCTGCGCACGGCACCCGCGCCGCCTGCTGCCGTCTCCTACACGCCGCCCCCCTCGATGGTGACGCTCGTCGCTGCCGCGCTCTCGGCGACAGTTTCGGGTCAGCCGGCGCCGCCGACGTCCGCCACTGGACCGCTGTCGCAATGGGCCCAAGCCATTGACGGAGCACCCAACGCCGTCGCGGCGTTCGATCAGCTCGCGACCTTCGCCTTGAACCGCTTCGCCCTTGCCCGCGCCTGCTTCGCGGCCCTCGTCGCCCTACGGGCCGCCACGCCAGAGATCGCCACGCTCGCCCTGCCGCTGCTCCGCAGCTGGAGCCTCATTACGGGGTTCAACGCTGGCGAGACCTGCATGTCGACCACTGTCGACCCCACACTCTGGGCACAGAGCGTGCTGAGCAGCCCCGCGCCCGTCCTGACCAAGATCGGTTGAGCCATGACTACACCCAAGCTCCCCACCCCACCGCCCTGGCGCAGCCTAGCCGCCGGCCGAGAGCGATCCATCAGGGGCGCCTTCTCTGGCATGGGGCCGATCAAGATCTCCTGGCGCGCTTCTGCTGAAGACAACAAAACCAAGGCGGAAGAGGACTGGACCAAGGACCCCAATTGCCCCGTACCTCCCTGCTACAACCCTCCCCCATTCCTCTCGCCTTGCGAAGAGGTCGTCCCCGGAACGCTGCAGTTGATGGAGTTGCAGGTTCCGTGCGAGGCATGGCAATGGAGCATCGCAGATCTCGCCAGCGAAACTGTCGCTGTGCCCGTCCCCAAGGTTGCAGTCCCAGACTGGCTCGCCGGGGCGCTCAGCACGAGCTGCCCGTGCGCGACCGACGCCCCCTCATTGAAGTCGACCGACAACCCCCACGCAGCCGCGCCAGCACCGATGCAGCAGAGTACGGTGCCCAACTGCTGTCCGCCTGCGGTTAAGCTGAGCCTTCCGGCGAGCGCGGCGACCACCTTTGCCCCGGTCGATCCCTCGCCGATCTCCTGCCTCTGTCCCAAGCCTGTCATGCTCTTCGTGTCTGTCGTGGAGACCAAGCCATGAGCTGCGCGCCGCTCCGCATGGTGTGTGCCATGAGCACAGGCTCTCTGATGGGCATGCGTGCCGGCCTGGGCTCCACAGGCGACCTAGAGTTGGCGTGGACAGCGCTGGCTGCGCACTACCCATGGCTCGCTGCTGTGCCGAACCACGACAAGCGGCTGGACGCGTTGGACAGCGCATTCCAGACAGCGCTGGCCCGCCTCCGGCTACTCGAGAACACGTGGGCAAACATGTACCGGCAGGCCTTCCTCTCCCCCACGCTCGTGGCGCTGAGCGATGACAACTTCGCAAAGCTGATGAAAAACAATAAGTTTATACATACGTGGGAGGCTGCGCCAACCTATGCCGCCGCGATGAAGGCCGGACCAAAGAGCCCCCTCTATCGCCAGCTGGCCGCGCAGCTATATGACGCATACCTGGGCGCGCTGGAAGCTCCGGCTGGGCCTTTGCCCTGCACGCCAACCGGCGAGCTCACCGAGTCGCTGGGCCCCAAAGAGCCGGCCTACAAGGGCCAGGGATGGTGGTTTGGGACGGAGCCGACCGAGGGCGCTCAGGACATTGTCCTCCAAGCTCTTGGGCTGCCAACCACCCGGACAGCCGCGCCAGTCCCAACACACTTCTTCGCGGCGACCTCAGACTCCTCCTCCGAGGCGGAATTCACCGCACATTTTCTCCCCTACGAGCTGGCACCACCCTTCAACTGGCTCGGGCCTGCAGCCCAGCTTGCTAGGGCAACGATGGGCACAGCCTTTGGCTTGAGCCAGACCTTCGCTGAAGGAGGGCTTTTCGGCTGGTTTCTGACCGCGCCGACCTGGGCGCTGTACCGCGATCTCTGGACGCGCTTGCGCGTGGACTTCTGGCCGCCAGCGAACCCTTTGGATGTCGTCGCTACCCCAACGACATCCGTCCCGGCGTTGGCCGCGCTGCCGTCGCTACCCTGTGACGAACAAGCCTTCCACCAGAGTGTCGTGGTCGACCTTACTCAAGCTCAGCAGCAGGCGACGCCGGTCGTGCTGGGCAGGCTGCTCGCGACCTCGTGGCTACGCTTGCGGCGCTTGCTTGCTCTGCGCTTTCTCTTCGACCGGATAGACCTGCAGGAACACGAGGGGCTTGAGCCCCTCCTGCGGGACTGGTCCGCATTCGATGGTGTCGTCGTTCGCGGCTGGTTCACGCTACAGAGCCTGCAGACGACCAGCCCTACCCCAATCCAGAATCCAGTGAAATGGAACACGCAGGTCTACTCAGCGTCTGCGACAGCTTCCCAGTGGGCCCGCGCGATCGTTGAGCGCCCCAAGCTGAGCAGCCTCGGGGAGTAGGAGCGCCCCGAGCGGTGCGGTCTCGGGGAGTAGGCAGGCCACTCGGCTGGCCCGACAGCAGCAGATGACGAAACTCCCTGGCGATCCGGTCAGACCGAAGCGCGCAACGATCTCGCAGGGGAAGAGCGCGCCGTCGACGGGCACGGTGCCGCTGAGCCGGCGCGCCGCCGGGGCCTGAGCCGACCCGCCTCAGCGCTCGTCGGTGATGTGACGCGCGCCGCGCGACTGCAGCGGCCGCGCGTTGTCTCCGAGCAGCTTGTGGATGCCTGCGATCTGCGCCGCAGAGGCGGTCTGCCGGCCCTTGAGCACCAGCCAGTGCACACCCTCGGTACACGGCGGCGTGGTCAGCGAGCCCTCGTAGACCCACGCCCCGCGCCAGGCGCCGACGACCTCTCGCACAGGCAGGGTGACGTCCTCCGCGACCACCTGGCCGCTCTTCGAGGGCAGGTCACGCCACAGCCGCGCCAGCCAGGGGCTCTCAGGCCCGACCTGGAAGAGCACGGACACCACAGCGACGTCGCCCTGGGCAGACCGATGGACCAGGTGAAGCTCCATGGGCGCGCGGACGCCGCCGGTGGTGTGCTCAGCGGGGGTGTGAAAGTGCAGCTGCAAGAGGCGGTAGGCCCGGCCCCGCACGAAGAGCGTCTCGACGTGGTCGACGCCGATCTGCACGGTGTGGCCGTTGTTCAGCACGTGCCGGACGTGCAGCGTCCGGGCCACGACCTCGTCGCCCCGACCCACCACGTGACGGTCGGCGCGCAGGTCCACGGGCGACTGCCGGCGACCGCCACGACACAGGCAGTAGCGCTCGCCCCAATGCGCGGGGTCGTAGCGGCCGTGGTAGCTCCACAGAAACGAGCGATGCCCTACGCCCGCGACGGCCGATCGCGGCGCCGCGGGCCGCGAGCCGAGCGCCGCCTTGCCTGGAGCCGACGGCGACGAGGGCGAGGGCGGAGACGACAGCGACGCGGCGCCGCAGCCCACGAGCGACACGGCGACCAGCGCAGCGGTCAGGCAGCGGACCAGGGCGGGGCTCGCGCAGGGCCACGCGGCCCGCGCGCCCTCGCGCGCAGACGCGACTGGGGGGCGGGGCTGGCCGCGGAGCGGAGCCAAGGGCGGAAGCTGGCGCATGGTTCTCCCCGGGGTGCGTGGCGTGATGCTGTCGCGACTCCAGCCCCAGCGTTTCAGCGCGCATGGCGTGCCACGACCGACAAACTTCGGCTCCGGCGCGACTGGGATAGAATGCGCGGCCACGGCCGCCCGTTGTGCGGTAGGAGAGGTGCTTCGCCCATGACCACAGCCCCCGACCACGCCTGTCCTGCCGGCCCTGTGCGCCCGCGCCGCGCCTTGGCGCAGCCCTCGCCGCGCCGTGCCGCGATGCTTCTGTCTGCGGCGCTGTCGCTCGCCGCGCTGCTGGGCCCGCAGCCGGCGCAGGCCGCGGCCCCCAACCCGGCGGACAAGCCCAACGCCACGCAGCTGAAGACGATCTTGCAGAGCGCGCCGGGCAAGCCCTCGGTGCACGGCTACGTGGTCGACCTCGACTCGGGCGCCGTGGTGCTGGACCTTGGCGGGGCCGTGGGCATCACCCCCGCCTCCGTGAGCAAGATGTTCACCACGGCCACCGCCGCGCTGACCCTGCCGATGAACGAGCGGCTCGTGACCCGCGTGCTCGCCTCGCCGGTGAAGAAGGGCAAGGTGCGCGCGGTGGCGCTGGTGGGCGGCGGTGACATGTCGCTGAAGTACCGTCACCTGGCCAAGCTGGCCGACGCGGTGGCCAAGGCCGGCGTCCGCCGCGTCGGCACGCTCGTGGCGGACACCACCCTCTTCGACCGCGCCGCGCCCCGTGGCTTCAACGAGAAGCTGACCGACTCGAGCTACCGCGCGCCCGTCGACGCGCTCAACGTCGACCAGGGCACCGTGGTCATCGCCGCTCTGCGCGGGCCGAAGCTGGGCGCGCCGCCGGTCATCCAGATCACGCCCCCCAGCGCCGCCATCGTCGTCGACAACACCGCCAAGATGGTCAAGGGCAAGACGCGCGGCCTGCGCATCCGCACTGTCGCGGGCAAGGGCGGCAAGACCCGCGTCGAGGTGCGCGGCGTCATGGGGATGAAGCGCGCCCGCATCGTCGCGGGGCGCCGGCGGGTCGAGAACGCCGCCCTGCACGCGGGCCACGCCTTCCTGCGGATGCTCAAGGACCGCGACATCCGCGTCGGCCGGCTGGCCTTCGCTTCGGCGACGCGCGGGCGCTTCGCCAAGGGGCTCAAGGAGCTCGCCAGCCACCGCTCGGAGTCGCTCTACGGGCTGATGCGCTTCTGCAACCGCTTCTCGCACAACGGCTACGCGGAGACCTTCTTCAAGCTCATCGGCGCCCGCGTCATCGGCGCGCCGGGGACCTGCGCCAAGGGCGAGGCGGCGGTGCGCAAGACCTTCGCCCAGGCCGGCATCGACTGGTCCACCGTGCGGCTGGGCAACGGCTCGGGGCTCTACCACGCCAACAAGTTCACCGCGAAGTCGGTCGTGCAGCTGCTCACGGCGATGCACAAGGCTGGGAAGAAGGGTCAACGTTGGCGGCAGTCCCTTGCGATCGGGGGGGCGGAGGGTACACTCCGGCGACGCTTGCATGGCGCCGCCACCTATCGAAAGATCTTCGCAAAGACGGGGACTTTGGACGACGTGACAGCGCTCGCAGGCTACGCCTTCGGGCAGGGGCGCCGCTACGCGTTCGCGCTCTTCTACAACCGGGTCAAGGGGCCGGCGTACCGCTTTCGGCGCGTGCACGATCGCTTCTTGACCGCGCTGCTCGACCCCACGGGCCGGCTCACGCCCCCCAAGGTCAACAAGCCGGTGAAGAAGGCCAAGTCGCCCCGCAAGCGCGGGGCCAAGCGGCCGGCCAAGCCGCGCAAGCGGGGCAAGGCGACCAAGCCCCGCGCCGGCTCCAAGCGGCGAAAGTCGCGAGGCCGGACGAAAAACAAGTAGGCTCTGCGGCCCGCGCTCCCTGCGCTCCGCAGGCCGCCGCTCCGGAGTCCCCTCTCCCATGACCTGCTCCCCCACGACCCACCGCCTCGCTCCACGCGCGCTCCCGGCGCTGCTCTCGCTCCTCGTCGCCGCTTTGGCCGGCTGCACGGGCGACACCAATGGCGGCACCGACACGTTCAACCCCTGGGCGTCCGGCGACATCACCACGTTCAACCCCGACACGGGCGGCGCGACCGACACGGGCGGGGTGAAGGACACCGGCGGAGCCACGGACGGGGTCGCGACCGACGGCGTGGCCACGGACGGCCAGGGCGGCGACGCGGCCGACCCCTGCGCGCCCAACCCTTGCACTGAGTCTCACAAGACCGTGTGTCTCGCGGGCGGCGGCGGCAGCTTTCTCTGCGAGTGCGACGAGGGCTACACGGCGGGCACGGGCGGCGTCTGCGTGCCGGGCTGCGAGCCCACCGGCGACCCACCCGCGGCGCAGCCGGGGCTGAAGCCGGGCGACGTGCTGGTGACCGAGCTGATGATCAACCCCGACGCGGTCCTCGACGGCGCTGGAGAGTGGCTCGAGCTGCGCAACATGACCGACGGCGTGGTCAAGCTCGACGGGCTGATCCTGACGGAGACCGCCGGGGTCGACAAACACACGATCCACCCGTGCAAGGCGCTGACCATCCCGCCCAAGGGCGTCGTGGTGCTGGGCAACAACGCCGACAGCACGACCAACGGCGGGGTGAAGCTGGACTACACCTACAAGGGCTTTGGCCTCAACAACTTCGGCGACTCCGTGGTGTTGAAGGCGGTGTATCCCGGCGGGGTCGAGGTGGTGCTCGACACGGTGACCTGGGACGCGAGCTGGGACATCAACGGCGCTGCGGGCAAGTCGCTCTCGCTCGACGCGACCCAGACCACCGCCGCGGGCAACGACAGCCGGGCCAACTACTGCCTGGGCGACCAGAAGCTCTCGGGCGGGGACTTCGGCTCGCCGGGGCAGGTCAACGCGCCCTGCACAGCGCCGCCCGACGCCGACCAGGACGGCGTGCTCGACGACGTCGACAACTGCCCCGGCAAGGCCAACAAGGACCAGCTCGACGGCGACGGCGACAAGGTGGGCGACGCCTGTGACAACTGCCCGCTCGTGAGCAACCCGGACCAGAAGGACAGCGACGGCGACGCCGCGACCGGGGGCGGCGGCGACGCCTGCGACCCCAACGTGTGCGGCGACGGCGAGCCCGACGCGGGCGAGATCTGCGACGACGGCAACCTCCTTGCGGGCGACGGCTGTGAGAACTGCAAGCCGGCGATGCCCAAGCCCGGCAACATCATCATCACCGAGGTCATGATCTGGTCGAGCGCGGCCACACCGCAGTGGATCGAGCTGCACAACCCGGGCCCCTTCGACGTCAGCATCAACGGCTGGAAGGTGCAGGTGACCAAGGGCACCAATGGCGCCGGCTCGACCCACACGCTCAACGTCGCCGGGGCGCTGCTGGTCCCGGCCAAGGGCTACCTGGTGCTGGCCAACAGCCCCAACGCGGCCAGCAACGGCGGCGTGACCGGCAGCTACGCCTTCATGACCGGGGGCAAGCCGGCGCTGAGCTTCGACCTCACCAGCGACACCCTGACCCTGGTGGACCCGCTGGCGAACACGGTGGTCGATCAGGTGAGCTGGACCTGGAACGCGGTGACGCAGAAGGGCCTCGCCTGGCAGCTGGACCCGAGCAAGCTCCACACCATCGACAACAACAAGACCGCCTACTGGTGCGACGCGCAGAGCCCGATCCCTGGCTCGAGCGGGCTCTTCGGCACGCCGGGCAAGGGCAACGTCTCGTGCGTGCCGGCCACCGGCGACAAGGACAGCGACACGGTCATGAACGGGGTCGACAACTGCCCCTTCGACGCCAACCCGGCCCAGAACGACGGCGACAACGACCAGGTGGGCGACGCCTGCGACGTGTGCCCGAGCAAGGCCAACGCCGACCAGGCCGACGGCGACTTCGACGGGGTGGGCGACGCCTGCGACAACTGCCCCACGCTGCCCAACCCCGACCAGAAAGACGGCGACAACAACGGCGTGGGCGACGCCTGCGACAGCAAGGACTGCGGCAACGGCAAGCTCGACCCCTTCGAGGCCTGCGACGACGGCAACAAGGAGCCGGGGGACGGCTGCACGGCCCTGTGCAAGAAGGAGTTCTTCGGCTCGGGCTCGGTCGTCATCAGCGAGCTGATGCTGGCGCCGACCAAGGCGACGGGGCTCAACGGCCAGTGGATCGAGCTCTACAACCCGGGCGACGCGGGCGTGGACATCAACGGCTGGACCCTGAAGAACTCGGGGATCGAGCTGCACAAGATCAAGGCCACGGGGGCGCTGATCGTGCCGCCCAAGGGCTTCTTGGTGCTGGCGTTCAACGCCGACCCGAGCAGCAACGGCGGGGTGAAGGCGGCCTACGGCTACAAGGGCCAGGTGGCGAGCCAGGACATCAACCTGTCGGCGAACTTCGGGGACGACCTGGCCATCATCTGGGCGGGGTCCATCATCGATCAGGTGAAGTGGAGCCCGCAGACCTGGGCGATGCAGCCGGGCAAGGCCATGAGCCTGAGCAGCCAGCACCTCACCGACATCGGCAACGACACCGCGGCCAACTGGTGCCCGTCGACCAAACCCTACGGCCTGGGTGACTTCGGCACGCCGGGGGCGGGCAACCCGAGCTGCGTGAACCCGTGCAAGGGCAAGGCGGACCAGACCGCCTGCGGCACCGACCTGTGGTGCCAGAGCCAGCTCTGCGTGCCCAAGCCGGGCTGCGGCAACGGCATCGTGGAGAAGACGCTGGGCGAGGAGTGCGACGACGGCAACAAGCTCAAGGGCGACGGCTGCGACGACAAGTGCAAGAACGAGCCGATGCCGCCGCCCCCGGGCACGGTGGTCTTCTCCGAGATCCAGCCCGACCCCACGGCGCTCACCGGCGGCACGGGCCAGTGGTTCGAGCTCTACAACCCCACCAACCAGACCGTGAACCTCAACGGCTACACCCTGGTCAGCGGCGCCAAGAGCCATAAGATCACCGCCGGCGCCATCTACGCCAAGGTCGAGATCCCGCCCAAGGGCTACGCCGTCATCGCGGCGCGCGGCGTGCCGAGCCAGTCCAACGGCATCGGCGCCATCTACGGCTGGCTGGACACGGGCGGCACCTTCGACATCGCCGCCAAGGTGGGCACGCCGGTGACGATCTTGAGCCCGACCGGCAGCCCGGTGGACTCGGTGACCCTCAACGGCCCGTGGACCAAGGGCGGGTCGATGATGCTCAAGGAGACCTGCCTGTCGACCAAGGACAACGACAAGGCAGACTGCTGGGTCGCCGCCGCGTGCGCCTACGGCACGCTGGCGAGCCAGGAGACCTTGGACCCGAAGGCGAGCGACTACGGGCAGAAAGACTGCACCTCAGACGCCGACTGCAAGAGCATGGCCGGCACCAAGTGCCTGGCGGTGAGCCTGGAGTACGAGGGCGGCTTCCTGTTCAAGATCGGCGCCGGCGGCAAGCCCCGCTGTGTGAAGCGCGAGCTCGGCACGCCGGGGGCCAAGAGCGTGTGTCCGTGAGGTGGCGCTAGGACTCGCGGGAAAGCTCCACAGCGTCACGCAGCCGCGCGAGGGCGGGGTCGCGCTCGCCCCCTCGCCGCTAGGAGAGCTGGGGCCGGGTGCGCGTCGGCCTGAAAGCGCAGCGTCACGGCTTCATCTGGTGACTGGCCATGACCGCCAGTCTTGGAGGAGCACGAAGCGCTTGGCTGGGCCCGAGCCGCTCCGCAGGCCCCCAGGGACCTTCAGTCGAAGACGGCAAGCCGCATGAACGCACTCACCTGCGCTTGCGAGGGAGGTTGCCGTGGGGTCCGATGTCGGACTCTGGCTCTCGGCCTTGCTAGGCTCTCTCGGTGGTCCCTACCATCGCGTCTCAACGCCCAATCGTCAGGCCTTTTTTCGGGTTCGGACCACAGCCCGCCTGGCCGACCGCTCTCTGCGGGTCGCGGCGTCCTTGCTCAGCGCCTGGCTGAAGTCCTCTTCGTCCAGCAGTCGTGCCCGCGGCGTGAACAGCGCCGCAGCCGCAGGCACTGCCGCGCTCGGTCTCTACAGCCGCCCCAGGAAGACTCCGGGCATGTTGGCGGTGCGTCGCTGAGCGCCCAGGGGTCGGGGTCGCTGGCGCGGGTGGGCGGAGTCAGCTCGCCAGCTCGAACGCCCGCTCCTCTCCCACTGCGGTCGCCAGGATATGGCTCCACTCCAAGAAGCGCCCCTCCAGAATGGCCATGCGGATTCTTGAGCTGATGCTGGTTCGTGCGCTTGAGCGGTCGCACCCCTTACTGCGGATCGTAGCCGGTCTCGGCCGGCAGCTCGCAGGCGCTGTCGTCGACCGTGAGCCAGAGCTTGCGCTCGGCCAGACGCAGGTCGAGGCGCTTGATCTGCAGGGCGACGATCTTGACCATGTCCTCGAGCCGCGGCCCATGGAAGCTGACGCGAGAGCCGAAAGTGCGTTCATGCGGACTATCCACGTGCACAGGCAGCGGGGAAGCACGCGCAAGGAAGTATTGGACGCCGAGAACGACACCAACCTGTACCAACTGGAAGACCGGTCATCCAAGCGAAGTCACCGATTCGAGAAAAGCCAGGAGAAGGAATGCTCGTAGGATACATCTGCGCAAGTCGTCATGTGGCAGAGAAAGGAATGCCGGTCGGGTACATGTACCGGGAGCAGCCAACAAACTCGGACGATAGTGGCTGGTGGGTGCTTTCAGGGGAGGAAACGCAGGAGTACGCAGACGATTCATCGAACTTCGCCTTCTACAACGCATCGACCATCGTGGCGCTCGACCCGTCGATTGCCCCTTTCCTTGATACGGAGCCTCCAGTGGCCTTCGAACGTGGCCCTGACGGGACCTTCGTGGAGGCAGACGAGTAGGGCTCCTCGCCCAGGGTAACCGCCCGCCCCACCACCAAGTCGTAGGTGCCAGGCGATTCGCTGACGGAGCTTTTCTGCCGCGATGTGACGAAAATCTCTCTGGCGCACGTCGGACTCTAAGGAGGCCTCCCTTTACCCGGCCTCCCGAGGAGGAGTCCGCATGCGTCCGGTTCGCTACATCCACCCCGACCACATGGTCGAGGTCACCACCCGCTCCATCGACAGCATGAAGCTGCTGCGCCCCAGC
>JAUIAC010000180.1 GCA_030425545.1 bacterium | reverse complement strand
CGGTCGAGGCGGTGGCGCCGGCCATCGAGGTGATCGACAGCCGCTATGCCAACTTCAAGTTCAAGCTCGAGGACGTCGTCGCGGACAACGCGTCGTCGTGCCGCTTCGTGCTGGGCAGCCGGACGACGGCGCTGGAGAACCTGACCGCCGAGGGGCTCGATCTGGGCAACCTCGGCATGGTGTTCGAGGTGGACGGCGCGGTGGTGCACACCGGTTCGACGGCGGCGATCCTCGAGCACCCCGCGCGCTCGCTGACCATGCTGCTGCAGATGCTCGCCGCCCGCGGCGAAGGGCTGAAGGCCGGAGACGTGGTGCTCGCGGGCGCCGCGACGCCGGCGGTTCACCTGCAGGAAGGGCAGCACGTGCGCCTGCGCATGGACGGCGTGGGTGACGTGGAGCTCTTCGTCCGCTGAGCCGGCGCGCACCCGCGTCGCCGTGGTCGGTGCGCTCCAGCGACAAAATGTCCGCCAGCTCCCCCGGCGAGCTGAGCGACATTTTGTCGCTCAGCTCGCCGGGGGAGCTGGGCGACATGCTGTCGTCCGTGGGGGCCTACCGCGCGGACTCCCAGCGGTCGAGGGCGGCGAGGAGCCTGTCACCGATCTCGCCTTCGGGCGCCGGCCTGGGGGCGCTGCCGTGGCGGAGGCGCGCCGCGACGTAGTGCAGCAGCGCCACGTCCTTGTCCGTGAGCTCCACGCCGGCCTCTTCCACGGCGAGCGCCAGGTCGCGGCCGAAGTGGGCCACACGGCTCAAGGCCTGCACCGCCGCGCCAGCCTGCTCCATGCGCTCCACACGGCGGGACTTGCGCCAACGGAGCTCGTGCCGGGCCGTGGCCACCTCGCCTGCCAGCTCCCGCAGCATGGGAAAGACCGGCAGCAGGCTGTCTGCGGAGCCCTCGCCCACCGCGACGTCGCTAAGGTGCTGTGCAAGGGCCTGTGTGGTCAGGTCCATGCGCCGGCGAAAGATGCGCCCGTAGAAGGCCGCGGACATCGCCACGTTGACCAGCGCCGCCGCCGCACCGCCGATGGCCACGGCCGCGATGCGCACCCACAGCGTGTCCGACGGGTCCCCCTTGGGGAGCAGGTGCATGTAGATGGCGGTGAACGCCGCCACCGCATAGGCGTGGCCCTGGCCGAGGGGGAAGATCGCGCCCACGGCGATGCCCACGCTGAGCGGCAGCCCGATGAGCGTCGGGACCCCGAGCAGGGCGAACACGCTGGCCACCACGCCGCCGATGATGCTGCCGAGGAACTGGGTTACGGCGCGTTGCAGCCCAGAGAGCACGGTCGGGGTGGTGCACACGACCGCCACGAAGGCCGCGGACACGCCGTCCGGGTTGCCGGTAGCCTTGCAGCCCACGAGCGCGGCGAAGGTCGCGAGCGAGACCTTGGCTCCCAGGACGAGCGGGTTGTTCAACGTGGCCACGGCGCCTCCTGCGTGGGTGTATGCGGCCCGGGGCCTGACGCGTCAACGGCAGCCCACGTGGTCGCGCTGGCGGTTCCGCGCGCCGTGCCGCACGCTCTGGTCTCCAAGACCGACGCCACGGCCGTGCCGGGCACACGCGACGCGAGGAGAGAGCGCATGGGCAAGCTACAGACGATCCCCTTGGCGGCGTGGATTCGCGATCACCAGCACCTGCTCAAGCCGCCGGTGGGCAACAAGAACCTCTACAACGAGGGCGGGTTCATGGTGTTCGTGGTGGGGGGGCCCAACGAGCGGACGGACTGGCACATCGACCCGCGCGAGGAGATCTTCTACCAAATCAAGGGCGACATGACGCTCAAGATCGTGGAAGACGGGGCCTTTCGCGACCTGACCATCGGCGAGGGCGAGATCTTCCTCCTGCCGGCCAACGTGCCCCACTCGCCGCAGCGCTTTGCCGACAGCATCGGCATCGTGGCTGAGTACGCCCGGGCGGCGGACGAGCTCGACGGGCTGCGCTGGTACTGCCCGGAGTGCGACGCTGTGGTCTACGAGGAGTGGTTCCACCTGACCGACACGACGACGCAGCTCGCGCCGGTGTTCGAGCGCTTCTACGCCTCGGTCGAAGCCCGGACCTGTGGGGCCTGCGGCGCCGTGCATCCGACGCTCGAGGGGTAGCTGGAGAGCGCGCCGCAAGCAGACTGCGGCGAAATTGATTGTCGCCGCAATCTGCTAGCTTTTCTGTCTATTGGGGGGGCTACGAGCGCCCCCAGCCACGGCAAGCCGTGGCTTCCCTTTCCCAGCAGACTGACGGGCGTCGCCGCAAGAACGGAGAAAAGGCGCAGTCTGCTAGAGCGCGCGGCGCGGCGGCACCACCGCGTGAGCCACCAGCAGCCCGGCCGCCAGGGCGCAGCAGAGCAGGGCGCCGCGGAACCCGGCGCCGACGCCAGCGAGGGTCTGCTCCGCCAGCAGCTGCTGAATCGACGCGAGCCCCGTGGCTCCGGGCACCAGCAGGATCAGGCCGGGCACCAGCACCACGGTCGCAGGCAGCTTGCGCCAGCGCGCCAGGGCGTTGCCCGCCGTGCCCACGACGCCGGACGCGACAAAGACGGCGACCTCGGGGCCAAAGGTCGCGTGGGCCGCCTGCAGCGCGCCCCAGCCGAGGAGCGCCGCCCCCGTCACGACCGGCGCGTGCCGCCCGTGCGCCTGGAAGAGCGCGGTGAAGCTGAGGCCCGCGAGGGTCACGCACGCCCACACCATGGGCTGCGTCACGGCTGCGGGTCCCGCGGGCAGCGCCTGCCCCAGGCTGTGGGCCAGCGTCGCGCCGAGCAGGGACCCAAACGCGAGCTGCATCAGGGTCGAGAGCCCGTCGAAGAGCCGCGCCGAGCCGGACGCGAGATGACGCGTCGCGAGCTCGGAGACGGCCACCGTCAGCGTCAGCCCAGGCACGAGCACGATGAGGCCCGCCACGGTGGCGACCGTGGCTTGGAGCGGCACGTGCGCAGCCACGCGACCCGCGACGAAGGCGACGAGGAAGCCACTGAGCCCGGGGAGCAGGTTGCGGCGCGCTGGGTGGTTGCCAAGCAACGAGGGAAGCAGCGCGATGCACAGCGCCGCGAGGCCGGCGACGACGGCCTCGGTCGGCCCCCCACCGAGCAGCGGTGCCGCCGACGCGCTGGCGGCGGCCATGGCCAGCGTGACCGTCGCGGGGCGCCACGGGGGCGTGTGGGGCGCCTCCACCGCCGCGAGGGCCGCGCGCGGGCTGAGCTCTCCGTGGGCCACCTGGGCGGCGATGCGGTCCAGCGCGACCACCCGCGACAGGTCGATGTCGCCTGGCTCGACCCGCAGCACCTGCGTGCGCTGCTGGCCCAGCTCGCCGAAGGTCGCCAAGAGCAGCGTGGGGGTGGAGAAGAAGCGCGCCTCGACCCCCAGCGCGGTCGCCACCTCGGTCATCGCCGACTCGAGCCGGTGGGCAGGCGCGCCGCTCCGGTGCAGCGCGGCCCCCAGATTCAAGAGCAGACGCGTGACCCGCTTGCCCGGGCGTGACGGGGTCCACGACGCGTCGACGCGCGTCGATGCGCGCAGCGGCTTCGGACTCACAGCGTTCACGCGGCACCTCCGGGGCCGACCCACCGCGCCAGGCAGGGCCCCCTCTCCGGGGGTCGGCCGGCGCACCATAGGGCCGCGCGCGCGCAACGCAAGGGTCGGCGTCGCGACAGAACAGGGGCGCGGAGGTGTCACCTGTGTGACAGCTGCGCCCATGTCTCAAGGATCTGTAATTACAGCGTTCTAGAGCGCGGCCTGGGTCAGCTTTCCGGTGATGGCGCCCAGGGCGGCCTTGTTGGACTGCACGCGCACGCGGCCGTCGCCGCCCTTGCCGCCCTTGCCGCCCTTGCCACCGTCGCCGCCCTTGCCCCCACTCGCGCCACCGTTGCGGCCCGGACCTCCGCCGCCGCCGCCAAAGGCGAAGCCGGCCGAGCCCCCCAGCCCGCCATTGGCCTTGATGGTGCCGCTGCTGGCCTGAATCTCCGGCGCGATGAGCAACACCATGCCACCGGACCCGCCACCGCCGCCGCCGCCGCCGCCTGAACGCCCGCCGCCACCGCCGCCGCCGACCTTGGTCTTGACCGAGAAGCTCGCCATCTTGCCGGTCTCCGAGAAGCCGGAGCTGCCACCCGGCGCCCCGAGGCCGCCGCTGACGTCCACGGTGCCGCTCACCAGCAGCTGCGCGCCTGCGCACAGCATCAGCGCGCCGCCGCCGCCGCCGCCGCCGCCCGCGCCGCCGCTGTACCCCGGCGTGCCGCCGTAGGCCGTGCCGCCGGAGCTCTTGGCCCAGCCGCCGAAGCCCGCGAAGCCGCCGAAGCCGCCCGCGCCGCCGCCCGAGCCGCCCCAGATCGCCTTGCCCGCGCTGTCGCCGTAGGGCGCGGCGGGGCTGGTGTTGCCGGCCCCCTGCAGGCAGCTGCCGCCCGCGCTGCCTGGGAACATCGAGCCGAAGCCCTGGCCCTTGAGCGCCGCCTTGCCGCCTTCGCCGCCGATGCCGGACTCCCCGGGCGACGCGAAGCTGCCCCCCGGCCCGCCCGTGCCGCCGCAGCCCGCGCCGCCGCCGCCGCCGCCGCCGCCGCTCTGCCCGTCGCCGCCCTTGCTGCCCGGGCCGCCGCACGCGCCGCGCGGGCTCCCCCCTGAACCCTGGCCCTTGCCGTTGGTGCTGTTGCAGCCGAGCCCGCTGGTCCACTTGCCACCGCTCGCGCCACCGGCGCCTGCCACGCCGCCGCTGCCGCCGGTGTTCGTCCCGCCCGCAGTCCCAGCGCCCCCTGAGGCGTCGAGCGTGCCCGCCACGCTCAGCGTCGACTTCGCCAGAAAGGCCGCGGCGTAGCTGCCGCTGACCTTCACCTTGGCGTTGAGGGCGATGTCCAGCTTGGCGAAGTGGTAGACCCGCAGCTTCGGCGCCGGCCAGAACCCACCGCTCTGGGTCACCAGCTCCGTGCCCGCCGCGTTCGCCGCGACCACGGTCTTGCCGCCCGCGGTGATCGCCCCTGTGGTGGTGTTCACCGACACGGTCCCGCTCAGCACGACGTCGCCCAACGCGCCCGACGAGCCCTTGCCCAGGAAGCCGCAGCTCGCCACCTGTGTGCACTTGCCGTTGACGCACGCCCCCTGGGCACAGTCCCCAGCGCCCTTGCACGGCTGCCCCAGGGTGCACAGCGGCTTGCCGGCCTTGCACACCCCGCCCGCGCACGCGTCGCCGCCGGTGCAGGCGTTGCCGTCGTCGCACGCCGCGCTGTTCGCGCTGCTCTTGCAGGCCTTGGTCACCGGGTCACAGGTGTCGGTGGTGCAGGGGTTCTTGTCGTCGCAGTCCTTGCCCTGGCCCTTGCACGCGCCGCCGGAGCACACGTCCCCGGTCGTGCAGGCGTTGCCGTCGTCGCAGGCCTCGCTGTTGGGCACCGGCGTGCACTTGCCCAGGGTGGCTCCGCCCGCGGGCGCTGCGCAGGTGGCCGTCGTGCAGACGTTGCCGTCGTCCTTGCAGTCGCTCACCTGGGCGCACCAGCCCCCGCAGCCCGCTTGGGCCGTGTACACACACTGGTTCGTCGCCTTGTTGCACGCGTCCGCCGTGCAAGGGTCGCCGTCGTCGCACTTCACCGGCGTGCCACCCATGCACGTGCCGGCCTTGCAGCCCCCGCCCTGGGTGCAGCCGTTGCCGTCGTCGCACGTCGATCCGTCTGCGCCGGCCTTGTGGACGCAGCCGGCCTTGGGGTCACAGCTGTCGGTGGTGCAGCTGTTCTGGTCGTCGCAGTTGGTCGGCGCGCCGCCGCAGTTGCCCTGCGTGCAGGTGTCTCCGGTCGTGCACGCGCTGCTGTCGTCGCAGTTCGCCGCCTCCGGCTTGTCGGTGAACGCACACTTGCCCGTCGTGATCTTGCACTTGGCGTCCACACAGGGGTCGCCGCTCTTGCACAGCTTGGGCTGGCCACCCGCGCACTGCCCGCCGCTGCAGCCGTCGCCCACCGTGCACGGGTTGTCGTCGTCGCAGGGCTTGCCGTCGTCGTTGGTCTTGGTGCAGCCGGTCTTGGGATCGCAGGTGTCCAGGGTGCAGGCGTTCTTGTCGTCGCAGTCCTTGGCGGCCCCAGGGGTGCACACGCCCGCCTTGCAGACGTCGTTCTCCGTACACGCGTTGCCGTCCGCGTCGCAGGGCAGCGCGGCGGTCTTGTGCGCGCAGCCGTCGGCACCGTCGACCGCCTTGGCCGGGTCGCACACGTCTTGCGTGCACGGGTTGTCGTCGTCACAAGCGCTGTCGTCGGTCTTGCCGTTGCAGTCGTTGTCGAGGCCGTCGCACGCTTCGACCGTGGCCTTGGGCACCTCGCAGGGTCCCAGCCCGCCGGTGTCGGGGGCGGCCGTGCTGCACTGTCGCTCGCCGACGCAGGTTCCGACGACCTGCCCGCCCGCCCCGATGTTGTCGACGCTGCAGCTGGTCTTCAGCCCCAGCTTCTGGGCGCGCGGGCTGCACGTGCACGGCCCTGGGTCGGTGCCGTCTGCGCTGGCCTTGGGCAGGCACTGCTTACGTGTCGCGCCCTCCACCGTCTTCACGTCGGCGCAGCGGTGGGTCGCCGGGCAGGCGTCGTCCGACGCGCAGGGCGCGCCGCAGAACGCGCCGGCCTTGCCGAAGTCCACGCACGCGGGGTCCTTGACGCCGAGCGACGCACAGTCCGAGCTCGCCTTGCATGGGTCGCAGAGCCGACCCCAGGCGAGTGTGCAGATGGTGGCGACGTCGCCCCCTGGGATCGTCACGTTGCTGCAGGCGTAGCCAGCGGGGCAGTCGGTGACGCAGGGCTTGGCGCACACGTCGCCGTCTGTCCCCTCGACGCAGAGGTTGTTGTCGCAGTCGTCGTTGCTCGTGCAGGGACACAGGGCCCCGCCGGGGCACTCGAGCGCACCGCTGGCGTCGGCCTGCCCGGCGCCCCCGCCGTCGAAGGTGCCGCCCGAGTCGAAGAGCGCGCCGCCACCGCCGCTGTCGGGGAACGCGATGCCGCTCCCCTTGGGCGAGGTGTCGTCCCCGCCGCACCCCGCAGCCGAGAGGCAGAGCGCCAGCAGCGCCGCGAGGCCGGCATGATCGTCAAGCTGTCGCCGCGCCTTGCGTCGCGGGACAGTCGCAGTGGGGTGGGGCATCGCGCTCTCCTGCCGGGGGACGCGGCCACGGTACCCAGGCCGGCCTTCGCCCGGCAACTGTGGCCGGCCGCAGCGCGCGCGCCGATCGCACGTGGACCCGCCCCTGGGGCACCCGCGCGCGCTCAGCGGCAGTCGCTGTAGCCGAGCTTGGTCTCGGCCTCTCGCAGGGCGGGCCAGTCGGTGCCGCGGTGGAACACCGGTGGGCGTCCCAAGGGAGCGTCCACCGTGACGGTCTGCCCGCCCTCGCGCGCCTTGCCGTCCCACACGTCGACCCACGTGCCCGACGGCAGGTAGAGCGTGCGCGTGATCGCGCCCTCGTGTAGCACCGGCGCGACCAGGAGGTCGTCGCCGATCATGTATTGGTCGCTCAGGGGCCAGGTCTTCGGGTCGTTGGGGAACACCAGCAGCATCGCACGCAGCAGGGGCGCTCCCGTCTTGGCCGCCGCCGCGGCGAGGGCTGAGAACTTCGGCGCCAGCGCGCAGTGCACCAACGTCATGCGGCGAAAGTGGGCCGTGGTCTCCGCGTCCTTCTCCCACGACCAGTTGGCCAGCTTGTCCGCGCCCTCGTGGGTGCGCATCACCGGCGTGAAGGCCCCGAGCTCCGTCCACCGCATCCACAGCTCTTTGGTGCTCGGCGTGCCCTTGGCGAAGCCAGCGATGTCATGGGTGACAAAGGGCTGGCCGCTCAGGCCGAGGTTCAGCATGGCCGGCACCACGGTGGGCAGCCCGTCGAGCTCGTCCCAGTTGGTCTCCTGGTCGCCGACCCAGTGAATCTGGGCGTGGCGCTGGACGCCGCTCCACCCGGACCGCGCGATCCACGCAAAGTCGTTGTCCGGGCGCTCTTGCGTCGCGGCGCTCCGGCAGGCGCGGTTCCAGTCCACGGGGAAGGTGTTGCGGCGAGCGACGCTGTCGGAGCCGTCGTGGTGCACGCCGTCCAGCGGGACCCACTCTCCGAAGTCGAGCATCCACCCGTCGACGCCGTAGTCGCGGATGATGGCGCCGAGCTCCCCGGCGATGTAGCCCACGGTGTCCGGGTGGCCGAAGTCCGGGTGACCGTCCACCTGCGGCAGGTTGGGCACCAGGCTGTCCTCGTACACGGCGCCGGTGTCGTCCTTGACCAGGAGGCCCCGCTTGGCCATGTCGGCGAAGCGCGCGGGCTGGGCTTGCTTGGGGATGAAGGGGTTGGCGTAGGCGAGGAACTTGAAGCCCTGGCCGTGCAGCGTGTCGACCATGGCCTTGAAGCCGGGATAGAGGGCGTCCTCGGGCTTGGCGACCAGCGCCTCGTCAGGCTTCCACACGTACTCGACGCCAAACCCGCCGTCGATGTTCTTGCGGATGCCGCCCCAGTCCTGGGCCCACAGCGCCGACGCGGGGATGTCGGCGGCGGCCAGCGCCTTCGCCTCGGCCAGGACCTTGGCCTTGCCGCCCTGCGTGCCGATCCACAGCCACCACGCCCACGCTGGCGGCGGCGTCGGACGGCCGACCACGTCTCCCAGCTGCTGCACCACGGCGAGCGGACTCGGGCCGTGCAGCACACGCCAGGAGAGCGTCTGGGGACCGATGACCTCGACCCAGGCGCGATCCTTGTCGCCCTTGCACAGGTCGAGCCGCACGCGACGGTCGGTGTTGAAGAGCACGCCGAAGCCACGCGCGTCCAGGTACCACGGCATCGGGAAGTAGGTCGTGTGGGCGTCCCCGACGCTGATCCCGCCGCTGCCGTCGCGGCCGTTGCCCTGTTCGTTCACCAGCAGATCGAAGGCCTCGCCGCGCTGGTCCAGCGCGTTGTACTGCTCGCCGAAGCCGTGAAAGGTGCCGGCGCAGTCGGTCGCCACCGCGAGAGAGTCGGCCGCCGGGCCGGTCAGGGTCAGCGTGAAGCGGGTGTGATGCGCGTCCACGACCTTGGCCTCGAGCGTCGCCGTGCGGCCGGTGGTCGCGCTGGCGTAGGCCACCGTGGCTGCGGTGCCGTCGTCGCTGAGGGTCACTGCGCCGGGGACCAAGGGGTCGGCCACCACGTCGGCGTGCTTGAACGCGAGGGCGCCGACGCCGCTGTACGTCGCCGCGAAGGTGCGGGCCACTGGCGCTGCGGCCAGCACATAGGTGGCGGTGCCGTCCGCCGAGACCAGCGCCAGCGCGCCTGGCTGATCTCCTTGCGTGAGGCGCATGGCCCTTCCGAGCGGGACCGCCGGCGAAGCGGCGCTGTCCGAATCGTCTGTGTCCGCGCCGCACCCGAGCGCCCCGATCACCGCGATGAAGGCGACGACGACGCTGGCGGCGAAACGAAGCCGCCGCGGCTCCGCAGCGGAACGACGCGCGTGGGTTGCAGACCTGCTCATGACCGCCCTCCGACCCAGCACCCTCTCACGAGCTGCGGCGTCGCCGCACGAGCTCATAGGTGTCCGCAAACGCGGGTAGCAGCTCTCCGGTGCGCGGGTCCAGCATCCACCCTGCGATCTTGCGCTCGGGGATCCGGATCCGGCGCTCCGCGGCCAGGGTGCCGAACACCCGATCCCAGAGGTCTGTGGTGACGCCATGGTTCATGCGTGGCTCGGCGAAGTGGTGGTGCAGGTGGTGCCGCCGCGCCCAGGTCCCGTAGGCGTTCAGGGGCGCGTGGGTGTGGATGCGCCGGTGGAGCACCTCGTACGCGAGCCACCCCGCCGCGAAGCCAGCGACCAGCGTGACGCCGTAGGCCATGGAGCCGGTCAGGGCCGCGCTCGCAGGCCCCGCCAAGGCCAGGAACACGGTGACCACCGGGCCAGCGAGCAGCAGCTTGCGCCGGTGCGGCGTGAAGTAGGTGACGTCCTTGTGGTGGGCGAGGTGCTCTCGCGACAGCTCGTTCTTGCCCTTGGGCACATGGCCGCCCCAGTTGTGCAGGCCGTACTCGACGAAGGTCCACAACAGGGCGCCCGCGGCGAGCAGCGCAGCGTAGATGATCAGGGAGAGCAGCATGGTCACGCTCCTGGGTCGGGGGTGGAGTCAGGTGGGGTCGACGCGCGGACGTCGTCGTCGGGGGCGTCGTCGTCGGGGGCGGCGCCGTCGGGCGCGTCGTCGTCGGGGAGGGGGGCGTGTCGCCCGGGGCGGCCTCGGACGGTGGAGGCGCGCACGAGCTGCCGCGCGGCGCGCACATCGGCGGCCGAGGCTCCCCAACCGCGCAGCAGCGTGCATGCCAGCGCGTCCGAGAGCGCGGGGATGTCGAGCACGCCCGGCATGCGCCGGGCGAGCTTGCCCAGCTGCACGATGCCTTGGTCCGCGAAGAGCCAGAGCAGCGCGCGTTGGCTGTCGACGTCGTCGGGTGCGGTGATGTCGGGGGCGGCGTTGTCCCCCAGGTCTTCGGCGGCGCGCCGCGACACGGCTGGCGCCCCCTCATGGGCGGGGCTCAGCGGCCCGCTGTCCAGCGCGCCGGTGGCCCGGGCGAGCGCGAAGTCCGTGACCACACGTCGCACCAGCGCGAGGGTGTGCAGCCACACGGGCTCCACCAGCGCGTCGCCGACGAGCCGCCGCGGGTCCGCCACGCTCTGCGTGATCAACGCGAAGCGCTCGGGGGCCGACTCGGCCAGGGTCACGTGGGCCTGCGCCGCGGCGAGCAGCCGGGCCAACGCCAGGGCCCGCGGGCCCCCCCGCTCGGGCAGCGCCGCCTGGGCCGCCTCGAGCCGCGTGACGAGCTCCTGCAGCACCTGCACCTGCAGCGCGACGACGATGG
>JAUIAC010000898.1 GCA_030425545.1 bacterium | reverse complement strand
TGGTCAGGCACCTGCCTCCCACCACGATCTCCGCGGCGCGCACAGGCACGGCGCCGGCCAGCGCGCGCAAGAAGGTCGACTTGCCGCTGCCGTTGGGGCCGACCAGCGCGAGGGGCGCGGCGTCGCCCGCGACGTGGGCGTCGAGGGAGAACCCGCCCAGCTGGACCTGGACCTGCGCGGACCAAGCGGTCATCGGCGGCCCCCGGTGGAGGTGGCGTGGCCCGCGCTGTGGGCGACGGGCTCGGCGCCCTGGTCGCGGCTGCCGCCGGGCAGCAGGCGCACCGCTGCGAGCAACGCCGCGCCGACCGCTGCCAGCACCAACGAGAGCACGACGGCGAGCCGCACGTCGGACTCCAGCGCGGTGAAGATGGCCAAGGGCAGCGTCTGCGTGGTGCCCGCGCCGTTGCCGGCGAAGAGCAGCGTCGCGCCGAACTCGCCGAGCGCGCGGGCCCAGGCCAGGGACGCGCCAGCGACGAGGCCCGGCAGCGCGATGGGCAGCGCGACGCGGACGACTGTGACCGCTGGGGACGCGCCCAGCGTGCGGGCGACCACCAACGTGGCCGGAGAGACCTTGCGAAAGGCGGCGGCGGCGGCCTGGACGTAGAAGGGCGCGGACACCACCAGCTGAGCGAGCACGACGGCCGACTCGGTGAAGGGCACGGAGATCCCGAGCCCGGCGAGCGTCGGACCCAGCAGGCCCTGGCGACCGAAGGTCTGGAGCAGCGCGACGCCGATCACAGCCGGCGGGATGACCACCGGCAGCGCCACCAGCACCGAGATCACGTGCGCGGCCGGCTGGGTCGTGCGCGCCAGCCACCAGGCCAGGGGCGTGCCGAGGGTGAGGGTGAGGGCCAGGCTCAGGGCGGTGGTGCGCAGGCTGAGCCAGAGGGCCGGCGCGAAGAGCGGGTGCGCGACGCCAGCTCGCAGCTCGTCGGGCGAGGTGGCGAGCGCGAGCGCCAGCAGGGGGAGGGCCAGCAGCGCCACCAGGCTCGCGCCCAGGAGCCCCGCGACACCGACGCCGAGCGCCTGGGCGCGGGGACGTGGGTCTGGTCGACGGTCGCTCACGGCGCCTCGTGGGGCCGCGGGTCGACGGTGAAGCCGTGGCGCCGGAGCAGCGCGGCGCCCGCGGGCGCGTGCAGGAAGTCGACAAAGGCCTGGGCCGCGGCGGGCGCAGCGGGGGTGAGCGCGACCGCGTAGGCCGCGCGCACGTTCAGCTCGGGGGGGACGGGCACGGTGCGGAGCCCAGGGCCGCGCGCGTCGGTGCGGTAGACCACCGCGGCGTCGGCCTCGCCGAGCGCCACCTTGGCGCGCACCAGCCGGACGTTGCTCTCTTCCGACACCACCTGCGACGCGACGTCCAGCGCGAAGCTGGCGCCCAGGGAGGCCTCCGCTCGCGCGAAGAGCGCGCGGGTGTACTGGCCCACGGGCGTCTGGCGAGAGCCGATGACGAGCCGTCGCGCCTTGGGCAGGTCGGCGAAGCGCTCGATGCCGCTGGGGTCGGCCGTGGGCACCACCAGCGCCAGGGCGTTGTGGGCGAAGACCTGCGGCGCCGAGACCTGCCCCGACGCGGCGAGGGCGGCCAGGTGGGCGCGGTTGGCGCTGGCGAAGACGTGGGCCGGGGCGCCCTGCGCGATCTGCAGGCGGAGGACCTGGCTCCCGGCGAAGGTGAGGCGCACC
>JAUIAC010000897.1 GCA_030425545.1 bacterium | reverse complement strand
TGGCGGTGATCGTGCGCGGCACGCTCTACGACGCCGCGGGCAAGCCCGTCGGCAAGCTGGCGACGAGCCTCACCAAGCCCTCGACGACCACGGCGCTCTACGACATGCCCCTGGCCGGCGGGCCGTCCGGCACGACTTGGCCGCTGCAGCTCACGTTCAAGGAGGCCAACCCTGACCTGAAGGTCAAGACCTTCAAGCGTGTCCAGCTCGGCCAGAACATGGTCGTCCCCGAGACCGGCACGACCGTCACCGTGGGCGCAGAGGCCCTGTCCGCCAAGGCGCTGCTCACGGTGGGCAACACCTCGTGGGTCAGCGACGTCGACACCACCGCGAAGCAGGAGCCGAAAGAGAAGGTGGTCCTCGCTCTGGGCAACATGAAGGGCGTCTCGCAGGTCGACGACGCCAGCTCTGTCGTCCCGCGGCTGGGCGGGCGCCTGCACATCCGCAGCAGCACCGTGCGCAGCTGGAACTTCGGCGCCAAGTGGGTCGGACCCGACGGCGACAAGGGCCTCGCGAGCGCCGCGCGCTACGAGCTGAGCGTCGTCACGGTGGACGCCGACGGGACGCTGGGCGACGCGACGGTGCGCAGCGGCAGCCTCGCCGCCGCGTCGCAGGAGGGCCCCACGCTCGAGGCCTTCGCGTTCGTCCGCACTGGAGACGGCGTCGAGGCGCGCGCCTGGACCTCGTCCGACCGCCCTTCGCCCACCTCGCTCACCGTCTTCGCCACCACCGCGAAGGGCAAGAAGGTCTTCGCCGGCAGCAGCAAGACGGCCACCGCCGTCGAGCGCCAGTTCATCGGCAAGATGGTCCTGCCCGAGGGGACGAAGCCGGGCCAGGCCTTCAAGGCTCAGGTCTTGCTCACCAATGGCAAGGGCCTGGTCGCAAAGGTGGACTGCGTGGCGGAGGCCTCGGCCAAGAGCGCACCTGTGCCGACCGTGGTCCACACGGCCGACGGCGGCATGCTCTTCGCGTTGCTGAGCGTCGGGGGCGAGCTCGAGCTCGCGTACACGGGACCCGGTGTCACCCAGGTCGCCGGCGTTGAGGTCACGCTCTACGGCCACAAGTCCAAGGACAAGCGCTACTTCAAGATGGCGCGGGAGATCTCCCTGTGGGAGGTCTCGGACCTCACCGCGCCCCCGGCGGGCGGCACCTTTGACGTCGCCGCACAGCTCCTCGACGCCGCGGGGGGCGAGGACCGCATCAGCGATCCCGGCGCCGACATCCCAGGCGTGGTCTACGGGCTGGGCAAAGGGACCGAAAAGACCACCACTCAGACGTCCACGAAGCCGCGCCTGCTCTAGCTGGCCCGCCGGTCCGTCGGCGGGGGCCCCGTGCGCGTCGAGCCGCGCCGCGGCCGGGTTCGCGACGGAGACCCCGCGCCGCCTACCAACGAGCCGGGGCCTCGACGTCCACCGACGCCAGCCAGGCCAGGTCGCGGGCCTTCAGCCGCTCGGCCTCCCCTGGCGGATCGTCTTCGACCGACGTCACGCTCAGGCGCTCAGCCAGGCCCGGGCCGGCGTGGACCCGCACCAGCGCCGGCTGAAGCTGCGTTGGCAGGTCGGCCTTCGCGTCCAGCCACGCCAGCTGCTCGCTCAGGCTCAGGCCGGCCAGGTCGCGCAGGTCCAGGCCGTCGGGGTCGGCCCAGTCGAAGGCGTCCTCGCGCGTCTTGGCGGCGAAGC
>JAUIAC010000179.1 GCA_030425545.1 bacterium | reverse complement strand
GCTGTCGACGCGCCCCTCGCCCCGGACCCATCCGCATGGCTGACCTCGAATCCCGTCTGCTCATCGGCCTGCTGGGTGTCGCGACCAGCGCGGGGGTCATCGCGGGCGCGGTCAAGCTGCTCGCCATGCGCAAGGACGGGGAGCGCGAGCGGCTGCGGCGGCAGAAGGTCGAGGCCGGCGACACCCTCGCGCTGGCTCGTATCGCGCTCGAAGACAACGACTTCGAGCGCGCTGCCATGCACTTTGTCACAGCGGAGCGCTTCCTCGACGCGGCGCGCGCCTATGCCAAGGCCGAGATGTGGGAGCGCGCCGCCCACACCTACGAGAACATCGGCGAGTACGAGAAGGCGGCCGAGTACTACGGCCTGCGCGGCGACCACGAGAGCCAGATCCGCGCCTATCGCAAGGCCAACCTGTGGAGCGAGGCCGCGCGGGTCGCGGCGAGCAACGAAGAGTTCGGCAAGGCCGCGACGCTGCTGATGAAGGGCGGGCGCAAGGCCGAAGCCGCCCGCATGTACAAGAAGGCCGGGCAGAAGAAGCAGGCCCACACCCTCGCTGGCGAGCTGCACGAAGAGGCCGGGCAGTGGGAGCTGGCGGCCCACAGCTGGACCCGCGTGGGCAAGTTCCAGCGCGCGGCGGAGTGCCTCGTTCGCGCGGAGCACTGGGACCTCGCCGCGAAGGCCATGCTCCGCTACGGCGCGCACCGCGAGGCCGCCGACCTCCTGGCAGAGCACGACCAACCCGACGCAGCAGGCCGCATCTACGAACGCTTACAGATGTTTGAGGAGGCCGCCACGTCGTACGCGGCCGCCGGTGACATCAAGCGACAGGCGCGCTGCCTCTACCTGGCCGGCGACAAGATGTCGGTGATTCAGCTCCGCATCGCCGCTGGCGACCTCGACGAGGCGCTGCGGGTGGCGGAGTCGATTCAGACGCTGGAGCGCGACTTCGTGGAGGCGATTCAGATCGCGGCGGGGCTGCGCGAGGCGGGCGGGGACAACGCCGGCGCCATCGCCAACCTCCGGCGACTGCTGACGGTGGACCTGCCCGTGTCGACGCGGCGCAGGGTCACGCGCCACGTCGCTGAGCTGTCGGTGAGCACCAAGCAGCGCAGCGTGGGCGAAGAGGTCATCGCCACCTTCCTCGCCACCGGCGGTGTGAACGAGGCCGACGAGACCTGGGTGTCCGAGCTGCGCGTCGAGCTCGCGTCGCTCCCGCGGGACCGCGCCGAGCCCGTACCGGAGGCGCAGCGCTACGACACGCCCGCGGTGGCCGACGACTCGGGGCTGCCCGACGTCGACGCGCCGCCCCCGAAGGGTGGTGAGCCGTCGCCGCAGGGTAGTGAGCCCTCGGACTTCGTCGAGGCCGTCGACCGGGTCATCGAGCGCTCGTCGCGGGCCAAGTTCCACCGTGAGTCGGGCTTCTTCCAGCCTGAGCCCGCCATGGCGCCGGCGGGCTGGCCCAAGGGCGTGCCGGTGAGCCTGTCCCAGCGCTACGGCGACCTGTCGCCCATCGGCAAGGGCGGCAACGGCATCGTCTATCGCGCCCAGGACACGCTGCTCGACCGGCCCGTCGCGCTCAAGTTCATGATCGACTCGGCCATGCCCGACGAGCTCGCGCGGCGCTATTTTCTGCGGGAGATGAAGGTCGCCGCGGACCTCACGCACCCGCACATCGTCCGCATCTACGACATGGGCATCGCCGACGACGCGCTCTACTACGCGATGGAGTATCTGGAGGGCCGCCCGCTGCGGGAGCTCTTTGTCGACGGGCAGCCCATCCCGGACAAACCGCAGGTGCTCCGCGTGTTCGAGCAGCTCTGCGACGCCCTGTCCTACGCCCACGCCGCTGGTCTGGTGCACCGGGACATCAAGCCCGACAACGTCTTCCTGCTCCACAGCGGCGACGTGAAGCTGCTCGACTTCGGCCTGGCCAAGGTGTTCGACGACGGCTTCGGCGAGCAGTCCATCCTCGCGGGGACGCCCTTTTACATGGCGCCCGAGCAGATTCACGGTCGTGACGTCGACGGCCGGGTCGACATCTACGCGCTCGGCGTCATCTTGTACCGCGCGGTGACCGGACACCTGCCCTTTGGCAGCGGCAACGTGCTGCTCGCGCACGCGACGCAGCCGCCCCCCGACCCGCGCTCCTTCGTGCCGGATCTGAGCAACACGGTGTGCACCGTCATCGACAAAGCCTTGCAGAAGAAGCCAGAAGACCGCTATGCCACCTGCGGGGAGTTCAAGGACGCGATCCAGCTGGCGCTGGGCGGCACGCCCTGGTAGCGGCCTCGGCCGACGGAGCACGGACATGAAGCGACGGACGCTGCTGAAGGTCGGGCTGGGCGGCGGGGTGCTCCTCGCGCTCGGCGGTGTCGGCCTGTCGCTGCGCGGCCCGACCCGCAACCGCCCCGTCCCGGACACCCTTCGCGTGCTCTCCGATCGGCAATACCTGACCCTCGCCGCGGTCGCGGCCCGCGTCGCCCTGCCCGGCGAGGGGGGGCCCACCTCCGACGAGGTCGGGGTGGCGGCGAAGCTGGACCAGCTCTTTGCGACCATGCACCCGGGCGACGTCAAGGACATCCAGCAGCTGCTCGATCTCCTCGACAACGCGCTCGGTGGGCTGCTGCTCGGTGGACGCACGCAGACCTTCACCGGGAGCACGACGGCGCAGCAAGACGAGATCTTGAGTGAGTGGCGCACCAGCGGCCTCTCGGTGCGCCGCACCGGCTACAAGGTGCTCGCCGGGCTGTGCGCAGCCACCTACCACGCCGACCCGAAGACCTACGCGTCGGTGGGCTACCCCGGGCCACCGAGCTACGGCAACGTGCGCGCGGCGCAGGAGACACCATGACCGCGGCCCCCCCGCCTGGCGCTGCGAGCGCGACCGCAGCCCAGGGCGCTCCGGCCAAGGGCCGCATCGTCGAGGGGCACGAGGTCAACGCCAATCGTGACCTGACCTGCGACGTGTGCATCGTCGGCTCGGGCGCCGGTGGAGCGGTGCTCGCGGCGGGCTTGGTCGGGCGCGGCCTGAACGTCGTCCTGCTTGAGGCCGGCGGCGCCCACACCAAGGCGGACTTCGACCTGCAGGAGGGGCGCGCCTACCCGATGCTCTACCAGGACCGCGGCACGCGTGGCACGGCAGACCAGAGCATCAGCGTGTTGCAGGGGCGCAGCGTCGGCGGCAGCACCACGGTCAACTGGACCACCTGCTTCCGCACGCCGCCTCGCATCTTGAAACACTGGGCAGACCACCACGGCGTCGACGGCCTCACGGCGGACGCGCTCCGACCTCACTTCGAGTCCGTAGAACGGCGACTGAGCATCGCGCCCTGGCCTCTGGAGCGAGCCAACCCCAACAACCGCAAGCTGCTCGAAGGCGCCAAGAAGCTCGGTTGGGACGTGCACAACACGCGCCGCAACGTCAAAGGGTGCGCCAACAGCGGCTACTGCGGCGTGGGCTGTCCGGTCGACGGCAAGCAGGCGATGCACGTGACCTACCTGCCCGACGCGGTGGCCGGGGGGCTGACCCTGTTCGCCGACTGCCGCGCGACCCGGCTCGAGCACCGCGGTGGCCGTGTGAGCGCGGTGCACGCCGACGTCCTCGACCGCGCCACGGGGCGCGCCACGGGCAAGACCGTGCGCGTGCGGGCCAAGGTCACCGTCGCCTCCGGGGGCGCGCTCAACACCCCTGCCCTCCTGCTGCGCTCGGGCATCGAGGGCAAGGGGCTGGTGGGCAAGCGCACCTTTCTCCACCCGGTGGTGACCCTGGTGGCCCTCTACAAGGAGGCGGTGAAGGGCTTCTACGGCGCGCCCCAGTCCGTCTACAGCCACCAGTTCGCTGAGCCGGCGCCCGGCGGCGTGGGCTTCTTTCTCGAGGCCGCGCCCGTGCAGCCGATGCTCATGGCCCAGGCCGCGGCGGCCCACGGCACGATGCTCCGTGACACCATGGCGCAGCTGCCCCATATCTCCGCGGTGCTCGGCCTGATCATCGACGGCCTGCTGCCCGACGAGACCGGGGGCACGGTGACGCTGCGCAGCGACGGTCGACTGCGGCTGGACTACACCTTTCACCCCGCGGTCAACGACGCCATGGCTGCCGCGCACGACGCCATCGCGCGCCTGCACCTCGCCGCCGGCGCGGAGCGGGTGCTGAGCCTGCACGCAGAGCCGGTCGAGGTGCGCGACGAGGCGGGGCTGAGAGCGCTCGCCGCGAAGCCCTACGGTGGACTCAAGCACCCCATCTTCACCGCCCATCAGATGGGCGGCTGCGTCATGGGCGGCGACCCGGCTCGCAGCGTGGTCGACGCGAAGCACCAGGTGCGCGGCTTCGACAACCTCTACGTGGTCGACGGCTCGGTCTTGCCCACCAGCCTGGGGGTGAACCCGAGCGAGACCATCTACGGGCTCGCACATCGCGCCCGTGACTTCGTCGCGGAGGCGGCGTCCTAGCTATCACGAGCGCCGGGCCTCCGCGGCGCGGGTCGCTACACCGACTGCAGCGGGGCGTCCGGCGAAGGCCGCGCGCTGCCGTAGAGCCGCGTCACCTCGGCGTCCATCTTGCCGCGCAACATCAGGTGGTACATGCGCATGTCGCCACGCAGCGACCAACCCGGGTAGGTGAACGTCGCCGGCCGGTTGCGCTCGATGACAAAGTGGCCGACCCAGGCGCAGCCGTAGCCAGCGAGGGGGGCGCCGAGGAGCCACATCGGGTTGCCCGTGACCACCGCTGTGCCGACGCACCCCAGGGCCAGCGTCGTGCCGACAAAGTGCAGCTTGCGGCAGGTGGGGTCGCGGTGCTCGCCCACGTAGTAGGGCCAGAAGTCCTCGAAGGTCTTGAAGTCGTGGTCCTGGCTCATGGCGCCCTCCGTCGTGGTCTGCGGCAGGGTCGGAGCCCGCTTGCCCGCTGTCAACGCCGCGGCGCGTTCACGCCGCGCTCACGACGGGTTCCGGCACCCTCGGCTGTGACGTCCCGACAGCGTTCCCCAGGTCGCGCGGCCGCCCCTGCCGTCTCCGACTGCCCGCGTGTAGGATCCGGGGCCACCTGGGAGGCCCGCCATGACCGAACACCCCGTGCTCGTCGACCGCGACGGCGACATCTTGACCCTGACCCTGTCGCGCCCGGACGCGCTGAACGCGCTGACCCCACCGATGATCGAGCAGCTCATCGTCGCCCTCACCGAAGCGGAGGCGCCGGGGGGGCCCTCGGTGGTCGTGCTCCAGGGCGCTGGGCGTGCGTTCTCCGCCGGCGTCGACCTGAAGCTCCTCGGGACCACGGTGCCCGTGGCGGGGCGGGTGGGTGACGTGTTCGACGAGCCCACCACCCGCCTCAACGCGGTCATCGCGCGTTCGGGCGTGCCGCTGATCGCCAAGGTGCACGGCGCCTGCTTCACCGGGGCGCTCGAGCTCGCGCTGCACTGCGACCTGCTCTACACCACCGTGGACACGCGTTTTGGCGACACGCACGCCAAGTTCGCGATTCGGCCGACCTGGGGCATGAGCCAGAACCTGCCTGCTGCGGTGGGCATGCGCCGCGCGCGGGAGCTCTCGTACACCGCGCGCACCTTCACCGGAGCCGAGGCCGCGGCGTGGGGGCTGGCCAACGCGGCCTTGCCGGACACCGACGCGCTCGACGCCCACGTCGCGGACATCGCCGGTCGCATCTGCAAGAACGACCGGGCCACGGTCGCGGCGTACAAGTCGCTGCACCGCGTCGCCGAGTCGACCTTCCGCGAAGAGGGCCTCGCCCGCGAGATCGAGGCCGACTTCCCGGAGATCACCGACACGCTGCGGCGCGTCCAGGGCTTTGGCCGGTAGCGCGAAGAGCGCGTGTGGGCGACGCTGAATCATCCGGCGCGCGCCGCGTTGTGAACGGGAACCGCCGACCACCGGCGAAGGGGCGCGCAGCGCCGCGAGGAGAGAGCTCATGATCCAGAGAACCCTAGGAACAGCGCTGTCCCTGTGTCTGGCCGTCGCCTTTGCGCTCGCCGTCCCAGCGGAGGCCGAGGCCCGCCCCCGCAGCGCGAGCGTGAAGCGCGCGAAGCGCGTCAAGCGCGTCAAGCGCAGGCAGCGGAAGGCAGCGCGCAAGCAGGTCCGGCGGCGGGCGCGCGTCAACCGGCGCCAGGCCAACCAGCGCGCGCGGGTTCGTGCGGGCAAGCGGAGCGGGCAGATCACCCGCGGCGAGGCGCGCAGGATCGGCAAGCAGCAGCGCGGCGTCCGTCGCGCCGAGCGTCGCGCCAAGCGGGACGGCGTGGTGACCCGGAAGGAGGCGCGCCGCATCCAGCGCAAGCAGAACCGAGCGAGCCGCACGATTCGCCGGGCGAAGCACAACAGGCGCAAGCAGCCCCGCGCTCGCCGCTGAGCCAACGTGCGCAGGCGTCGGCGTGACGGGGCGTCTCGACGTCGCAGCGCCGGGCCTGAGCCAAGTCTCCTGTCGATCTGCCCCCCCGGATGTGTCATGGTCCCGGCGCGAAATCCGGAGGGTGGTATGCGATCGAGCAAGGGAATCAGGCTCCTCACGACGTGCGCTGTGGTCGCCACTCTGGCGGCCTACGGGTGCGGCGAGTCGAGCGACAAGGCCAACGGGTCGGACAGCGGCAGCGCAGCGCAGAACGACAGCGGCATCTCGTTCGACACGGGCGGCGGCGGCAACGCGGACACGGGCGCGAGCGCCGGTGACAGTCAGGCCGCCGGTGGCGCGGATGCCACGGCTGCCGACACGAGCGCGGCGGCAGGGGACACCGTCGCCGCTCCCGACACTGCATCGACCGATACGGCCACCGCGCCCGACACGGGATCGCCCGACACGGGATCAACCGACACGGGGTCGACCGACACGGCCACCGCCCCCGACACGGGATCAACCGACACGGGGTCGACCGACACAGCCACCGCGCCCGACACGGCCACGACAGACGCAGGCGGGCCAGACGCCGGTGCTCCGGACGCCGGCGCTCCCGATTCTGGCACCACCGGCCCCAAGAACGTCGTGCGCTTCGTCGCCATGGGCGACACCGGCACCGCGTCCGAGAAGCAGTACAAGGTCGGCAAGGTCCTGGCCGAGCACTGCAAGAAGCACGGCTGCGACTTCGTGCTCATGCTCGGCGACAACTTCTACGACACCGGCGTCGACAGCGACAACGACAAGCAGTTCGTCGACAAGTTCGAGAAGCCCTACAAAGACGTCGACGCCCCCTTCTACGTCGTGCTGGGCAACCACGACTACGGTGCGGGCGGCGCCGGCGCGGAGTTCCTGAAGAAGGAGCACTACGTGAAGTACGGCAAGAAGAACCCCAAGTGGTTCATGCCCGACGCCTACTGGAACAAGCAGATCAAGCACGTGCACCTCTTCGCCATGGACAGCAACAGCATGCTCTACGGCGACGTGCTCAAGTTCATCGTCGCAGACCAGATCAAGGCGCTCGACAAGGCCATCGCGGCCAGCAAGGCCGAGTGGAAGATCACGTTTGCCCACCACCCCATGCGCAGCAACGGGCCCCACGGCAACGCCGGCTGCTACGAGGGCGCCAAGGCCGCGCCCATCCCGCAGCTGTGCGGCATCATCCCGGTGGCGAGCGGCAAGGGCGTGCTCGAGGCGTACAACAAGCTCGTGTGCGGCCGGGTCGACATGCACTTCGCCGGCCATGACCACAGCCGCCAGTGGCTCGACCAGAAGGCGTCGACCAAGCACTGCAAGGGCGTGGAGCTCATCGTGTCGGGCGGCGGGGCCAAGACGACCGACGTGGCGACCAAGAGCAAGGGCGGCTACGAGTTCAACCCGGTGCACTTCCAAGACGCCAAGACGCCCGGCTTCTTCTACGCGGTCATCGAGGACAACAAGCTCACCGGCTCGTTCATCGACATGGAAGGCAAGACCAACTTCACGCGGAGCTACACCAAGTAGCGCTCAGGCGGCCGTGGCGTGGCCGTCTGGGACGGGTGGACAGGGTGTGCCCTCGGCCCCAAGGGACGCGGACGCGGTCGCCACCGCCGACTCCACGCTCAGGTGGCCGCAGTCCAGGCGCGTGGTGAGCTGGGTCTTGTCGAGCACGTCGCGCACCGGGCCTCGCACGCTGGCGAAGTAGGTGTGGATGCCCCGGCTCTCCAGCTCACGGTCCAGCACCTCCAGCGCGCCCGCGGCCGACGAGTCGAGCCCGTGCACGGTGCTGCAGTCGAGCACCAGCGCGGCGGTGCCGGGACGTCGGTCGATCAGCCGCTCCACCGTCCCTCGTAGGAAGGTCACGTTGCCGTAGAAGAGCGGCGCGTCGACGCGCACCACCAGCACGCCGGGCTCCTGCACGCTCTCGGGGAAGCGCCTGACGTTGCGCCACAGCGCCGTGCCCGGGAGTCGACCCAGGACGGCCGCGTGGGGCCGCGTCGACTCCACCACGAACCAGAGCGCCGACGCGACGACGCCCACCGCGATGCCCTGCTCGATGCCGAGGGCGAGCGTGGCGGCGAAGGTCAGGGTCAACATCGTGAAGTCACGTCGGTCGACTCGCCAGAGCCGTCGGGCCTCCGCCAGGTCGAAGAGCCCAGCCACCGCCGTGACGATGATGGCGGCGAGCGCGACCACGGGCAGGTGGCGCAGGAGCGGCGTGAACAGGAGCAGCGCCACGGCGACCACCGCAGCGGTCACCAGCCCCGCCAGCCCGGTGCGCGCGCCAGCCTGGTCGTTGACCGCTGTGCGGGCGAAGCCGCCGGTGACCGGGAACGCGCCGAAGGCCGCGCCCGCGAGGTTCGCCATGCCAAGCCCGAGCAGCTCCTGATTGGGCTCGACACCGTAGCCGTGTCGCCGCGCGAAGGCCTTGGCGACGCTGACCGACTGCACAAATCCCACCAGCGCGATGGTCGCCGCGGTCGGCGCCAGCGCGACCACCCGGCCCCAGGTCACCTCGGGCAGCGCGAGCGCGGGCAGCCCACCGGGGACCTCGCCCAGCACCGCGACCCCCTGCCCGGCGAGGTCCAGCCACCACACCGCCGCCGTGGCCGCGACGACCGTGGCCAGCGCCCGCGGGAAGCGGGGAGCCCAGCGCTTGAGCGCCACCAGCGCGACCGTGGCGGCGAGCCCGAGGGCCAGGGTTGGCCCGTGGACAGCGTCCAGCTGGGTCCACAGGTGACGCGCGGTGCTGTGTACGTGAGCGCCGCGCGGGACGCTGACGCCGAGCAGGTGCTTGAGCTGCCCGACGCCGATGAGGAGCGCCGCCGCGGACGTGAAGCCGCTGATGACAGGCTGCGACAGGAAGTTCACCAGGAACCCCAGCCGAAGCGCCCCCATGGCGACCTGCAGCACACCGACGAGCAGCGCCGTGACCACCGCCAGCGCGACGTAGGTCTCGGGCGACGCGACGCTCCCGACGCCGGCCGCGACGAGGAGGCTGACCATGGCCGCGGGCCCGACCGCCAGCTGGCGCGAGGTGCCGAAGACGGCGTAGGCGACCAACGGCGCCATGGAGGCGTAGAGGCCCACCACGGGCGGCAGCCCGGCGAGCAGCGCGTAGGCCATGGCCTGGGGCACGAGCATGACGGCGGTGGTCAAGCCCGCGGCCACGTCCGGGCCGATGTCGGCGCGTCGCAGCGCGGGCAGCCACGTCGACATCGGCACGTAGCGGCGCCACGCCTGGCGCGCCCGTGCTCGCGTCTCGGCTGGTCGTCCCCGCTGCATGCTGATCCCCCCCTTGTGACGGCCCGCGCGGCCCTGGGCCTGGCGGACGCGCTGTGTGTTGTCACGACGCGCCCTTCGCGCGATGACGAAGAGAATTGCAAGGGCGATGCCAACCCAAAGTTGGTGGCGACTTGTCTTTCATATCCAATCGTTGGAGAACTAGCTTCGTTTCAAAGCACGCTCTCCTTCGAATCAGTACGTTTCACCGATGAGCCGCCATGTTGCAGTCTGCGATCATCTGTCGCAGCATCTGCTACACTTTATTTCAATCGTGTGCCGCCCGACACGCGACGTGGGGCGTGACCGACCCACGGGAGACGGATGATGAAGCCCTCGACGGAGACCGCGCAGCCCCGCCCCTTCCACGGCATCGTCAGCGCCGCGCCGCAGATGCGCGCGCTCTTCCGCCTGATCGAGCGGGTGGCCAACAGCGACGCGTCGGTGCTGATCCGAGGCGAGACCGGCACGGGCAAGGAGCTGGTGGCGCGCGCGCTGCACCGGCTGAGCCCGCGGAGCGGGGGGCCCTTTGTGGCCCTCAACTGCGCCACGCTCACGCCGGAGATGCTGGCCTCGGAGCTCTTCGGCCACGTGAAGGGCGCCTACACCGGCGCCATCCGCGACAGGCCTGGCGCGCTGCGACGCGCCCACGGCGGCACGCTCTTTCTCGACGAGATCGCCGAGCTGCCGCTGGACCTGCAGGCGCGCATGCTGCGCGTGCTCCAGGAGCGGCGGTTCACGCCGCTCGGGGCCAGCGAGCCGGTGTCGGTCGACGTGCGCATCCTGTCTGCGACCCACCAGGCGCTGCGCGAGGCCGTGCGCGAGCGGCGCTTTCGCGAGGATCTGATGTACCGCGTCCGCGTGGTGCCGCTCTACCTGCCCCGCCTCGCTGAGCGCGCCGGGGACGTGGCGGTGCTGCTTCACCACTTCGTCGCCCAGTTCAACCGGGAGGGGCGCCGCCGCGTCACCGAGGTCGCGCCAGACGCCCTGGCCGCGCTGGAGAGCTACCCCTGGCCGGGCAACGTGCGAGAGCTGCGCAACGCCGTCGAGCACGCGTTTGTGGTCGGCGTCGGTCCCGTGCTGACGCGCGCCGACCTGCCGCCAGAGCTACGCTGCGACACGACGGCGCCCGACCGGCAGGTCCCCCTGGCCGAGCCCTGCGACGACGCGCTCACCGG
>JAUIAC010000896.1 GCA_030425545.1 bacterium | reverse complement strand
TACACCGTGACCACCGGCAGCACGGGCCACTTGCCCTCGACCCGCTTCTTGCGGCGGCCGAAGGCGTAGGCCCACAGCATGGCGTTGCCCTCTGCGATGCCCATGGCGTGGAACTGACCCGTGGCGCTCGGGCGCCAGTCGAAGGCCAGCTCGCGCTGCTCCCGCATGAAGTCGAAGGTGTCGGGCAGCGCGCGCGGAGCAAAGACCCCGGTGGCCTTGATGACCGGGCCCAGGTGCGTGGTCTGCCCCACGTCGGGCGCGCCAAAGTGCAGGAAGGGCGCGAGCTCGGTCCGCAGCAGCGCCATGTTGAGGCTCTGGAAGGCCTCGCCCGTGCTGGTGGACTGCCGCTTGCCGAGCCGGACCTTGGCCAGCTCGCCCGCCACGTCGGCGTGGGGCGGCGGCGCGGCGCCGTGGTCGACGTCGTCGAAGAGCGTCGCGCGTCGCTCGGCCAGCAGGGCGGCCGCAGGGGTCCCGGCGGGCGGCCGTGGATAGGGCTCGTTGGCCGGCAGGCCGCGCGCGCTCCCCCAGGCCGCGACCTCGGCTTCGGGCAGGAGCATGCCGTGGTTCTCTGGGTGGGCGGCCGCGCTGGTGTCGTAGCCCTTGACCGTGTGCGCCACGATGACCACCGGCTGACCACGATGCGCGGCCGCGTCGGCGAAGGCCTGGCACACCCGGCCCAGGTCGTGCCCTCCGAGGTGCCCCAGGGCCGCCGGGAGCGACGCAGGGTCGACCCCTGCGAGGCAGCGCGCGGCGGCGGCCCGCTCAGCGTCGGTGCGCTGCCAGCGCCGCTGCGCGCGCGCCAGGAGCCCCGCGTAGGGCGCGAAGCTGGGGTCGGCCGAGCCGGCGTCCTGCTCGTCCGCCGTCTGGCCCAACAGCAGCGCGCGCACCACGGCGCCGGGCAAGCGCGGCAGAGGGTGAAGCGTGGCGTCGTCGGCTCGGTCGAGCGTCTGCCGCAGCACGCCGCCGCCCTCGCGGGCGAAGAGGGCCTCGGCCTGGGCGCCCCACCGCAGCTGCTGCACGTGCCAGCCTTGCCCGCGGAACTTGGCCTCGACCCAGGCGTCCATGCGACCGGATCCGCCGCCCGGATGCGTCGGCTGGTCGTCCATCACCCGGTCGAGGCTCTGGCGGTTGAGGTCCACGACCCACACCAGGTTGTCGAGCCCCCACCGTCCGGCGTCGTAGAGCGACTCGTCGATCTGCCCCTCGGTCAGCTCGCCGTCGCCGGACAGACCGTAGTAGAGCGCGTCGACTCGCGGCGCCCCCAGCGGCGTCAGCGCCCGGTTCTGCACGACCGCGCCGTAGGCGTCGTAGACCGCCGCGCACACCCCGAGCGCCTCGGACGAGGTGGTGTAGTCGACATAGCGCGGCGCCTTGGTCTTGGTGGGATAGGGCTGCGGCCCCTTGTACTCGCGCAACCGGTCCATGTCGGCCCGGGGGAGCTCGCCGAGCAGGTGCATCAGGCTGTAGAGGCCGGGCGCGGCGTGCGGCTTCACGGCGACGCGGTCCTGGGGGCGCTTGACGTGCAGGTACAGGGCCGCGAGCACGTCGAGCAGGCTCATGGTCGAGGCCTGGTGCCCGCCGACCTTGGGCTTGCGGCCGCGGACCGAGGGCTTGTGGTTGGCGTGATCGATCATCGCCAGGGCGCCCTTGGCGGCGTAGTCGCGGACGCGCTGCATGGCCGC
>JAUIAC010000895.1 GCA_030425545.1 bacterium | reverse complement strand
CTGCTGCGCGCCGCGCTGCGGGTCCACGGGCTGGGGCTGACGCTCCGGCGGGGGCACGGCGTGATCGCGCCGCTGCGCCCCACGCTCCGTGGCGGTCGGGCCACGCTGACCCTGCGTCATGTGGACGCGGCCGCTGCGGCCAAGGCGCTGCTGCGCCTCTCCGGCATCCACGTGCGTCCGCTCGACCGGGGCAACGCGGTGCTGCTGCCCGCCGACGCCGGCGATGCGCGCGCGGCCCGTCGCTGGTTGGGCTGGCTCGACGCGCCGGGTGGCAGCCGCCGCATCTACCTCGTGCGCGTGCACACCCGCCCGCCGCGCACGCTCGCGCCCCTGATCCGACAGGCGCTCGCGCGCAAGGTGCGCGACCTGCGGGTGGTGCCGGACCGCGACCGGCTGATCGTGGTGGTGCGGCCGAAGCACTGGCCCCTGGTCCACGCCGCGATCCAGCGCCTCGACCGCGACCCGCGGCGGCCCGCGACCCTGAGCGCGGCGCCGAGCTCGCCGCTGCGGAATGGCGAGCGGACCCCGCCGGTTGTGCACCGGAGTCACCCACGAGGAGGGCGCTGACATGAGCCGGCTGGGTGTCTTCACGGTGGCGACGGTGGTGGTGGCCACCGCTCTGTTCGTGGCCGTGAGCTTGAGCGATCTGCCCGGCGGCGACGGGGCCGCGCCCCAAGACCCTGGGTCCACGGACGACGAGCTTGGGGACGGTGGGGACGAGCCGGCTGCAGGCCCTGGCGACGACCGCCTCAACGCCCGAGCCTCGCGCGCTCGTCGCCCGGCGCCCCCGCGCGTGACCCGCACGCGGGTGCAGGCGGTGGTGCCCGACAACCGGGTCGCGCTGCGGCTGCCGGGACAGCTGCCCCCGCTCCGGCCCGTGGCGCGCCCCCCGACCGGCCACGCCGCCTACCTGCCGCCCATGAGCGAGTCTCGGCAGATGCTGCTGCGCATGGAGAAGCTGATGGTCGGCATCCGCGACGAGATCCGCGCCGCACACGGTGACCCGGCGCGCATCGCGCGGGCCCTCGAGCGCTTTCACCAGAGCAGCGACGTCGATCTCAAGCGGGCGGAGACGCTGTGGCAGCAGATGGACCCCGGCGAGCGAGACCGGCTCAGCCGCGAGCTGCAGCAGCGCCTGCGGCCGGTCATGGACGAGATCCTCAAGTCCATGGACGACCAGGGCGTGCCGGTGCCGCGCACCTGATCGGCGGCCGCGAGGGCGCACAACAAGCTGAGGTTGCTAGGTAAAGATGATCTGGGCGCCCTCGCTCATGTGGTAGAAGTCGCCGGCCGTGATGACGTCGCGCACCTGCGGCAGCAGCTCCTCGCGCTTGCGGTCGAACATCTCCATGGCCAGCAGGCAGCCGTAGAGCTCCGCGCCCGCCTCGTCGAGCATCTCCAACATCTCCCGCACCGAGGGCAGGTCGAGGTCGTCCATCTTCGACTTCATCATCTTCGCGGCCAGGCTCTCCATGCCCGGCAGGCCGGCGATCATGGTCGGCATCGGGCTGGCCGGGTTGCCGGCCATGTTCACGTGCAGGTGGTCGACCTTGTCTTCGGTCACCGCGTCGAGGCCGTAGAAGGTGAAGAACACGACGGTGTCGATGCCCTCCATGCGCGCGGCGTTGGCGAGCACCAGCGCGGGGTAGCACTCGTCGAGGCCCCCCTTGCTGCAGATGATGG
>JAUIAC010000178.1 GCA_030425545.1 bacterium | reverse complement strand
GGCCATGCTCAAGGAAGCCGCCGGCATCTGACCGAGCGCTGAACGCACCCCACGCGCCTGCCGGCCAACCGGTGGGCGCGTGGTGGTTTTAGCGCGGGGGCAGGGCCTCATCGCGGCCGGTCGTGCCCCTGGGCAGCGTGCTGGCGCCGAAAGGCGGCGGGGGACACCGCAAACTGCCGCTTGAACGCGCGCCCGAAGGACGACTCGGTGTCATAGCCGACCCGCCCTGCGACCTCGGCCACGCTCACGTGGACGTCGCCGCGGAGCGCGTGCGCCGCGAGGTTCATGCGCAGCTGCGTCAGGTAGCGCATGGGAGTGGTCCCCACCAGCGCACCGAAGCGCGCAGAGAAGGTCGAGCGCGACATGCCCGTGGCCCGGCCGAGGGCCTCCACGGTCCACGGATCCGCCGGCCGCTTGTGCAGCAGGGTGAGCGCCCGGCGGATGGCCTTGTCCCGCAGCGCGCCGAGCCAGCCGGCCTCCCCCGGTGGCTGCTGCTCGAACCACGCGCGAATGACCTGGACAAAGAGCAGGTCGACAAGGCGCACCGCCATCATCTCGGAGCCGTCGCCGGCGGCCTGCGTCTCGTGGCGGATGAAGCGCAGCGTGGTGTCGAGCCAGGGAAGGTCGGCGCGCCGCTCGTTGCTGATGTGGATGAAGGGCGGCAGCAGCGAGAGCAGCGGGTGGCGCTCGAAGCTGTCAAAGCGCAGTCCCCAGGCGCGGATGACGCAGCGACGACCGCCTCCACCGTAGGTCAAGGCTGGATACCGGCTCAGAAGCTCGTCTCGCTGGTGGTCCACCTGGGTCTCCTCGAGGATCTCGGCGTAGGGGCGGACTGGGGTGTCAGGCTGGTCCGAGAGGGTCGCGCTCGTCCCGGGCGAGAACATCACGACGTCGCCCGTCTCGAGCGCGATGGCGGGGTGGCCCTTGGGGCAGAAGACGCAGCCCCCCTGCTCCACGGTCATGAACGAGAAGAGCTGGCTCGGCTGGTAGGAGACGCCCCACGGGGCGGTGAACTCCGTGCGGCGGCTGACGGTGCCCTCGACGCGAAGCCACCCCAGCACATCGGACAACACGTCCATCTCTGGTCTCTCCCCGGCGGCGTCCTGGGCTTCGTCTGCGCGCTGGCCTCTCTGAGCGCGACCGGCCTCTCGGCCCTAGTGGGCGCCCCGGATACGGTGGCGCTGGTCAAGCGGTTGATCTTCATGGGCATGTTCGTTCAGGTCCTGGCGCTGCTGGCCGCAGGCGGCTCCGGGGTCGCGCTGCTCGGCACGCGCACCGACTCGCTCGCCCTCGAGAAGCAGAAACGCGGGCCGCGGGCGTTCATGACCACGCTCTTGGTCCTGCTGCCGAGCGCCTACTTTCTCTCGTCCTGGGCCGCATCGGGGGCCTTCGACGCGCGCTACTACGGCGTGCAGGGCGTCGAGATCCTGGGCGAGCTGTTCTGTGTCGTGATGATTGGGCTCAACATCCGCGATGGCCTGGCGCTTCGCGGACGCATCAGCGTGACCCCCGTGTCAGGACCGACCATCGAGGCGCGCGACGGTGGCCCCCTGGTGGTCACGCAGGCGCCGTCGCTGACCGACGCGGACGGCGGCGCGTTGGAGCTGCGCCCGGTGATGGCGCTGTGCCGCTGCGGCGCGTCGAAGCGCAAGCCGTTCTGCGACGGCTCGCACAACGACATCGCCTTTGACAGCAGCGCGGAGACGGACGCGAGCAAGGACCAGATCCTGACCTACGCTGGCGAGCCTGCGTCGGTCCACTACAACCGTCTGCTCTGTTCGCACGCCGCGGAGTGCGGGCGACGTCAGAAGGCGGCGTTCGACTCGTCGCGGACGCCGTGGATCGTGCCCGACAACGCCTCCGAGGCCGGCCTGAGGGAGGTCGTGCAGGCGTGTCCGTCCGGGGCGCTCCGGCTCAGCGTCCACGGGGCAACCCCGGCGCACCTGCTCCCGGACAGCGCGGGGATCACCGTCGAGCGAGACGGTCCCTACCGGGTCAGCGGCGTCGCCCTCGCGCAGCCGCGGCTCGCCAAGGGCGCGAGTCCGGACAAGTTTGTGTTGTGCCGCTGCGGTGCGTCGAAGAACAAGCCCTATTGCGACGGCTCGCACGTGGACATCGGGTGGAAGGCGGAAGCGTAGTCTGGTGTGGTCGCCGCCACAGGTCTGGGGCAAGGTGGGCCACGGCCGCTCGAGGTGGCCTCAAAGCCAGGGAGACAGCGCATGAAGATCGGCATCTTGGGGACCGGGGGCGTGGGACGCACGCTCGGAGCCCACCTGAGCGCGGCCGGGCACGACGTGATGCTCGCCGGTCGCGCGACGCCCCACGAGGTCGGCGAGGGCTGGGCGGCGGAGGCCCCCAACCGGCGCTACGGCACCTTCGCCGACGCGGCCGCGCACGGTGAGGTGGTGCTGAACTGCACCTCGGGGCTGCACAGCGTGGCGGCCGTGCGCGCTGCAGGCGTGGAGCGCCTCGCGGGCAAGGTGCTCGTCGACGTGGCGAACCCGCTCGACTTCTCCCAGGGCTTCCCGCCGAGCCTGGCCGTGGGCAACACCGACTCGCTCGGTGAGCAGCTGCAGGCGCTGGCGCCCGAGGCGCGCGTGGTCAAGGCGCTGAACACCGTCGCGGCCTCGGTCATGGTCGCGCCAGCGAAGCTCCCCGGGGAGCACGTGCTGCCCCTCTGTGGCGACGACGCCGAGGCCAAGGCGCTGGTGCGGGGGTGGCTGCAGGCGTGGTTCGGTTGGCAGCACTTCGTCGACCTCGGCCCCATCCACGCGGCGCGCGGGCAGGAGGCCTGGCTGCTGCTGTGGACCCGCCTCTACGGCGCGCTGGGCACGGGTGACTTCAACATCGTGTTGTCGCGGGCGCCGCAGGGGTAGCGGGTCACCGCGCTGCCGCGCTGCCCTCGCCCCGCACGTCCGAGACCGCCTTGTAGACCTGCCCGTTGCCAGCCTTGCAGCGAGGCGTCATGCCGGGCGGCGCCTCGCGAAAGAGCTTCGTAGCTGCGCCGGCGGCTGTGAGCTTGTCGAGGGCGCGGCCCAGCTCCTCCTTCTTCACGATCTTGCGCAAGAACGCGGGCTTGCGCACGGCCGCCGGCTTGCGTGGGCAGCGGGCGGCAGCCTTCCCCTGGGGAGCGGGCCAGCGCCGCGCCACCGCCTGCACGTCGCACCACGGCGCCTTGGTCACGGTCTTGTGGCCGAGCTTCTCCAGCGCGCTCTTCCACCGCTTCACCCCCTCGCCCTCCTGCACCCACACCTCGTCCGGGAAGGCCTGGTGATGCAGCCGCGGCGCGTCCACCGCGGGGCCGAGGGGCTGGCCGGCGAAGAGGTGCCGCCACGCCGCCTGAAAGACCGCCGTGGGGATCCGCGTGCCGCCTGGCGACCCGATGACAAGCGCCACGCCGCGGGGCTCAACCACGATAGCCGGGGACATGGAGCTCACTGGCCGTGCCCCGGGCCGAAAGAGGTTGGCCTTGCTGCCGGCCAGGCCGAAGTAGTTGCTGTCCTTGAGGGTGAACGAGAAGTCGTCGAGCTCGTTGTTGAGCCACACGCCGCTCTTGGGGGCGACGATGCCGCTGCCGAAGAGCAGGTTCACCGTGTGGGTCGAGCTCACGGCCATGCCGTCCGCATCGATGATGGACACGTGGCTGGTGTTGGCGTGGCCTTCGAGCTTGCGACCCGTACCGAGGCGCGTGCTCTTCGTCGCCTTGTTCGCATCGAAGGTCTTGCGGAGCTGAGCACGGAACTTCGCCGGATAGACCTCGTCGAGCGTCTTGGCCGGGGTGGGGGTGTCGCCGGAGAAGGCGAGGCGCAGCTGAAAGGCACGGCGCATGACCTCCACCAGAGCGTGGGTGGCCGCCGGGTTCGTGTCGAGGTTCGCGATGGACTCGCTCCCATCGCTGCAGCGGTCGGTCTTGGCCAGCGCGAGGATGTCGGCGAGCTGCTCGAACAGGGTGAGCAGCTGCGCGCCGCCCGCGGACGGCTGCGGCATGGTGTAGACGGTCAGCGGCCGCGTGACGCCGGAGCCGGCCGGAGCGCCCGGCCAGGGCGCCAGGACCTTGCCCGTCAGCGGAGCGCGCCAGCGCGGCTTGTAACCGGCGAGATCGGCCTCACTGAGGTGGCCCCCGGTCTGCCGGACCGTCGCCACGATGTCCTTGGCCACCGCGCCGCCATAGAAGCCCTTGGGGCCGTCGACGCCGATCTTCCGGAGCGTCTTGCCCAGCGCCGGCTGCCGCAGCACTGCGCCCTTCTTGGGGGGCACGCCGGACCGCGAGAGCAGCACCTTGGCGTTGGGGTGCAGCTGGTCCCAGACCGAGCTGGCAGCGTCGAGCACGGGCGGTCCCATGACGAAGCCCCGCTCGGCGACGCGCACCGCCGGCGCCACCAGCTCGGCCCAGGGGCGCTTCCCCCACCGCCGGTGCAGCGCCCAAAGCCCCGCCACGTAGCCCGGCACGCCGACCGCGAGCCCGTGCCGCTGCGAGCGCTTGGGCACCGCGCGCCCGTCGTCGCCCAGGTAGTGCGCGCGCCTGCCTGCCGCCGGCGCCTGCTCGCGGAAGTCGAGGGCGAAGGCCCTCGCGGACTTCGTCGCGGCGGAGCGGCCGGGCCAGACGATGGCGAAGCCGCCCCCGCCGATGCCTGTGGACTGCGGCGTCACCACGGTGAGCATGAAGCTCGCCGCCACCAGGGCGTCGACCGCCGTGCCGCCTCGGGCCAACGTGTCTTCAGCAGCCTTGGTCGCGAGGGGGTGCGCGGTGGCCACCGCGAACGACTTGCCCGTGGCGCAGCGCGTCCGCGAGGGGGTCGGCACCGGCGACGCCGCCGCACCGGGAGAGGCCGCGTTGGCACGCGCCACCTTGGCGAGCATGGCACCGGAGATCGGCCGCGGCGCGACCTCGCCCAGGCGCTGCGCCGCGGCGAGCGACTCCGCGGCCGGTGCCGGCCCCTCTGGCGGGTTGGGCTGGGGAGCGCGACTGGGCGAGCGGCCACAGCCTGCGAGGGCGAGGGCGAGCAACAGGGCCGTCCAGCGGCCCGCGTGGCGGCGGTAGACAGGGGGGACGGGGGCGGCGCACATCAAGGACCTCCTGGAGGGGCCGCAGGGTACCCCACGTCCTGGCGCCGCGCTGCTGGGCACGGCGGCGCGGCGCACCAACGCCGCGGCCTTGTCGCTTGCAGGCTTCCTCGGTAGATTCCGCGCCGCGCGACCGGGCCCAGACGCTCCCGCCTTCTTCCGGCCCGCACCCGACGCACCCGACGCGCGCGGCGCCCTCACCCCGAGCCGCGCGCGTCGCACCACCCAGGCCGCCACCCACGTTCACGCCGGCCTCACCCGAGGAGTCCTCCATGGCATCCACCCAGACCCTGGCCGCAGCAGGCGGCGCCTTCCTCACCGAAGCCGCAGGCGCCCGCCCCATCTTCACCCCCGAGGACTTCGACGAGATCCAGCGCTCCATCGCCGAGCAGGCAGACAAGTTCGTCGACAAGGAGATCGTCCCCGACGAGCGCCTGCTCGAGAGCGCCCAGGGCAAGGCCGACTGCGTCATGGTCGACAAGCTGCGCAAGGCCTGCGACCTCGGCTTCGCCCTCATCGAGGTGCCGGAGAAGTACGACGGCCTCGGCGCCGACAAGCGCACGGCCCTGCTGATCTGCGAGAAGCTCGGCGCCAACGGCGACTTCAGCGTGACCTACGGCGCCCACAGCGGCATCGGCCTGGCGCCCATCCTCCTCTTCGGCACGGACGCGCAGAAGAAGAAGTACGCCACCAAGATCGGCACCGGCGAGCTGGTCAGCTGCTACGCCCTCTCCGAGCCCGGCTCCGGCTCCGACGCCCTCAGCGCGCGAACGACCGCCGTGCTCAACGAGGCCGGCACGCACTACCTCTTCAACGGCACCAAGCAGTGGATCAGCAACGCCGCCTGGGCCGACGTGGCCATCGTCTTCGCCAAGGTCGACGGCGACAAGTTCACCGCCTTCATCGTCGACCGGGACACCCCCGGCTTCACCGTCGGCGCCGAGGAGCACAAGATGGGCCTGCGCGGTTCGTCGACCCGCCAGCTCATCTTCAACGACGCGCCCGTGCCGAAGGAGAACGTGCTGGGCCAGATCGGCAAGGGCCACCACGTCGCCTTCAACACGCTGAACCTCGGCCGCTTCAAGCTCGGCGCGAGCGTCATCGGCGGCGCCAAGCGCGCGCTCAAGGAGTCGCTGGGCTACGCCTCGGACCGCCAGCAGTTCCGGACGCGCGTCGTCGACTTCGGCGCCATCCGCGAGATGGTCGCGGACTGTGTGGTGCAGATCTACCTCGGCGAGGCGCTGAACTACCGCATCGCCGGGATGATCGACGCCCGCCTCGAGGGCAAGGACCACACCGACCCCAAGGTGCTGATGGCGGCGGTGGAGGAGTACGTCATCGAGGCGTCCATCTCCAAGGTCTACTCGTCGGAGGCCCTCGACCGCATCCTCGACCGCTGCTTCCAGTGGCACGGCGGCTACGGCTTCGTCGAGGACTACAGCATCGAGAAGTTCTACCGCGACGCGCGCGTCAACCGCATCTTCGAGGGCACCAACGAGATCAACCGCTTGCTCGTGCCCGGCACGCTGATCAAGCGGGTGATGACCGGCCGTCTCGACATCGAGCAGGCCATGGGCGACATGGAGAAGCGGCTGGCCACGGGCGGCGTCCCCTCGCTGCCCGCCGACGAGGGCCTGGCCCGCGCGGAGTTCGCCCTGCAGCGGCTCAAGTGGCTCGCCATGACCGTCTTCCAGGCGGCCACGAGCAAGTACGGCATCAGCCTCGACAAGGAGCAGGAGACCCTGGTGGGCCTCGCCAACCTGATCATCGACTGCTACGCCGTCGACTCGGGCATCGCGCGCGCCAAGCAGCAGGGCAGCGCGGGCGCCGAGGCGGCCTGCAAGGTCGCCGCCTACGAGGCGCTGGACCGCGGCGTGGTCGCGGCGTGGCGCCTGGTCGAGTCCATCTACGACGGCGACGACGAGTTCGGCACCTACGCCGCCAAGCTCGACAAGCTCAGCGCCCACGTGCCGGCGAACATCGTCGCGCTCAAGCGGGTGCTGGCCAAGGGCGCGGTCGACGCCGGGCAGTACAACCTGTCGAGCTACTGAGCCTGCGGCTCGGCTGAACGTCCCGACACCGGGCCGCTTCAGCGACACCCTCGCTCGCGACGCGCGCGGTCGTCCCCTGGGCGGCCGCGCCGCGTTTTGGGGGCGCGGCGTTGGGTGCGGCGTTCAGGCGCGGCGGTGCGCTCAGGCCAGCTCGGTGAAGACCACGGCGTCACGCGGCGGGCTCGCCGTCGGCCAGGCCGCGACCAGCTCGGCCAGGTCTCCGCTCTGCGGCAGGCCCAGGCTCGTCGCCAGCCACCGCCGCAGCTCCCGCGGCGCCACGCCCTGCGCCGCGAGCTGCCGCACGTGCACAGACCGGTTGCGCTTGGCCAGGCGGCGGCCGTCGTCCCCCAGCACGAGCGGCACGTGGGTCCACGTGGGCTCGCCCACCGGCGTCGCGCCGGGGCCCAGGTCGCCCGGCTGCAGGTGCTCGGCCAAGGCACGGTAGAGCGCGACCTGCTGCCCGGTGCAGTCGAGCAGGTCATCTCCCCGCACCACCTCCGTAACGCCCATGGCCAGGTCGTCGACCACGACCGCGAACATGTAGGCGAACAGCCCGTCTTTCTTGCGAATCACGAAGTCGCCACAGTCGCTCGGCAGGTGCACCTGACAGGCCCCGTGGAGCGCGTCGACGAAGTCCACCGGCGTGTCCGGTACGCGCAGCCGCAGGGCCGCTCCCACGGGCGGTCGACCGAGACGCAGCGCCTGGGCTCCCTCCCACCGGATGGCCTCACCCAGGTCCTCGAAGCGGCCGCGACACGTGCCCGGGTAGGCGCGGCCCTTGTCCTCGGCATGGGGGGCGCGGCTGGCGCGGGCGATGTCTTTGCGGGTGCACACGCAGGGATACACCAGCCCCGCCTCGGTCAGCCGGGCCAAGACCCTGCGGTAGACCTCGCTGCGGCGGCTCTGCAGCACAAACGAGGGCTCGCCGCGGCTCCCGTCGCTCGCCGGCCCGAGCTCGAGCTCCGACGCGTGGGCGAGCCCCTCCAGCTCGGGCGCGGGGGCGTCCCAGTCCAACCCCAACCAGCGCATGTCGGCGAGGACCGACGCGATGTGCTCCGGCGCGCCCGGTAGCAGGTCCTCGACCCGCAGCAATATCCGCAGGCCGGCCGCGCGGGCCGAGAGCCAGGCCCACAGCAAGCTGCGCGCGTTGCCCACGTGCAACACGCCAGTGGGGCTCGGCGCCAGCCGCCCGCTCATCGGCCGAGCTCGCGGCGCCACACACGCGTACGACAGACCACTAGTGGCAGCCCTGCGTCCGTTTCTCAGTCGACTTGCCGCAGGTGAACCCAGAGCAATTGGTGACATAGTCGCCCTGGGCGCCGCAGGCCACGGCCGAGGTGAAGTTCTTGGTGGTGCTACAGATCCACAGCGCGCCGGAGCACTTGCCGTTGCTGCCGTACTGGGTGTCCGACTTGCCGTTGCAGTTGTAGTCCCACTTGTTGTCCCCGCGGTGGCTTGTGAACCACTTGCCCTGCCCCGGGTAGGCGTTCTTGTTCTTGTCGTAGCAGTCGCCACCCTTGGTCGCCTTGACCTTGCCCACCGGCTTGCACAGGCACTGGGCAGAGCCGACGCCGTAGCCGTCGCCGTCGTTGTCCAGGTAGTACTTGGTGCACCCGGAGGCGTTGGCCTCGTCGGTCTTGCCGTTGCAGTCGTTGTCGATGGTGTCGCCGCACTTCTCGGTCGCGCCGGGGTGCACGTTCTTGTCGAGCGGCTTGCAGTCGACCTTGGCGATGTTGGTCACGGTCCACGGCGCGAGCGCCTTGCACAGGCAGCGCGCCGGCGCCTTGATGCCGTAGCCGTCCTTGTCGGTGTCCGGGTAGTAGGTCGTGCACTGCTCGCTGTCTTCGGGGTCGGTGTCGCCGTCGCAGTCGTTGTCCTTGCCGTCACACACCTCGGTCGCCTTGCCGTGGATGGTCGGGTCGAGGGGCTTGCAGTCCGTCTTGTCGGGGTCGTTGTCGCCGTCGTCGTCGTCGTCGCAGGCGTCGCCCTTCTTGTCCTTGTCGGTGTCTTGCTGGTCGTTGTTGGCGACGAAGGGGCAGTTGTCGGTGACGTCGTCGACCTGGTCGTTGTCGTCGTCCGGGTCGCAGATGTCGCCCTTGCCGTCCTTGTCGTTGTCCTTGTTGTCGGTGCCCTTGAAGAGCGGGCAGTTGTCCTTGTCGTCGGGGATGCCGTCGTCGTCGTCGTCCTCGTCGCAGGCGTCGCCCTTGCCGTCCTTGTCGTAGTCGGCCTGGTCGGCGTTGGCGGTGACCGGGCAGTTGTCCTTGCCGTCCGGCGTCTTGTCGCCGTCGTCGTCGTCATCGCAGACGTCGCCCAGGCCGTCCTTGTCGAGGTCCTCCTGGTTCTTGTTGGCGGTGAGCGTGCAGTTGTCGCTCAGGTCGAGCACCCCGTCCGCGTCGTCGTCGTCGTCGCAGGCGTCGCCCTTGCCGTCCTTGTCGGTGTCGGTCTGCGTGCCGTTCGCGGCCAGCGGACAGTTGTCCTTGTCGTCCACGACCTTGTCGTTGTCGTCGTCCGGGTCGCAGGCGTCGCCCACGCCGTCCTTGTCGGTGTCGAGCTGGTCCTTGTTCACGGTCAACGTGCAGTTGTCGCTCAGATCGACCACGCCGTCGTTATCGTCGTCGTTGTCGCAGGCGTCGCCCTGCTGATCCTTGTCGGTGTCGAGCTGGTCGGGGTTGGCGAAGATCGGGCAGTTGTCCTCGTCGTCGGTGATCTTGTCGTTGTCGTCGTCGGCGTCGCACTGGTTGCCCTCGCCGTCGCCGTCGTCGTCGGTCTGGTTGGGGTTGGCGGTGAGCGTGCAGTTGTCCACGAGGTCGAGCACGCCGTCGTTGTCGTCGTCAGGGTCGCAGGCGTCGCCCTGGCCGTCCTGGTCGGTGTCGAGCTGGTCCTTGTTGGCCGTGAGCGTGCAGTTGTCGGCCGCGTCGAGGGCGCCGTCGCCGTCGTCGTCGTCGTCGACGCAGTCCGCCTTGCCGTCCTGGTCGGTGTCGTCAAAGCCCTCGTCGGTCTTGTCGTTGCAGTTGTTGTCCTTGCCGTCGCAGGTCTCCTTGGCTGGCAGCGCGGCGTCACAGCCGAGCTTGCCCTTGGCGCAGGTCTCCACGCCAAAGCAGGTGCCCACGTCGTTGCTCTGCTTGCAGGCCTCGCCCTTGAAGTTCTCGTCGGTGGCGCCGTCGCAGTTGTTGTCGAGGGCGTCACACAGCTCCGCCGTGGGGGTCTTGCCCGCACAGGAGGGCAGGCCCCCCTCGCCGCACGCGCGTGTACCCGGGCAGGCGCCCTGGTTGTTCTTCACCGCGCAGATCGTGTCAGCCTGGATGTGAATCGCCCACGCCGAGCACAGGCACTCGCCCGCGGTGGGGACGCAGCGCTTGCCCTGGGCCCCCGTGTCGCCACACGTGAAGCCCTTGGGGCAGTCGCTGGCCTCCGCGCACGCCGTGCCGCAGAAGCGACCGGAGTCGTCGGTGGTGTCGATGCACACGCTGTCGGCTGGGCCACAGTCGCTGTCGGTCTTGCAGGGCCGGCACAGGTTGAGGTGCACGCCCAGGCACGCCTTGGCGCTGGCGCTGTCCGTCGGGTCCTTGGGGCCGCAGGCGAAGCCGTCGGCACATGCGTCGCCCTCGCACGGAGCCACACACACCAGGCCCGCGCGGCTCCAGCCACACAGCCCGCTGGCGCAGTCGCCGTCGGCCTTGCACGCGGCGCCGAGCTCGGCGCCCGCGGCGGCGTCATCCCCCGCGGCGTCTGCCGTGCCACCGCC
>JAUIAC010000177.1 GCA_030425545.1 bacterium | reverse complement strand
GCGGCACCGTGATCACCGTGGGCCCCATGTCGAAGCGAAAGCCGTCCTGCTCTCGCACGTAGGCCCGCCCACCCGGCTTGTCGAGCGCCTCGACGATGGTCGTGTCGTAGCCCATGGCGCCGAGGCGGATGCCCATGCTCAGCCCGCCGAAGCCGGCGCCGATGACGATGGCGCGGGGTCGTTGCGCCCGCTCGCTGGTGCCGATGCGCGTCACGGGGCGGGCGTGTGGCTGGGGGGTCGGGCCGGTGGGTCGAGTCTGGGTCATGGCGTCCTCCGCGCGTGTGTCGCGTCGCAGGTGGGATGCGGGCGTGGCCTTCGGGGTGCGCCGGCGACGCTGATCTGGCGCTCCCGTGCGGGGTTGGGCCCCGCGCGAGGGCGCGCTCCGGCCCCCGCGCTGGCCGCGATTTGCTGGCCAAGGTGCAGGACGTGCGCTACGCACAACGTGCGATCGCGCAGGCCCTGACGCACACGTCGGCCGGTCCGCGCGTCGCGAGGAGTCCTCGACCGTGCAAGTTCTCGCCGCAGCTGGTTCCCCCTCCCTCGACGCCCCGCGTCGCCGCGTCGCCCGGGCAGCGCTGACCGCCCTGGTGGCCGCGCTCTTCCTCGTCGCGGGGTGTGGCGACGAGGCTGGCGGGGACGGCGCCGCCCACAAGCCCGCCCCGGACGACAAGTCCGCCGTCGCCGCCAAGAAGCCCGCCAAGGGCAAGCCCGCCAAGGCCGTGCCTGCCCCGCGCTCGGTGACCCCGGGCGACGTGCTGCCGCCCCTGCCGCCCCTGCCGCGGCGGGTGGCCAGCGGCGCAGGACCCGCGCGTCAGCTGCCGGTGCAGTCCTGCGCCAACATGGCCCCCGACGCCACGTTCAAGCTCTCGCGTCGCATCGAGGTCTCCCGCCGCGGCGTCGACGTCTCGACCGAGCTCAACAAGGCCACCAAGCCCAAGGCGGGCGCCAAGGCGGTCAAGCCCGCCGCGGGCAAGGCCGGCATCCTCGAGCTCTGCCTCTTCCACAAGTGGCGCGCGCGTGAGCCCGGCGAGAACCGCACGCACACGGGGCGCATCCACCACTTCGTCGCCGCCTTCCCCGGCACCGACGTCTCCTCGTGGACCGCCGACGAGCTGACCCGGGCGCCCAAGACCCTGCCGCAGGACGCCCTCTGGCTCTCTGCGGGGTGGGCGACCATCTTGCCCACCGGGCTGCCCGACCGCCCCGCCATCGCCGTGGTCTCCGGGCGCTTCTACGACGGCGCGCTGGGCGAAGAGGTCCACTACGTCCGCCAGGCGCGCATGCTCCGGCAGCACCGCGGCCGCTGGGCGTGGGTGCCGCTGTCCAAGCGCGCGTGGGGCACCCTCGACATCGAGCACATCCGCAGCACCTGTGGGCGCGGCGGCAAGGGCGGCGCCGGCTGTGGCCGGGCCAAGGCGCGGGCCAGCGCGGCCGAGCGGGCCAGCGCGCGCCGCGAGAAGGTCCGCGCCGCGCGGCTCAAGGGCAAGGGGTCGCTGAAGCCCGGCAAGTCCGAGGGCGATCCGCAGAGCATCTGGATCGCGCGGGCCCGGAAGATCGTCAAAGAGGGCCGCTGGAAGGAGGCCATCGACCTCGCGCTCAAGGCGGAGGTGGTCTGCGGCGAGCCCGGTCGCGCCTCCCGCAAGGTCATCGCCCGCGCCCTGCGCATGGGCAAGATCAAGCCAGAGGGGGTCGAGCCCGAGCTCAACAAGCGGCCCCTCTGCGAGCCGCTGACCGACAAGGCGCCCCCCCGGGTGCGCAAGATGGCCAAGCGCGACGACTGAGCGCCGCGCCGCGCCGCGAACGCCGACGCCCCCGGGCTCCTTCACGGAACCCGGGGGCGTCTTCGCGTCACGCAGCCAGCGCTGGCCCGAGCCGTTTGCTAGAAGGGCATCTTCAGCGGACCGCTGATGCTCGACGGCAGGCCGATGGTGGCCGGGGTCGTCGGGGTCAGCTTCCACGTGTAGCGCGTCGACGAGCTACCGCCGCCGCAGGGCGTGGTGTTGTTCGGGTGGTAGCCCGACGAGGTCGCGCCCCACTGCTTGGACGTCGTGGTCACGCCGTTGCCGTCGATCACGGTGGGGATCGCCCACTTGCCGCTGGTGTGGAGGTAGTACGCCTTCTTCGCCGCGGTCTTGTAGACCTTGGAGCTGCTCCCTGAGTTCAGGTAAGGCGTGCCGCTGCAGCCGCCGCCCGAGTAGTAGACGTAGTTGCCTTCGTAGCCCCCGCCGTTGTCCACGCGCAGCGACACGACATAGCCCTTGCTCGTGGCGATGGTGACCATGGGGCCGGCCTTGCCGCGGCCCGCGTCGAAGTGGAGCAGGCGGCCGAGCAGGGTGCCCTTGGCGTCCTTGACCGCGGCGTAGTCGGCCGGCGAGCCGCCCGCAGCCGCGGCGCCGTTGCACACGTACTTCGTGCCGCTGGCCGAGGCGAGCTTCAGCCCGCCCTCCTTGCAGTTGCTGCCCTTGGGCTCGCTGCTGACGGTCACGGACTGACCCGCGGCGCCCTTGTCGCCCTTGTCGCCCTTGGGGCCCTGGGGACCCGTCGCGCCCTTGTCACCTTTGTCGCCCTTGGGGCCCGTCGCGCCCTTGTCGCCCTTGGGGCCAGCGTCGCCCTTGGGACCCTGGGGACCCGTGGCGCCCTTGTCACCCTTGGGTCCGGCGTCGCCCTTGGGACCCTGTGCTCCAGCGGCGCCCTTGGGTCCGGTGTCGCCCTTGTCGCCCTTGGCGCCCTTGTCGCCCTTGGGTCCGGCGTCGCCCTTGTCGCCCTTGTCGCCCTTGAGGCCCTGGTCACCCTTGGCGCCCGCGACGCCGTTGCAGATGTTCGCCGTCACCGAGCCAGCCACGAGCTTCACGCCGCCGGCGGGGCAGGTCGCGCCCTTGGCCAGCGAGGTCATGAGCACCGAGATGCCGTCCTTGCCGTCCTTGCCGTTGGTGCCGTCCTTGCCGTTGCAGACAAAGGTCGTGCCCTCGCTGGAGACGTACTTCGCGCCGCCGTTGGCGCAGTTCAGGCCGGGAGGCTCGCTCGCGCCCGTGACGCCAGCGCCGTCCTTGCCGTCGGTGCCTGCCGCGCCGTTGCACAGGAAGCTGGTGGTGCTGCCCGAGGTGAGCTTCACGCCGCCCGTGGGGCAGTTGGTGCCCGTGGGCTCGCTGCTCATGGCGATGGCCGAGCCGGCGTTGCCGTCCTGACCGTTGCACACGTACGAGACGCCGCCGCCCGCGGCCGTGATCTTGAAGCCGCCGGCGGGGCAGTTCGTGCCCTTGGCCTCGGCGGCCACCGTCGGGGCGTCGCCCTTGGGGCCCGCGTCGCCCTTGGGGCCGGGGTCACCCTTCGGACCGGGGTCGCCCTTGAGGCCGTCCTTGGGTCCGACGAACTTGCCGTCCTTGTCGAAGAGCTTGACCCCGTTGATGGTGATCGACTTGGGCGTGATGTCGCCCGTGACGTTCACCGCGGCCATGGCCAGCGGCACGCTGCCCACCAGGGTGCGGGGCGTCATCTCGTCGTCGCCGCCGACCGTGACGCCGATGTAGCGCGGGCCGCCCTCGAAGAGGCCTTCGGGCAGCTCGGTCTCCGAGCCGAGGGCCACCGCGAACCAGCCGTCGTCGAGGGTGATGTCGTGGTTCTCGGTCCACAGGTCGGAGCCGCCGGTCTTGGCGTCGTAGATGATGAAGCGCAGCGACACGTCGCCGGTGGCCGGCTTGCCCTCGGCGTCGTAGAGCCGGCCCTGGTGGGTCAGCTGCGGCGACTGCGCGAAGGCGGTGAGGGTCAGGAGCAAGGTCGCCGCGAAGGCGATGAGGGTGGAAAATCGCATGGCTACTGGCCTCCCGCGTTGCGGACGAGGCCGCCAACAAGCTGGTACTTCGTCGACTTGGCCGACATGGGGATGGTGTTCATGGGGGCGATGGCGAAGACCATCTTGTACTTGGCGCTCTTGACCACGCCGCCGGCGGCCACGAGCGTCAGCTGCTCGCTGCCGGGCAGCCCGGTGCTGCCGCCGCCGCCGCCGCCGTCGATGGCGCCGCCGTCGGCTGCCGCGTCTGCGCCCAGCTCGGCGTCGTCGCCGGTCCGCTCGCCGGGGTCGTCGCTGCACCCGGCAGAGAGCAGGGTGAGGGCGAGCCCAGCTGCGGCCCAGCAGTGACGCAGTCGTCTGTTGAGCCGCGGATCAGGCGGCGATGCACGATGCATGGAGAACTCCGGTCCAAGAGGGAAGGTGGGGTTTGACGCACGGCGGATTACAGGACCCGCAGACCGCGCGCAATCGATTCCTCGCAGGGCCGCCCTCGTGCGATCTCGAAGCAAAGCGCGCGCGGCTCGGTGGACAAGGTCGACCCGCTGGGCCACCCTCCGCGGCCCTATCCCGGCCCTCCCTCACGCCGGGCGGAGGCCTTCGCCATGGACACTCCTCGGCAGCCGATCGGCTTCGACCCGGCCGACCTCTCATCCGCCAACCTGCCTTTCCTCGAGTCGCTCTACGACGCGTGGCGCGCAGATCCGTCCAGCGTGGACGCCGAGTGGCACGCCGCATTCACCGCGCTCGACGCGGAAGAGGCCGCTGAGCGCTCGACCGCCTCGCCTGCTGGCGCGCTGAAGCCGAGCTTCCAGCCCGCGAGCCTGTTCAACCCGCCCAGCGCGGCGAGCGACGCGGGCCCGCACGGCGCGGGCGCGACCGTCCTGCCCACGCACGTGAGCCGCCCCGAGCTGGTGGCGGAGCGCATGCCCCTGCTGCGCTCGCTGCTGCTCTTCAACGACCTGCCCGACGCCGAGCTGGCCTTGGTCGCCGAGGTCTGCTCGTCGGTGACGCTCATCCCCGACCAGGTGCTCTTTCGCGCGGGCGACCTGGGGGACGGGCTCTTCATCATCACGGCCGGCACCATGCGGGTGGAGCGTGGTGGTCAGACCATCGCCCTGCTGCAGCGCGGCGAGGTGGTGGGTGAGCTGGCGATCATGGACAGCCTGCCCCGCTCCGCCGACGCCATCGCCGACAGCACCGCCGAGCTGCTCAAGCTGCCGAGCGGCGCCCTCGACGAGCTGCTCAACAAGCACGGCGCGCTCGCCCGTAACCTCTTCCACGTGGTCACGCGGCGCCTGCGCGAGACCAACGCGCGGCAGGAGCGCGTCGACCACCTGATCCGCGCCTACCGCGTGCGCGGCCACACCATCGCCGAGCTCGATCCCTTGGGCCGGGGCCGCAAGACCCACCCGGAGCTGGAGCTGGGCTTTCACGGCCTGAGCGAAGACGACCTCGACCTGCCCTTCTCGAGCCGCACGCTCCACGACGCCAAGGTCATGACGCTGCGCCGCATCATCCAGCGGCTGCGCAACACCTACTGCAAGCACATCGGCGTGCAGTTCATGCACATCGACGACCTGCACATGCAGCGCTGGCTGCAAGCGCGCATGGAGGACACCGAGAACCACCGCGCGCTGACCCGCGACGCTCAGGTCCGCATCCTCACCCGGCTGATCGAGGCCGAGCTCTTCGAGACCTTCATCCACAAAAAGTACCTGGGCGCCAAGCGCTTCTCGCTCGAGGGCGGAGAGAGCCTGCTGCCGCTCTTCGACCTGGCCATCGAAGAGGCCGCGCTCCACGGGGTCGACAACGTCATCGTCGGCATGGCCCACCGCGGTCGCCTCAACGTGCTCGCCAACATCCTCGGCAAGAACCCGGAGCAGATCTTCGAGGAGTTCGAGGACGCCGACGCCATGCAGCACATCGGCCGCGGCGACGTGAAGTACCACCTCGGCTTCAACAGCTACTACAAGACCGCGGCCGGCAAAGACGTGCTGCTGTCCATGACCTTCAACCCGAGCCACCTGGAGTTCGTGACCCCGGTGGTGCAGGGGCGCGTGCGCGGCAAGCAGGAGCGGGTCCAGGACATCGAGCGGCGCAGCGTGCTGCCGCTGGTGGTCCACGGCGACTCGGCCTTCGCGGGCCAGGGGGTCGTGCAGGAGTCGCTCAACATGAGCCAGCTGCCCGGCTACGCGGTCGGCGGCACGGTCCACGTCATCGTCAACAACCAGGTCGGCTTCACCACGCCGCCGGAGTCCTACCGCAGCGGCCACTACGCCACCGACGTGGCGAAGATGCTCGAGATCCCGATCTTCCACGTCAACGGCGAGCATCCCGACGCCGTGGCCCAGGTCATCAAGGTGGCCATGGACTTCCGCGAGCGCTTCAAGCGCGACGTGGTCATCGACATGTACTGCTTCCGTCGCCACGGCCACAACGAGGGCGACGAGCCGCGCTTCACCCAGCCGCTCATGTACAAGTGGGTCGACAAGCAGCCGACGGTGCGGGCCAGCTACACCCGCAACGTGCTGGAGCTGGGCGCGATCACCGAGGACGAGGTCCGCGAGATCGAGACGGCCTGTTACCGGCGGCTCGAAGAGGGGCTCACCCGCGCCCGCGACGAGACGCTGCCGCCCGCAGACCCGCTCGCCATCGATCACCGCGGCAACTGGGACAACTACCACGGCGGCTACCTGCGCTTGGCCAAGCCCGCCGACACCACGGTGCCGGTCGAGCGGCTGAGCGAGCTGCTCGGCGCCATGACCCAGGCGCCAAAGGGCTTCGCGCTCAACAGCAAGCTGCGCCGGCTGATCAAGCAGCGCGGCGAGATGGCGGCCGGCGAGCGCGCGCTGGACTGGGGAGCGGGGGAGGCCCTGGCCTTCGCCTCCCTGGTCACCGAAGGGCACCCGGTGCGGCTCAGCGGACAGGACGCGGGGCGCGGCACCTTCAGCCACCGGCACGCCGTGTGGCACGACCAGAAGGACGGCAGCCTCTGTGTGCCCCTGGACCGGCTCGCGCCAGATCAGGCCCGCTTTCAGGTCTGGGACAGCCCGCTCTCCGAGACCTCGGTGCTCGGCTTCGACTTCGGCTACAGCCTCGAGTGGCCCGACGCCCTGACGGTGTGGGAGGCCCAGTTCGGCGACTTCGCCAACGGCGCGCAGGTCATCATCGACCAGTTCATCAGCAGCAGTGAGGACAAGTGGGAGCGGCTGAGCGGGCTGGTGATGCTCCTGCCACACGGCTTCGAAGGACAGGGCCCCGAGCACAGCTCCGCGCGCCTCGAGCGCTTCCTGACCCTGGCGGCCGAGGACAACATCCAGGTGGTCAACCTGACCACGCCGGCGCAGCTCTTCCACTGCCTGCGACGGCAGCTCAAGCGCGAGGTGCGCAAGCCCCTGGTGGTGATGACCCCCAAGAGCCTGCTGCGCCACCCCAAGGCGGTGTCGACCCTCGAAGAGCTCGCGACCACGGGCTTTCAGGAGGTCATCCCCGACCCCGAGGTGGCGCCGGCGGACTGCAAGCGGGTGCTGCTGTGCTCCGGCAAGATCTACTACGAGCTGCTGGCGGAGCGGGACAAGCGCGGCGCCATGGACCACGCCATCGTGCGGGTCGAGCAGCTCTACCCCATGGCCCACGACGCGCTCGAGGCGACGCTGGGCGCCTACCCCGAGGGGACCGAGGTGCGGTGGGTGCAGGAAGAGCCGGTGAACATGGGCGCGTGGGTGTTCATGCGCTTCCGCCTCGGCGGTCGGATCTTCGGCAAGTACCCCTTCCGGCGGGTGACGCGGCCCGAGTCGGCGAGCCCGGCCACGGGCAGCAAGGCGAGCCACGTGGTGGAGCAGTCCCACGTCATCGACTACGCCTTCGACGATCACCCCATCCTCTGCCAGGCGTGACCGCTCAGGCCTGATCTGGCGGGCGGGAGGGCGCTCGCTCAGGGTCGGTCGCGCAGCTCGTAGACGCCCACGGTGAGCTCGCCGCTGCGCACACACCACGGGAAGTCGAGGTCGCCCACCAGCCCCTTTGCCGGTCGCACCTGCGAGGCGAAGGGCCAGGGGAGCGGCGCCTCTGGGGCCTGCACGGCGCGCTCGACCACCGGCACCAGGGCGTAGCGACGGCGCAGGTCCGCGCAGGCCGGGTGCTCGCCGCTCGCGTCGCAGCGGCGCATGTGGCAGCGGGTGCCCAGCACCGCCAGACGTCGTCCAGCCCCTCGGGTCGCCGCGAGCTCGCCGAGCCGCACCACGTGCACGCCGCGGGCGAAGGCGCGTGTGGGCGCGTGTAGGTGGAGCCGCTCGTCCGGCGGGTCGCTCCAGCGGCGCAGACCCACCGTGTCGCCCGGGCGAGCCGCCGCCAGCGCGGTGCGCAGCAGGCCGTGCTCCACGTCCGCCAGCGTGGCCGAGTGCAGGGCGGGCAGGGTCCAGGTGCACGACACCAGCCACAGGGCAGCGACCGCCCCCAGGGCCAGCCGAGCGCGCCGCAGCCGCCGCGCCCGGCCCTGGGCTTCGACCCACCGCCCCCACAGGCCGTCGACGCCGTAGCCCGCCACCACACACCCCAGGGCCACCGCCGGCGCCTGCACCCGCGGCAGGCTCAGCCAGGGCAGGTCGACCGTGGCGGCGCACTGCCAGAGCAGCGCGAGCCCGGTCCAGAGCCCGGCCGCCCGTCGCGCAGGGCCGCGTGACCACACCAGCGCCGCCACCATGGCCGCCGGGATCAGCACCGGCGTCAACGACGGCCGCACCAGCAGCGACTTCCGCACCAGCCCGTCGCGCAGCAGGGTCAGCGCCAGGGTCGGCACACCGACCTCGAACACCTTGGGCGTGTTGCCCAGCGCCGCTTGCGCCGCCATGGCGCTTCGCAGCTCGAGGCCGCGCAGCACCACCAGCGCCACACCCGCCGTGGCCAGGGCCGCCACCGCCCTCCGGTCGACCCGCCGGGTCGCGAGCGCCGCCGCGACGGCCAGCGGGCCGAGCACCAGCAGCTCCGGTCGGCCGAGCAGGGACAGCGTCAGCGGCGCCAGCGCGAGCGCCACCAGCGACCACTGGGGGCGGTCTCGCCGGGCGCCCCGGGCCGCCAGGGCCAGGCCCGCCAGCAGCCACACGGTCACGGGCACCAGCTGACTCTCGCTGGCGGCGTCCCGCACCAGCAGCGGCGTCGTCGCCGCCAGGGCGGCCCCCAGCGTGGCCACCCGCCACGTCGCGCCGGTGGCGCGGGCCAGGGCCGCCACGAGGGCCGGCAGCAGCGCACCGTGGAGGCGCTGGACCAGCTCGAAGGTCTCGAGAGACGCCCCCGTGGGGTGCAGCAGCTGCTGCACGGCGCGGTGGAGCAGGTAGGTCGCGGGGCCATACTTGGCGGGCAGCTCCCCGGTCACGGCGCGGTCGAAGAGGTCGTAGCCCGTGTAGTACATCACCCAGCGCGCGGGCACGAAGGCCCGCAGCGCGACCCCGACGCCCACCGCGCCGGCGAGCCAGCCTCGCCACGCCGGCGGCGCGCTGCGCAGCGGCAGCAGGCTGACCACCAGGGCCACCGGCGCCACGGCGAGCGCTGCCCAGGCCAACCCCTGTGTGCCATCGCCCATGGGCGTCGTCCTCCTGCGCCGGGCGAGCCAGCGCAGGCTGATACTGCGGCGCGCTGGCGGCGTTGGCCACTTGGACCCGGCTCACGCTGGGCCGAGGTCGTGACGTACCCGGGGACCTGCGGCAGCATGGCGCCACGTGGCACGGGGCCGCGCACGGGGAGGCCGTCTTTGGCTACGAGCCGCCGCAACCGACCTGCCGCGCCGCGCACAGGCGGGTCCGCCGCCCTGGCGCGACCTGGGTCGGCCGCTCGCCACGACACCGCGGGGCAGCGCGCCGGGTCCGCCCGCCGCTGGACAGGCGCCGTGCGCGCGCTGGCCCTCGCGGGCGCGCTGACCGCCGCGTGGTGGCCTCAGTCCGACCCGGTCGCCGCGGCGGAGCCGTCGCCTGCGCGGGCGCAGCCCCGGTCCGCGCCTCGCGCGGCGCGGGGGGACGCGCCTCCCCGCCTGCAGGCTGCGCCGGGGCTGCGCGGTCGCCCGGCCGCCGGTCGCAGCGCGCCTCCGTCCGGCCTCCCCGCGCCGCGGGGCAGCGTGCCCGGCGCGTGGATCCCGCCGGAGGCGCGCACGGTGGCCCCTGCCTCGCTGACGAGCCCGCCGCCCCCTACGCCCGCCCCTACTCCTGCGCCGTCTGCCGCCCCGGCGCCGTCTGCCGCCCCGGCGCCGGTCCGCGCCCCATCCCCGGTCCCGGGCCCACCCCGGCCGCGGGCCCCGCGCATCGCGCCCCTCGGCGCCACCCCGCTGCCGGCCGGCCTCTCTGCCGCCGAGCGCCGCGCCGCGCTTCGCGGTGGCCGCTGGCTCAGCCTGACCCGCGGCCAGCCCGTGCAGGTCTTGCGCGTGCTGCCGCGGGGCGCCCTGTGGGAGGTGCAGTGGCGCGACGCCGCCCAGCCCGGCGTCGGCGGCCGCGTCTGGCTCACCGCCGACGCGCGCTACGTCTCGCGCCGCCCCGTGCTGCTCCACGCCGAGATCACCCGGCTCCGAGCGGCCCGCGCCCGGGTCCGGTGCCTGCAGGCCCGCGGCGTGCGCGTGGTCGCGCAGGTGGGCTCGCCGGGCCTCGCTGGCGTCCAGGCGTTGCTCGGCCCCTTCGCCGCGTCGTTGGTCATCCGCTGCGGCGGCGCCAAGCTCCCGGCGTGCGGAGCCGGGGTGCTCCCCCGGTGGATCTCCGCCGAGGGGGCGCGGACCGGCGTCCTCGACGCGGCGACGCTGCAGCGCGTGTGGGGATGCCGGTGAGCCGGCCGCGCGCGACCTGGCTGTGGCCGGGTGCGGCGTCGCTGGCGCGGGCCTGGCTCTGCTGGGGCATCGCGCTCGGCGGGGCCTCCTGCGCCCGCCCGGTGCCGCAGGCCGGCGACCCGGCGACCCGCGCAGCCGCGCCACGTACGGCGGCCGCCGCGGAGCGCCCGAGTCCTGACGCAAGCCCAGGCCCCGGGGGCCGCGCGCCACGCGCCAACGGCGCGGCGCCCGCCCGCCTGCCCGCCGCCGCCACCGCCACCTCGCCGGCTCCCCGCCCCACCGCTGCGGCCGCCACGGCGCCTG
>JAUIAC010000894.1 GCA_030425545.1 bacterium | reverse complement strand
CCGCGTCAGGGCGCCGGGGCCGCCTGGGTCGGCCGCTGGGGCCGGGCGGCCAGGGTAAAGCGCGCCACGCCGTAGTGACCGGTCGCCCGGCTGCCGCGAAAGGTCCACCCGGCCGCGCGCAAGGACGCGTAGAGCGTGTCGGCCGGTGGCGCGGGACGCTTGTGTCGCAGCGCGGTCATCACCCACGCCTCGCGTGTCCCGGCGGCGGCGAGGTCTGCGGCGATGTCCGCGCCCTCCCGCCGGAGCAGGGCGTCGCCGCCGCGCGCCATGGGGCGGAGCCAGCACGGGTGCGTCGCCTGACTGGCGGGGAAGTAGCGCGTGCCGCCGCGGTAGCCGCGCTGGCGCAGCTGCCAGGCCGAGGGTGGCCCCGTGAGGTGGGTGAAGACCACCGCGCTGTCTGGTCCGGCGTTGCGGCGGATGGTCATGGTCGCGAGGGAGAAGGGCTGCACCGTGTGCAGCCGCAGGTAGGCGGGCAGGAACTGCACCGACAAGGCCAGCACCACCGCCGCCAGGGCCCACGCGGGCGCGTGCGCCAGCCGCCCTGCACCTCCGCGGCGGCGCCACGCGAGCCCCCACGCTCGGCTCAGCAGGGCCGTCCAACCCGCGACGGCGAGGGTGTGTACCGCGGCCATGGCCGGCAGCTCGTAGCGGCCCGGGAGGTAGAGCGGGCGCCACGCCGAGAGCAGCAGGGGGGTGAGCATCGCGAGCGCCACCAGGACCCACATCGCGCGCCACGCCCCGCGGGAGGCCGCGCTGAGGTCCCGCCGAAGCCAGGGCAACGTGGCCGCGCCCACCAGCCCGACCACGGTCAGGGCCGTCCCGGCGGCGTGGCTGCCGTCGCTGACGCGGATCAGCCCCGCGTGGCCGAGGTATTCGGGCAGCCGGGTGCCGGCGCTCATGGCCTGCAGGCTGATCAGGGCGGCCTCCGGCAGGTTCGTCAGCGGCGACAGCCAGGTGGTCCCGCCCGCGCCCCGGCCCAGCTGGCCCACCGCCAACCAGAGCCCGGGCAGCGCCGCGATGGTCAGCGCGCTGAACGCGGCCACGGTGCGGCGACCGGCCGAGGGGGCGCGCCGGTGGAAGACGCCCAGCAGCAGGGGCGCGGGCAGCAGCAGCAGGCCGAAGTAGTGGGTCAGGGTCGTCGCCAGGCCGAGGCCCAGCACGGCCGCCAGGCGGCGCTGCCCCCCCTCCGCCAGGAAGCGCTCCACCGTGAGCACGAGCGCCAAGGCCAGGGCCGCAAGCAGGGTGTAGGCGCGGGCCTCGACGCTATAGTGCACCGCCAGCGGGGACAGGGCGGCGAGCAGCCCGGCGACGCGGCCGACGGCGCGGCCGCCGACCCGTCGCCCCGCCTCAGCGGTGCCGCCGACCAGGAGCGCACCCGCGATCAGCGAGGGCATGCGCACCGGCCCGAGCCCTTCGCCCAGGAGCCCGGTGACCCATGAGAGCACGACGAAGTAGAGCGGCGGATGCGGGCTCGCGTCGGTGGTCGCCAGGGTCGAGAGCAGGTTGCCCACGCCCTGCCGCGCCAGCTCCACCGAGCAGGCCTCGTCGAGCCACAGCTCGGTCGACGCGATCTTCAAGATGCGCGGCAGCAGCGCCAGCGCCATCAGCGCGAGCACCTCGGTCCGCCAGGGCTGCCCCCGTGTCGGGGCCGGGGACGATGACGAGGTGTCCAGGGGCTGCGCGTCGGTC
>JAUIAC010000176.1 GCA_030425545.1 bacterium | reverse complement strand
GGTCTGCTGGGGCGGCAACACCAGCGGCCAGCTCGGCATCGGCACCACGTTCAAGTCCATCGCGCCGCTGCCCGTGCAGGGGCTCGACGGGGTCGTGGCGCTCAGCGCAGGGGACGCCCACACCTGCGCCCTGAGGAAGAACGGCGAGGTGCGCTGCTGGGGCGCCAACAACGCGGCGCAGCTGGGCACGCAGAAGTCGGGCGGCATCTCGACCACGCCGGTGGCGGTGAAGGCGTCGGTGCCCTGAGGGGGCTGGCGCGGGCGTGTCGAGCGACGCTGCGGTTCGTCTCGTGTGTCGCTGTGACGAGCTGGGACGTGCCTTGAGAATTCGGAGAGTTTGTACCTGACGCAGCGGCTTGACGCCCTGTCGGCGCGTCGGTATGGCTAGGGCGTCCGTCAGAAAGATCCGTTTGTTCTCGGAGGCGACGATGCGTCAGCGCACGCGGTTTGCTTGGTTCATTGATCGTGCACGGACAGGGCACCACCCGAACGCGCGCAAGCTTGAGCACAAGTTTTCGGTCAGCTCGAGCACCGCGCGCCGCGATATTGACGTGCTGCGAGGAGACCTCGGGGCGCCACTGAAGTACCGACGTAGCCTACGCGGGTACGATCTGACGGACCGAGACTGGAAGCTACCGACTGAGGCGACGCCAGGCGAGATCGCAGTGGCCATCGCTGGCGCGCGAGCTCTACTGGCTCGCGTCGATGTGCAGCTCGCGGGGCGTCTGGACGCGCTCGTGGCGCGCCTGCCCGAGATTCCAGTTGCGGGGGCGCAGCTTCGCGCGCTCGAGGTGTCGAGCACGCGCACGCACTTGGTAGACGATGACGTCCTGTTGCCTCTACTTGAGGCGAGCGCGGCCCAACGGCGCGTGCGATTTCTCTATCTGTCGCCCTGGCAGTCCGGGGAGGCCCGCTGGCGAGAGGTGTCGCCATGGTTCGTCCATCACCACGATGACCACCTGTATCTCCACGGGCAGTGTCACGAGTCGCAAGAGGGGCGGGTGTTCTCCTTGGCCGGCATGAGCAAACTCGAACGGCTCACCGTCTTGGCAAAGCGTGAGCCGCGCGACGCGCGAAGCCGGCTCGAAAGAAGCATGGGCGTCGGAACGGGCGAGCCGCGCTGGGCGACGGTTGTGCTGCGCGGCCACTGGGCCAAGTGGGTCAAGTCCGAGATTTGGCACAGCTCGCAGGAGGACAGGTGGTTGAACACCGACACGTCTGCACCGGCGCTTGAGCGGCGATTTCGCTTTGAGCTTGAGGATGAGGTCGTGCGACGCCTGATGGCGGGCGGAGGCGACATCGAGGTTCGTTCACCCCTGTCGCTGCGGCGGGCGCTGCAGCTGGCGTTTGCTGCCGGGGCCGAGCGCAACGAGATCGAGTCGACGCGCGACTCGTCCTGGGCCGCATCGAAGGACTGAACATCTGTATAGGTCCATACAAGGGTGCGTGGATGCCTCATTGTGCTCTTACACGGCTGGCGACGACGAAAAGAGCATTGCTAGAGGACCCAGCCGTGAGGTCTCGGGAAAGACGGCAAAAGCAAAGCCCAATGAGCACCGACGGCGCTCAACAGCAGGACTAGCGCCGGGTAGGGCCCCACACGCTGAAGAACGGTCCGACTGAGCGGACGAATTCTACGACTCCCACCATCGGACTCTCTAGTGACGACTGGTCGACAACAAGCGGACGCAGACATGCATCCAAGAGTCGATACCTCGGAGTCGACGCTGCTGATGATGTGCTGGGGTAAGGCTGCCGCGTCTGAGGGGCTCGTCGCGCACCCAGCCCTGCTACACATGCTGGACGTGGCCGCCGTGGCCATCGAACTCCTGCGCTTGCCCGCGCTCCAGGTTCGGTCGAGATTGTTGCTGCAACCTCGTCCTGGCGTCTGCTTGCGCATCGAAGCGCTGGGCCTGTTGGTCGCGCTCCATGACCTGGGAAAGATCTCGCCGGGGTTCCAAGTGAAAGTACCGGCGCTCGCTGCACCCTTGCAGGACCTTGGGCTTGCATTTGGACCGCTGGCTTGTGGCGATCACGGGCGAGTCGGTGCGGCCCTGCTCGGCACTGAGCTCATTCGGCTGGAACTGGCCGAAGACGTCGCGTTCGCAGCGGGAAGGGCGGTTGCGTCACACCACGGCTGGGTGACACCGGACTCTGCCATGTCAACCGACGCAGTCGGGGACGCGGGTTGGCACAATCTACGGATGCTGGCAGTCGACCGATTGGCGGCGCTGCTTCCCGTAGGTCAGCTGACGGCGATTGCTGACGTCCCGGACGCGTGGGTCGCAACTCTCGCAGGACTCACTTCCGTCGCTGATTGGGTCGGCTCAAACACGATGTACTTCGAATATCAACCCGACGCTGACGCGAACGGTGAGTACCTAAAGACCGCCCGGCACAAGGCGCGGCGGGCCTTGAAGTCGCTGGGCTGGTCTGGCTGGAGGCCGCCTTCGGTCAACAGGCCCTTCTCTGAGTTGTTTCCATTCGCTCCCAATCCGCTGCAGCGCGGCGTCGCGCAGGTCGCAGACGACGCTCGACTCTTGATCTTGGAGGCTCCGACTGGATGCGGCAAGACAGAGGCGGCGTTGTGCGTGGCGGAGCGCTGGCTTGTAGCAGACCAAGGCGCAGGCCTCTTCTTCGCTCTCCCGACTCAGGCGACGAGCAATCAAATGGTCAACCGAGTGGCGGAATTCCTAGCACACAGCTATCCCGACGCCAGGGTCAATCTGCACCTCGCGCACGGCGCCGCGAGCATCAATCCAACCTACCAGGCGCTTCGTATGCGCTCGGTCGACGGACCCGGGCAGACGCCAGGAAGCGTGGTCGCCGATCACTGGTTCGCATCTAGAAAGCGAACCATGCTCGCCCCGTTTAGCGTCGGGACAATCGATCAAGGGTTGTTGGCAGTCCTGCAGTGCCGACACGGCATGGTTCGGCTGTACGGACTGAGTGGCAAGGTGATGGTCATCGATGAGGTGCATGCGTACGACGCGTTCATGTCCCGGATTCTCGAACGCTTGCTGGAGTGGCTGCGCGCACTCGACTGCCGTGTTGTGCTGCTCTCCGCGACGCTCCCGCCAAGTCAGCGGACCGCTCTGCTGCAGGCGTGGGGGGCCGACGCGCCGAACGGGTGCGCTGGGCAACATTATCCTCGGGTGACCTGCACCAAAGCTGATTCCACGAGCTCGGTGATCCAACTGGCGCCTCCCCCGAGCAAGCAGGTCAACCTGGGGTGGCGGCCTGGTGATGAAACCGCGCTCGACACAGCAGCGGAGCTGATGCGACAGGTGGCGAAGGGCGGCTGTGCGGCGTGGGTTTGCAACACCGTCGGCCGCGCTCAAGCGTGCGCGTCCGCACTGCTTGAGCTTGGCTGGCCGGAGGCGGACCTGATCGTGTTTCACGCACGCATGCCCCATGAGGTCCGGATTCGAATTGAGGGCCGCTTGACCAGAATCCTTGGCAAGCACGGCGAGCGGGTCTCACGACTCATCGTCGTGGCGACCCAAGTTGTCGAGCAGAGCCTGGACATCGATTTTGACACCATGGTGAGTGACCTCGCTCCCGTGGACCTGCTCTTACAGCGAGCTGGTCGTCTTTGGCGGCACAACATCGCGCGGCCGTCGCACATCGAGTCGGCTCGCTTCACCGTTGTTGCACCAAGTGGCGACCCGGACAGCCCTGACTTTGGCACCTCCAGGTTTGTATATCACCCGCATATTCTGTTGCGCACCTGGTTGACGCTTGGAGACCGTACCGCCTGGTCTGATCCCGGTGATATTGATGAGTTGGTTGCAGCAGTCTACGAGCCGACATCCCCACCCAGCGACGCCGTCGCGGAGGCGTGGCACGAGACACTCAGCGACCTGCAAGAGCACCGTCGCGGCCAACGATCCGCGTCGTCACGAGACTTGTTGCCCAAGCCGATGAACTCTGGTGAGGTCTTGGACAAGCTCCACGCTGCGCTGGATGACGATGTCGACGCAGGGCTACCCGCAGGTCGGGCGGTTCGGACACGTGACATCGACCAAACGGTTCGGCTCTTGTGTCTCGCCACTGATGACGACGGCGCGATTCGGGCGGGGCCGTCCGGACCTCTCGTAGATCTGGGCTGCCGACCCTCTCAGCGCGACATCGTCGCCGTGCTGGGCAGGAGCCTCACGGTCTCTCACCGGAGCTGGGTTCGAAGGCTGATGCACACGGAGCTGCCACCCGCGTGGGCGAACGTCGGAGCCCTCCGTGGCGCGAGGGTTCTGGTCTTTAACCAGGAGGGAGTCGCCATGTTGGGTACACACCGCCTCCACCTGCATCCGCTGCTCGGGCTCTGCCTGGGTGGCCTTTCCCCTCTCGTGCCTCCGGAGGCAAGCAAGTGAGCCAGCCCTCATTCAATCTAGTAGACGCCCCGTGGCTCCCGGTCACCCGCCTCGATGGAGTCTCGGAAGAGCTCTCTCTTGCTGAGATCTTTGACAGAGCAGAGGACGTCGCCTCGCTGGACGACGCCTCGCCGTTGTGCACTGTGGCGCTCCATCGCCTGCTGCTCGCGATCGTCTATCGTGCGATCGATGGACCTGCGGACCAAGCTGCGTGGCGAGCACTTTGGCGCGACGGCCTCCCGGTAGCGGCGATCTCGGCCTACCTTGAGAAGTGGCGACACCGATTCGACCTGTTTGACCCAGAACAGCCCTTCTTTCAGGTTGCGGACCTCGTCACTGTCACGAAGGACGGCGCACCAACGGACCCCAGCCCGGCGAGCGTGCTCCGGCCCGAGCTAGCGAGCGGCAACAACAAAGTTCTGTTCAACCACAGCACGGACGCGGAAGCGGAGCCTTGGCCGGCGGCCGTCGCAGCGCGTTCGCTGGTGTCTGCCCAGGCCTGGTCCCTCGGCGGCGGAAAAGGGCCTACCAGCAACCGCTTCGGCATGCACCCCTACGCGTCACACGCGCCACTGGTGGGCGGCATCGTGGTGCTCCTTCAGGGCGACAATCTGGCGCAGACGCTGCTCCTCAACTTGCTTGTTCACAACGGGGACCAGCCGATGGCGCGGGTCGGAAACGACCGACCCGTGTGGGAGACCGACGAGGCGCGGCAGCCTGGCAAGGTGGTGCCCCTGGGCTACCTCGACTACCTCACTCTCCCGGCTCGGGCCGTGCGATTGCTTCCTCGGCCCGCCCCAAGTGGGGCATGGTCAGTGAGCCATGTCTTCGCGGCCCAAGGAAGCTCAGTCGACGAGGCAGCAAAGGTGATGAGCCCACTCTGGGTTCAGAGGCTCGACGACAAGCGTGGCCCAGTACCGCTGGCCCTGCGCGCTGAGCGTGCGGTCTGGCGCGACGCGAGTGCGCTCTTTGGGCTTGCGGCCGCAGGGGGGCGCTTCGACTCACGACCAGCTGTGCTTCGGCAGGCGTGTATCACGAGGATCGCACGGTCGATCGGCGATGACGCTCGACTTCGGGTGCGTTGCTACGGACTGGTCAACGACAAGGCGAAACCCGTTGCATGGCGTGTCGAGGAACTTCCCGCCACCGTGCGACTGCTGCAGGACGCGAACTTGGTCGGCGTCGTCGCGGCGGCCAACGCTTTCGCAGAAGACGTGGGCGACGCGCTGCACTGGAGCTTCAAGGTCTGCGCCGAGAAGGTGCTCGCGACCGCCGACAAGAAGGCCGACAAGAAGGACGTGAGCCGTGTCGCTCTGCGCATGCTCCGTCACGCCGGATTCTGGGAGCGGCTCGAGCGGGATTTCAGAGACTTTCTGCTGGACCTGGCACCCGGCACGCGCCACGCGACGCTTGCGCGCTGGGTTGCTTGTGTCGCGGGTTCTGCCAAGCAGAGCTACCACCACGGCTCCAAGTTCGCCCAAGGCGGGATCGCTCGCCAGCTTGAAGGCGTCGTCGCAGGCGAGGGTGCGTTGAACGCCCGATTGCGCAAGTTGTCAGCGCCCCTGCGCCCACAACCTCCGACGTCGAAGAACCCCGACGCGGACCCAGGAGAGACCCATGTCTGAACCGGCGCTCATCACTCACTTGAAGCAACTGCGCTCCCGCGACGACCGCGGCGCGCTCGCTGCGCTCCGCCGGGGTCTGGGTCGAACGCCAGGCGCCGCCGCAGCGACGTTCCCGCACGTCGCGCCCTACGTCCCAACGAGCGACAGCCGCGAAGGCCGAGATTGGCCCTACTACCTGACGGCGTCGCTCTTCTCGTTGCACCCAGCTGCCGGGGCGCGCGGTGACATGGGCTGGACCTGTCGACGCCTAGGTGAGCACCCCAGCGCTGAGAAGCGCTTCCAGGCGCTGCTTGCCAGTGACCGCACTCAGCTTCCAACACGCCTGCGGCAGATCGTGGCGCTCGCCCGCTCCCAGGACGCAGGGGTGCCCGTGGACTGGGCCCTGCTGCTCCAGCATCTGCGTCATTGGGACAACCCCGATGGCTGGGTACAGCGCAGCTGGGCGCGCTCCTACTGGGGACCGTCCTCCAACCCCCACACAGAAGCCAGCTCCACGAGCGACTAGCTCAACGAATCACTCCAAGCTCACCAAGGACGAAGCCATGCTACTCGAGATCCACATCCTCCAGAATTTCGCGCCCAGCAACCTCAACCGTGACGACACGGGCAGCCCGAAAGACTGCACGTTCGGCGGCTTCCGGCGTGCTCGCATCTCCAGCCAGTGTCTCAAGCGCGCCATCCGAACCGACCCGACGTTCGCGGCAGAGGTCGGCAACAAGCGCGGCACGCGGACCAAGCTGCTGGCGGGGCGCATCGCCGACACCCTCGCCGACCTCGGTCGCGATCGCGGGGCTGCCGAAGCGGTGACAGTCGCGGCGCTGGAGGCCTCTGGCTACAAGTTCGACAAGCCGGAGGGAAAGGCGCCCAAGACGAAGGTGTTGCTCTACGTCTCGCCCGGAGAGATCAACCGCTACGCTGAGGTTCTGAACGAGCACTTTGACGACCTGGCGTCCAAGCTTGAGAAGGACGCTGCGGCCAAGAAGCCCAAGGGCATCAAGCTCGAGAAGTCCCTCAACGATGCGCTGAAAGCCATCGGAACCAAACAGGACGCGGCTGACATCGCGCTCTTCGGCCGCATGGTCGCCGAGACCAGCAACATGTCGATCAACGCGGCATGCCAGGTGGCCCACGCCCTCTCGACCCACGCGGTCGACGTGGAGATGGACTTCTACACCGCGGTCGACGACCTGCAGCCAGACGAGGACACGGGCGCAGGCATGATGGGCATCATCGAGTTCAACTCGGCCTGCTTCTACCGCTACGCGGCGGTGCATGTCGATCAGGTGGCCGACAACCTCCACGGCGACCGCGACAGCGCACGCAGCGCTGCGTTGGGCTTCCTGAAGGCGGCGGTGGCGGCGATCCCGTCCGGCAAGCAGAACTCCATGGCCGCCCACAACGCTCCGGCATACGTCCGAGTGAAGGTCCGCAACAGCGGCGCGCCGTGCTCGCTCGCGAACGCGTTTAGCCGACCCGTTCGCGTCAACCGTCGCGACGACGATCTCGTTGGGCAGTCCATCGCCGCGCTTGAGGCTCACAACGATGCGCTCGCTGGCATGTACGGCGACGCCGGCGTGCGGCTCGACCAGCGTGCCAGCATCAGTCCCGACCATCGTGATGGCACGCTGTCGGAGCTGTACACGGCCGTCGAGGAGGCGCTGACATGAGCACGGCGACAACCCTTCTGATTCGCTGCCAGGGTCCGATGCAGTCGTGGGGCACACGAAGTCGATTTGGTCTGCGAGATACAGGTCTGGAGCCGAGCAAGAGCGGGGTCGTCGGCCTGCTGGCCTGCGCGCTCGGTCGACCGCGTGGGTGCGACCCCAGCGACCTAGCGGCGCTGAAGATGGCAGTACGCGTTGACCGCCCAGGGAACGTTGAGTCCGACTATCACACCGTTGGCGGCGGCACTGTTCGCGGCGAGAGTTATGGTGTGGGCAAGGCGAGCGGAGCGAAACCGGAGACGCAGCTGTCGACGAGGCACTACCTGGCCGACGCCGACTTCCTGGTTGCGCTCGAAGGCGACCGCGACCTGCTCGAGACCGCACAAGCGGCCTTGGCAGACCCGCGCTGGCCTCTCTTTCTCGGTCGCAAGGGCTTCGTTCCATCGCTGCCGCCGTGGATTCCAGACGGTCTCTTGGCGACGGACTGCGTCGACGCGCTGCGCCGTCACAGCTGGCCCACAGAGGACGGGCAGGCGGTGTCTCAACTGAGAGCGGTCGTGGAGTGCGCGCCAGGGGAGGTGGGCGACCGTCGCCAAGACGTCCCGGTGTCGTTCAGCTCAAGCGACCGCCGCTACGCCCCCAGGCTCGTACGTGACATGTGGCTCACGCCAAAGGAGGACGGGTGATGTTTCTCTCTCGCATGCGCCTCGACCCGCGACAGCGCCGCGTTCGGCGTGACCTCGGTGATCGATACGAGCTACACCGCACAGTCATGTGCGCATTCCCAGACGCCGAGCATGGGCGCGCGGAGCTGGGCGTGTTGTTCCGGCTCGAAGTCGACGGGGCCAGCCCCACCTTGTACGTGCAGAGCCATGCCCAGCCTGACTGGGCAGCACTGCCTCCGGGCTATGTGGCGGCAGACTTTCTTGAAGGACCACCCCAGCCCAAGCCGCTCGGGGAGGCCTTCGCGAGCCTCGTCGACGGGCAGGAACTGCGGTTTCGTCTGCAGGCAAACCCGCGTCGGCAGCTCTTCGTCAAGGGAGGGCGAGGGCGCCGAGTTCCGCTGCGCGCACCGGCAGACGTCTTCGACTGGCTGGCTCGGAGGGCCAAGGAGTCGGGCTTCTCTCTCCGTCGTTTGACCACTGGGGCACCGGCCGTTGGTCTGCGCGCGCTGGACGATGTGGTCGGGTGGAAGAGGAAATCCGCCGGTGGACGGCGCAAGCTCACGCTGGGCGCGGTTCAGTTTGACGGGCATCTGCGCGTTGAGGACGTGGGTGCGTTTCGTGCGGCGCTGGAGACTGGCATCGGTGGCGGCAAGGCGCTGGGGTTGGGACTGCTGTCGATCGCGCCAACCGGAGACTGAGCAAGAGGCGACGTCTAGAGTGCCCCCACATAGATCCCCCACGTGCGTCTGCGAGTCGGTCGAGCATCGCCGGGAGGCAGGCGGCGGGAAGCCGTTGTGGGCGTGTTCGCTGGTTGGGCCTTTCACGCCTGGAAGCGCTGTGGCGCGGTCGGAGGACGCATGTCGGCACCCAACAGCGCTCGGGTACCCCTCCAGAGCCTGCCGCGATTCGCGAAGGGCTGGACGTTTCTCTACGTTGAACACGCGGTGGTCGACCGAGAGAAGGACGCGATTCGTGTGCTGCGCAAGGAAGGGTCGATCCCTGTTCCAGTGTCGTGCCTCTCCACGCTGTTGCTTGGGCCAGGGACCAAGGTCACGCACGAGGCGATGAAGTGCCTGGCGGACAGCGGTTGCTCAACTGTGTGGGTGGGAGAGCACGCTGTTCGCACCTACGCAGCTGGGCTGGGTGAGACGCGTCAAGCGAGGAATCTGCAGGTTCAGGCTACGACGTGGGCTGACCCCAAGTCACGCATGCAGGTCGTGAGACGGATGTATGCGTTGCGGTTTGACGAGGTGCTCGAGGCGCACCTCACCCTGCAACAGATCCGCGGCAAGGAGGGCGTGCGCGTGCGCACGGCGTACGCCCAGGCGAGCGAGGCGAGTGGTGTCCCGTGGCACGGTCGAAGCTACGACCGGAGGCAGTGGGGCGGCGCTGACGACATCAACCGCGCGCTCTCAACAGCGAACGCCTGCCTGTACGGCCTCTGTCATGCAGCGATTGTCTCGACGGGATTTTCGCCAGGACTCGGGTTCATCCACACGGGGAAGCTCCTGTCGTTCGTGTACGACGTTGCGGACCTGTACAAGGCTGAGGTGTGCATTCCTGTGGCGTTTCACGCCGTCGCCACAAACGAGGGAGGCGTCCTGTCTCAGCAGGTGCGACGGGCATGTCGGGACGCCTTTCGAACAAGCCGGCTGCTGACGCGAATCGTGCCTGACATGCAGCGCGTACTCGGGCTCAAGCCAGACTCGGCGACGCTTCTGGAGGTGGACGCTGACCCAGGCACGCCGGAGGGATTGAGCCTCTGGGACCCAGGGGGTGCCGTCCCAGCTGGCGCGAACTATGCCCTGGGACAGGAGTCCGGATGACGGTCATCACACTACGAAAGGCGCGCCGGAGCCTGCGCGGTCGACTCACCCGTTGGCTACTTGAGGTGGGGCCGGGTGTCTACGTGGGCACCGTCTCTGCCCGGGTTCGCGAACAGCTCTGGGAGCTGGTCTTGGACCGGCTGGGCAACGGTGCTGCGCTGATGGTGTTCTCCGCGCGCAACGAGCAGGGGTTTGAGATCTGGTCGGCTGGCGCGACAGACAAGCAGGTCGTGGACTGTGGCGGCTTGTTGTTGATGATGACCCCTGCTGTGAAGTAGCACTGTGTCTGGTCGAGTATGCGGCTCTCGTCGCGCATGCCTGTGAACTCTGGGCAGCAGCGCGATCTGTGACGATTGACAGTGGCTTGTGAGCTCGCTGCGCGTGTAGCTCATGATTTCGCCGCGCTCTTGGACTTCTCGGACACTTAGGGAAGCTGAGAGTTGGATTGCTCTGTGATATCCAAGTGTCCTCCCCGCGCTGGCGGGGGTGAACCGAATGGGCTTGCGGGTGCGTGCCTTGCGATCGCGTCCTCCCCGCGCTGGCGGGGGTGAACCGCATGGGAAGCATGGTGGCGAGAGACTCTAGAGGTCCTCCCCGCGCTGGCGGGGGTGAACCGGATGAACCTTCTAGCAGCCCTTGGCCGCATCAGTCCTCCCCGCGCTGGCGGGGGTGAACCGTCGTTTGCCGTCGAGTTCTCGGTGACGAGATCGTCCTCCCCGCGCTGGCGGGGGTGAACCGCGCTATCGGCTGCGCGGCGAGCCCG
>JAUIAC010000893.1 GCA_030425545.1 bacterium | reverse complement strand
CCGCTGAGGCGCTGAGCCACACGCACGTCCCCAGCGCGCGCAGGGTCGCGATGTTGTCGTCGGAGCCGATGATGCCGCCGCCGGTGGCGATGACATGCCGGGGCCCGCCGCGGAGGTCGCCGCGCAGCTGCCGAAGTGTGGCGGACTCCAGCGCCCGAAATCCGGCCTCGCCGTCCTCGGCGAAGACCTGGGCGATGCTGCGCCCCGCGTTGTGCGCGATGACGTCGTCGAGGTCGACAAAGTCGCAGGACAGACGCGCGGCCAGAGCGCGGCCCACGGTCGACTTTCCCGCGCCCATGTAGCCCACCAGCACGATGTGGCGACCACGCAGGTGAAGCGGAGACGACACCGCCGGCGGCGTGACGCCGGGACCAGGGACCACAGGACCAGCGGCGACAGGTCCAGACGCGACGGGACCAGCGGCGTGGGGAGACGTTGCGTTCATGCGTGCAGCCTCCTCAAGGGGCCTGGGTGAGTCGAGCGATGTCGCCGCGCGACACGCGTCGGCCCGGGTCGCGCGATGGGCCACGCTGAACGCTACGGCGCTCGGTTTCAACCTCGTCCGGGACACGTGGGGTCCAACATGGTGCCGGCCCGCCCAGGGAGATGCACCGGAAGCCTTGACACCGTTCCACCGTACTAATACACCGCACAAACGTAGCCCGACAGGCTGGCCACGGAGCCAGCTCACGTCGAGCCCTGCACGCGTCCCGCCGCGAACCCACGAGCCCTGGAGTCCCATGGAGCGCCCGACCCTGCCCGACGACCTCCTCGCAGCGTTCGCGCAGCTGGACTCTGCGGACGCCCTCGCCCTGCTCTTGGATGATCTGCTGACCCCGGCGGAGCTCAAGAGCGTGCGGGAGCGTTGGGAGATCGTGAAGCTGCTGGCGTCGGGCCGGAGTCAGCGAGCGGTTCGGGACGCCCTGGGGGTGTCGATCACCACGGTCAGCCGAGGCGCGAGTCAGTACCGATATGGCGGAGGCGGGTTCAACGCCGCGTTCACCGCCATCGCGGGCGCTGGCCTGCCGGACCCGCGCCATCCTGCGCGCCGGCAAGCCCCGCAGGCCGACTCACCACGGGAGCCGAACCCATGAGCGCCGCCCACCCGAGCCCAAGCGGCGCGCCTGCGCGTCGGCCCGACGGACCCACCCGGAGCCTGCGGGTGCGGCCAAGCCTGGCTGAGCTCGACGCCTACGCCGGGGACGCGCGTTATGTGGCCGTGTCGACGTCCATCGTCGCGGACACCCTCACGCCCATCTCGGCCTACGCGCGCCTGCGCGCCGGCACCGAGGGCGGCGCCTTTCTGCTCGAGAGCGTCGAGGGCGGCGAGCTCATGGGGCGCTGGTCCTTTCTTGGCGCGGGCCTGCGCGAGGGCGTGACCCTGGCGGACGGGGTCGCCATGGTGGAGCGCGACGGGGCGCAGCAGGAGCAGCCTTGCCAGGACCCGCTGGGGCTCATCCGCGACATGCTCGCCGGCCGGTCGGTCTGGTCCCCGGTGACCCTGCCCCGTTTCCACGGCGGCGCCGTCGGCTGGGTGGGCTTCGACTGCGTGCGCTATTTCGAGGGGGTCCCGCTGCCGGCCGGCGCGGGCACGGGCGTGCCGGAGGCCCGCTTGCTCATGGCGGATCTGGTCGCGGCCTATGACCACCTGCGGCATCGCATCGTGCTCGTGGCCCACGCGCCGCTGGCGC
>JAUIAC010000892.1 GCA_030425545.1 bacterium | reverse complement strand
CCCGCGCGGCCGCGAGCGCCGCCCCGCGGTCGGCGCCGGCGTAGATGCGCAGCTCCAGCGGCGCGTGGGGCCAGAGCGGCAGCCGCTCCGCGCCGCGCAGCGACATGCGCTGCGGCGCCGCCGACAACACCGGCGTGCTCACCGTGGCGCGGCGCTCACTGAGCCAGGGGGTGACCGCCGCGGCGGCGTCGTCGCCGAGGTCGAGGCCATAGCCCACGGCGAGCGCCGCGGCAGCGACGTCCACGAGCGCGGTGGCGGCGTGCGCGTGGCCGAAGCGGTCGACCGTCGCGATCCGCCGCGCGCCGGCCAGCGCTGCGTCGGCCGGGTCGGTGGTCGGCAGCGTGTCGAGCACGGCCAGCACCGGCTCGCCTGCGGCCTGGGCGTCGGCCAGCCGCTTGAGCACCAGCACCACCGCGGCGTCGCCGGACGGCCGCTCGACCCCCAGCGCACGGAGGGCGGCCTGGTGGGCCGGGTCGTGAGAGAGGTCGGTCGCGCCCACCAACGCCGCGTCGAGCTCACCGTGGCCGAGGGCGTGCGCCGCGACACGCAGGGCCTCGAGGCCGCTGGCCTCTTCAGCCGAGAGGGTAAAACCCATGCCGCCCAGGTCGAGCTGGCTGCCGATGCGGTTGGCCGGCACGTTGGGCATCGTCCCGACCACGCGCGCCGACTGCAGCGGCGCCGCGAGCAGGTCCTGGGCCTGGGCCAGCCAGGTCGGATCGGCCGCGACGGGGCTGCGCGTGGCGAAGCGGTGCCCCAGGCGCCAGCGGGCGCCGTGGCGGGCGACCTCCGGATCGGCGCCCATGCCGACAAAGACGCCGGTGGTGGCGTTGGGCAGGTCGACCCCAGCGACCGCCTCGCGGGCCGCCTCGAGCACCAACAGCTGCTGGGCGTGGGTCTGCTCCAGGTCACGGGGCGGCGAGCGGAGGCCGCGGGCGTCGACGACGATGTCGGTGCGCGGCGCCGCGGCCACAGCGCTGCGCTCCGCGGGGGCGCTGCGGAGCGCCTCGAGCAGGTCGACCACGCTCTCGCCCTGCCCGACGCGCGCGCCCACGGCCACGACGGCCACCGGCTCGGCAGCGACGGCGGGCGCAGCGGGGGGCGGCGCGGCCGGATCCCAGGCCTCGACGATGAGGTGGGCGTTGTTGCCGCCAAAGCCGAACGCGCTGACCGCGGCGCGGCGCGGGCCCTGCCAGGGCTCGGGCGCCGTCACGAGGCGAAAGGGCGATCCCTCGAGGTCGTCGATGGGCGCGTCGACATGGAGGGTCGGCGGCCGCTCGCCGTGCTCGAGCGCGGCGAGCACCTTCAGCAGCCCCGCCGCGCCGGCGGCGGTGATGAGGTGGCCCATGTTGGACTTGAGCGAGCCGATGGGCAGCCCCCGCCCGCCGGCGAACACCTGCGCCATGCTGCGCACCTCGGTGCCGTCGCCCACGGGGGTGCCCGTGGCGTGGCACTCGAGCAGCCCGACCTCCAGCGGCGAGAGCCCGGCCATGGCCCACGCGGCCTGCATGGCGCGCACCTGGCCACGCTCGCTGGGCGCGAGCAGCCCGCGGTCCCGACCGTCGTTGCTGAGCCCCACCCCGCGGATGACCCCGAGGATGCGCTCGCCGGCCGCCACCGCGTCGTCGAGCCGCCGCAGCACCACGAACGCCGCGCCCTCGCCCGGCACCAGCCCGTCGGCCCCGCGGTGGAAGG
>JAUIAC010000175.1 GCA_030425545.1 bacterium | reverse complement strand
GACTCCCAGGCGCCCTTCGGCATGAAGGCGGAGAACACCACCGACAACCCGGCGTCCGTGCGACCCAACTTCCTCGCGGCGGGCGGCAAGCGCCCCAAGGGCCTGGTGGTCGGCCGCTTCGACAACGACAGCATCGACGACGTGGCCACCGTCATGGACGAGGTCGGGCCGCTCAACGAGCTGAGCCACATGGCCCCGCGGGTGCGGACGTTCAAGGGGTTCAAGGGTCGCCTCAAGCCGGTGCTCTTCTACAAGCTCGGCACCAAGGACGGCGACAAGTTCGCCAGTGAGAACTTCTCGACACCCAAGGAGGTGGTGGGCGTCACCGAGGTGTCGACCTGGACCAAGCTTGGGCCGACGCAGCACGACGAGCAGGTCATCCCGGTCTCCTACCACGACACGGGTGGCCGCCCTCTGGCGCTGCGCGGCGCGCGCTTCTGCAAGGACAGCGAGACCAGCCTCTTCATGCTCACGGCGGACGGCAACGACGGCCAGCTCTCGTTGATCCGGGCGCAGGGGCTGCTCAAGTTCAGCCCGCGTCAGAACTTCTCGAGCGGCAAGGCCATGAGCGCGCTCTCCCTGGTGGACGCCGACGCCGACAAGTGCACCGACGCGGTAATGGTCAAGGACGAGCACCTGGCCTTTGTGAAGGGCACGCCGAGCTGGTACGAGACCCACAAGTACTTCTTCCCCATCGACTGGCCCAACGTGCGCTCGATCGAGATGCTCGACGTCAACAACGACGGCAGCAAGGACATCGTGCTGGCCGAGGGCGCCAAGTCGGAGTTGATCTTCTATCTCAACGACGGCCAGGGCGGCTTCGTGCTGCACGACGAGACGCTGCCGCTCGACTCGGGTGTGGTCGAGACCCAGCAGGGGGACCTGGACGGCGACGGATGCGCCGACCTGGCCGTTCGCTGCGAGCGCGGCGTCGCCGTGGTGCGCAGCCTGGCCTGCGACGGGCTGCCCAAGCCCTGACCGGCGGTCACGGGCCGCGTCGCTATCGCGCGCGCTCCGCTTCCCGGCGGGCACGAAAGGCGTCGATGACCTCGGCCACGACCTCGACGTAGAGCGTCTTCTCCTCAGAGACGTAGACCAGGCCCGGGGCGGTGCCCTTCACCTTGCGGACGTGGCGCGCCTCGGTCCAGGTCACGTCGACACGGTCTCCGCGCGCGACGCCGGACGCCCACGCACAGAGCATGGCGCAGGCGCTCAGGACGCTGTTCGGCGTCGTGGCCCCCTTCTGGCGGCGCAGCAGCAGGTGCGCGCCTGCGCGACCTCGCACGTGCATCCAGACATCGCGGCCACGCGCGAGCCGAGTCACGAGCACATCGTTGGCCTTCGCGTTGCGGCCCACCAACACCTCGTCGCCCGCCGGGCTCGTCCACCGCTGCACACCGGACGGCAGCATCGTCGTCCGCGCGCGGGCCTTCTGCGGCGCGCCCGGGGGCGCCGGGGTGTGCACGCGGACCCCCAGCGGCGCCGCCTCGGCGCAGAGCGCAGCCACCGCAGCGGCCGCGTCCGGCCCAGGGGTCAGCGCCCGCGTCGCCGCGGCGAGCCGCTCGAGCTCCGCCAACCTCGCCTCGGCCGACGCGAGCCGAGCGCCGATCTCGCCCTGCCGACGGGAGAAGCCGCGGGCGCGCCGAAAGATGCGCGCCAGGTTGGCCGCGGGTGTCAGGTCTCGTCGCAGCGCGATGTGGACCTGCCGCGGCGGCTCCCACGGGACCGGCAGCTGCACCGAGTCCGCTCCTTGAGGCACCGCGTCGAGCTGACACTTGAGCACCTCGCCCTGCTCCCGGAGCGCGTCCGCCTCACTGGCCTGCGCCAGGTCGCCACGCAGCGCGCTTACGAGCCGACGCTGTCGCTTCCGCGCGCTGCGCAGGGCCCGCGCGAGCCCGACACCGACCTGCCGCTGGCTCTGGCGCCCGCCCTCGCCCTCGGCCCGGCGCTGCGCTGCGCGCTCCGCGTCACTGACCTGCAGCGCGCCTTCGAGGGGCAGCGGGCCTGAGATCGGCAGCGCGCCTGCGACCGGCAGCGTGTCCTCTGCCACGGCGGCCCCAGTCGCCGCGGGTCGACGCTCGGCGACGTCTGTCGCAGGTCGCTCGTCGGCAGCGGTCAGCGCCGACAGGTCCAACGCCGCCGCGCCACTCAGGTCGGCGCGGCCCGGCCACGCCATGCGGACGCGCCCGCTGGGCTCCACCCACTGCAGCTGCTCCGGGAGCGCGACCAGCCAGCCCACGGCGCGCTCAGCGACGTCGCCGCGGCCCCCTCGTCGCCAGCCAAACGCCAGCCCCTCGCCCAGGGGCGTCACCAGCACGAGCCGCGCGCCTCTCAGGTGCTTGCGCAGGAACATGACAAAGCTGCCCTGGGGCACCCGGTTCTGCCGGCGCCGCTCCGTCCGCCACGCGCCGGCGACGCCCGCTCGCGCCCAGACGTCGAGCAGCACCTTGCGCGGCCCCTGGGCAGGGCGGCCCAGGTAGAGCTGAAGCTGAACCACACCGTCGACCGCCGGGCCGCGGATCTGCTGGCAGGTCGCCCCGGTCAGCGCGCGGGTCAAGGTCGCAGCGAGGGCCCCTGGCTCAGGTCGCGGCGACGTAGTGGCCACGGCGTCCTCCCCACTTCTCCAGGAGGCGCGTCTCCAAGATACAGGCGCTCTGATCGACCGCCTTGATCATGTCGTACAGGGTAAGCGCGGCCACGGTGGCAGACGTGAGGGCCTCCATCTCCACGCCCGTGCGATCGACCGCCTCCACCTGGGCCACCAGACGGATCCGCGACGTGCTGTGCGAGGGCTCCGCACGCACGTCGACCTTGGTGATGCGCAGCGGGTGACAGAGCGGGATCAGGTCGGCGGTGCGTTTGGCCGCGGCGATGCCGGCAAAGCGGGCGATCTGCAGCGGGTCGCCCTTGGGGCCCTGCCCCGCGACCACCAGGGCGAACGAGGCCTCGGACAGCTGCACCCAACTCTCGGCGATGGCGCCGCGGGCGGTCTCCGGCTTCGCGCTCACCGAGACCATGCGCGCCTGCCCGTCTTCGCTGATGTGCGTCAGCTGCTCAGGGCTGGCCATGGGCTGCCTCGTAGCGCCCGTAGAGCTCGACCTCACGGGTGTTGCCGATGACCAGGGTGGCGCGGGCGTGGAGCCCGTCTGGCCGGATGTCGAGGATGCGCTGGCGACCGTCGGTGGCCGCGCCCCCCGCCTGCTCGATGATCAGCGCCAGGGGCTGGGCCTCGAAGAGCAGCCGCAGCTTGCCCTCGGGCGACGAGGTGTCCGCGGGATACGCGAAGACGCCGCCGTAGATCAGGTTGCGATGGAAGTCCGCGACCAGCGAGCCGATGTAGCGTCCGGTGGTGCGCTCGTAGCGCGCCTCCGTGCGCCCGACGATGTGGTCGACGAAGGCCTGCGTGCCCGGGTACCACCGGTCGCGGTTGGTGCCGTTGATGCTCAGCACCCTGCAGCGGTCAGGCAGGGTCATGTTGCGGTGGCTGAGCACGTACTCGCCGACACCCGGGTCCAGGGTGAAGCCGTCGACGCCCTTGCCGGTCGTGTACACGAACATCGTCGACGAGCCGTAGACCGCATAGCCAGCAGCGACCAGCTCACTGCCCGGCCCGAGGAAGTCCGCTTCGGTCGGCAGCTCGCCGACGGTCGCGCGACGGCGCACGCTGAAGATGGTGCCGATGGAGACGTTCACGTCGATGTTCGACGAGCCGTCGAGCGGGTCGAACGCGATGAGGTAGCGACCCGACGTGGCGCCTGCGCGGGTGGTCACGAACGAGGCGTCCTCTTCCGACGCGAGGGCGCACACCATGGGCAGATCGTCGAGCATCGCCTTGAGAGACTCGTTGGCGATGATGTCGAGCTTGGTGACCTCTTCGCCCTGGACGTTGGTGTCCCCGGTCTTGCCGAGCACATTGAGCAGGCCCGCCTTGGACACCTGACGCGCGACGACCTTGGTCGCTGTCGCGATGTGGCTCATGAGCAGGTTGAAGTCGCCCGTGGCTTCGTGGTGATCCCGTGCCTGCTGAAGGATATGACGCGACAACGTCAACAGCTCTGCCATGCTCGCCTCCCGCGGGCCCGATGAGGCGCCGCAGAGTCGTGGTAGCAGACGTGACGGGCCATTCCAAGACGCGCGGGGTGCGCTACGCCAGCTCGACCAGCCGCCGAGGGGCGCGGAGGTGCGGCAGGCGCGCGGGGCCGCTCCGGAGCCTGCCCGCCAGGCGCCCTAGCGCGAGCGCCGCGAGCTGCCGCGGCTCGAAGACCGGCTCGAAGACCGGCTCGACGACCGGCTGGAGCGCGCGCTCGGGCGCGAGCTCCGGCTCGACGACCGGCTGGGGCGCGCGCTCGGACGCGAGCCGCCGCTGGGCGACCGGCTGGCGCGCGGCGCGGCCCGATAAGGGTTGGCGCTGCGCCCGTAGCCCGGCGCAGACCGACCCGGCGCGGCACGGGCGGCCGGGCGACTCGAGGGGGCCGGGCGGTAGGCGGGGCGCGCCGACGGACCAGCCCGGTACGTCGGTCGGGTCGAGGGCGCGGCCCGGTACGTCGGTCGGGTCGAGCGCCCTGGGGCTGGACGGTAGGCCGGGGCGGTGCGGCCGGGGCGATAGGCCGGGGCGTTGCGGTAGGCGCGGCCCGTGGCGGGCCCCGGGCGGTAGGCCGGGCGCGTGGCGGCTGGCGCCCGATACGTGCGCGTCGGTCCCTGGCGGTAGGTCGCACGTGGCGCGGGGCGATAGACGCGCGTGTTGCTCGGAGTCCGGGCGGCCGGCCGGCGCGAGGCGCCGCGAGCGCGCGGCATGGCGCTGGGGATGGTGCTCACCCGACGCGGCTGAATGCGCGTGCGGGTCCACGACTGGGCGACGCCGCGGCGTGGACCAGACTGATACGTCACCACGCGACCGCCGCGTGTCCGGATGCGACTGGTGTTGCCGATGCGCACCGTCTGGCGGTAGACGCCGGCCACGCGCGTGTGCGGGATGATCACGCTGCGCACGTTCCGGCGGTGAATGTGCTGCTGGTACACGAAGGTCCAGTACGTATGGTGCGAGTACACGACCCCGCGCGGCCCGAGGGGCGCCCACCCGACGCAGCCGCCACCGGAGCGCCAGGACACCCACGCCGGCGCCCACGTGTAGCCGGGGACCCACACCCAGCGGTAGGCGTTATCCCAGGTCCAGCGGCCGTAGTGGTACGGCCCCCAGCCCCACGACTCGGAGCTGACCCAGGTCCAGCCATAGTCGGTGTAGTCCCACTGACCGTAGTAGTAGGGGCGCCAGCCCGGGGTGCGGTTCGCAGCGGGCACCCACACGCGCCCCCACTGAGCCGAGTTGACCCACGAGCCGTAGGCGTTGAGGTAGCTGAAGTCGACAGACGCGGCCTGAGTCGCCGGCGCCGCCACGTTGGCTTGGGCACCGTAGTAGCCCTCGTCTTGCACGTAGACCGGGCCACAAGCGGTGGCGAGCGTGGCCGCCAGGAGCAGCGCGGGAACCAGCCAAGGGCCTCGCTTGGCGGTTGGGGAAGTGGAGTGGGGCATGGTCGTCTCCTTGTTGATGCCCCGTTTCGTGTCAGGGCCTGCGCGTGCTCAACGCATGGGCGCAGAGGGTATTCATTTCTACGGCGAGAGACGAGCGCAGCCAGGCAAGCACCCGCGACTCGCCCCAGATTCCGGCCTGCGCGCCGGTTTCGTAGGACACGGGCGGCCTCACGCGGGGGTTCTTGGCGGCGTGAGGAGGGCGGGCTACGCTCCGGGACCAGGAGCGACGAGGCGAGCGGCCCACCCAACGGTGTCAGGAGACTGTATGACCTACGTGATCACCCGGATGTGCACCGACTGTGTCGACATGGGATGCGTCGAGGTGTGCCCGGTCGAGTGCATCTACGCGCTGAAGGGAGAGCCCTCCGAGTCGACGCCCAACATGCTCTACATCCACCCCACCGAGTGCATCAACTGCGGTGCCTGCGAGCCGGAGTGCCCGTGGGAGGCGATCTATGAGGACATGGAGCTGCCCGCCGCGCGGGCGGAGGACGCCGCGCTCAACGCGCTGACCGAGGAGCGCCCGTCGCTCTTCGAGGTGGCTGCGATGCCGCGGGACGAGCACGGCAGGCTGGTCCACAAGCCCGCGCCGAGCACCGACGACGTACGTGCCAACAAGGCCACCTGGGGTGTCGCCGAGTGAGTGACACGGCGCGGCCCCGGCCCCGACCGACTCGGGGTGCCGGCGAGCGAGCGCCGCGCCGGTGGCCGACAGGACGCGGGTTGGCGTTGTGGCTGGCGCTGTGGGTGGCGCTCCTGACGGGCGCCGGCTGCTCTGGCGCCGGTCCCGAGACCCAGCGGACCGATCCACGCAGCCAGGCCTTGGTGGCGCTCCGCGCGGGGAAGCTCGACGAGGCGGAGGCGATCGCCCGCAGGCTGCTGCCCTCGGGCCGCGTCGACGACGCGCTCCTGCTGGCGGCGGTGCAGCTGCGCCGTGGCCAACACCGAGCCGCGGCCGAGAGGCTAGAGCCACTCTACGAACAACACCCTCGTCACGCGCGCGTGGCGGCGCTCTACGCGAGGGCGCTCGACGCCATCGGCGCACACGAGCGCGCGGTGAAGGTGTACGCAAGGCGCCTGCGCCTGGTGCCGCATGACGCTCACGCCGCACGACGGCTCGGGACCCTGCTGCTCGCTCGCGGCGACGCGCTGCACGCCTCCCAAGTGGCCGCAGCCGCGCTCAAAGATCACCCGCGGGACGTGGAGCTCCACCTGCTCTCGGCGCGCGCGCTCCTGCGACGCGGACGGCTGCCACAAGCGGGCAAGGCCGCCCGCGCGGCGCTGCAGGTGGCCCCTGAGCGAGTCGACGGCTGGCTGGTGCTGGGTCGAATTCAGATCGCGCTCGGCGAACGGGTCGAAGCAGAGCGGAGCCTGCGCCGCGGTCTCAAGCACGACCCGCACCGTGTGGACGCGCTGCGCTTGCTGGCTTCGCTCCAGGCCGCCCGCAACGCGCCCTCTGAGGCGGTCATGACCTTGCGACACGCGCTCAAGGTGCGCCCCGACGACCCGACCCTGCTCAACGACATGGCCGCGCAGCGTCACCGCCTCGGACAGTCCGCGCTCGCGCTGATCACCTTGCGGCGGGCGGTGACCTTGGCCCCGCGGCGCCTGGCGTTGCAACGCAACCTGTTGGAGCTGCTCCTGGCCGACGGCCGCGTGGCAGAGGCGGCGAAGACCGCCCGCGCCGCGGCAGCGCTGAGCAAGCGCGCCAAGGGCGTGCACCCGGGCACCCGCGCGGCGCTGGCTCAGTCCATCGCCCGCGCCGTGTGTGCCGGCGCCATGTTGACCCACGTCTGCGCCGGACGCCGGGACGCCGCCGCGTTGGCCAGCGCCATCCGTTCGGCGCTCCAAGACGTCGGCGCCGTCCCCAAAGACATCGACACCCTCGCTGCGGGAGTGGCACCGTCTGTCCGCCGGGCCGCAGCCCGATGCCGACCCGCTCGCCCTGGAGGCACCCCATGACCGTGGCGACCCCATCCCCAGCAGAGGCTCGCAGCGCCGACGCCGAGGCCCCACGCGCCACCGACAGCGCGGTCAGCGACGCCGCCGCGTCGAGCGCGGCGTCCACCCTCACCTGCGCCCAGATCATCGACACGGTGGAGCGCGTGTTCCAAGGCAAGAGACCGACGGTGGAGCTGGTGCTCACAGCCATCCTCGCGCGCGGCCACGTGCTGCTCGAGGACGTGCCCGGGGTGGGCAAGACCACGCTGGCGCGGACCTTCTCTCACGTGTTGGGGCTCAGCCATCAGCGGATTCAGTTCGCGAGTGACCTGATGCCCGCCGACATCACCGGCGTGGGCATCTACGACGCGGCGTCGGGCGCGTTCGACTTCAAGCCGGGCCCGGTGTTCTGCAATGTCCTGCTGGCCGACGAGATCAACCGGACCACGCCCCGCACGCAGTCGGCGCTCCTCGAGGCCATGGCCGAAGGGCACGTCACGGTGGACGGCACGACCCACCGGTTGCCGGCCCCTTTCGTGGTCCTCGCGACGCAGAACCCGCGAGAGTTTCACGGCACCTACCCCCTGCCGGAGTCTCAGCTCGACCGCTTCCTGGTGCGCCTGAGCGTGGGCTATCCCGACACCGACACCGAGCTGGGCCTCATCCGCCGGCACGGGGCCCCGCTGGACCTGTCGGATCTGCCCGTGCTCGGGGACACGGCGACGCTGCTGCGGCTCGTGAACGCGGCCAAGGCCGTGCAGGTCAACGACGACGTGCTGGGCTATCTGCACGCGCTCGTGGCCGAGACCCGGGCCTCCCGCCATCTGGAGCTGGGTCTGTCCCCCCGCGCGGCCATCGGCTGGTATCGGGCCGTACAGGCCTATGCGCTGGTGCGTGGCCGCAGCTTCGCCACGCCGGACGACGTGCAGCACACCTTCGTGCCGGTGGCTGCGCACCGGGCCGTGCCCGTGGGCCACGCCGGCGGTTCGGTGGACCACGATCAGGTGGTGGCTGTGTTGCAGAGCGTGCTCGAGTCGGTCGCGCCGCCGATGTAGCCGCGCGGCGTCGCTCCGCGCCGACGATCGCCCGTCCCGCTCGGGGCTACTTCGTCATGGCACGCAGGCGCCGCCGAACGGTCGCCGCTTCGGTCGTGGCCCCAGCCGCCTCGTAGATGTCCGCCGCCTCGGTCAGCAGGTCGTCCATCGGCCGGTCAGACGTCAACACGTCGGCCTCGAGGAGGTCTCCCAGGGTCACCAGGCACTCGGCCCGCTCAGCGGTCGCCGCCCCGGGGGCCACCAGCTGGAAGGCGCTCTCCAAGGCGCTGTGGGAGTGGCCGTAGTCTCCGGTCGCAGCCGCGGCCCGCGCCGCCAGGAGCAAGGCTCGGACCTGCAGCGGCACCTCGCCGGCGAGCACCGCCTGACGCGCGGACTCCTCTGCGAACGCGAGCCCGCGGGTGTAGATGCCCTGCGCCATCTGAATCTCGCCGCGCTGTCGGAGCGCGTCGGCGAGGCCGGACAGGTCGGTCAGCGCCGCAAAGCTGCGGCACGCCTTCGCCAACGCCGCGTCGGCTTCTTCGCTGGCGCCGCGCTGCATCAGCACGCGCGCGAGCAGCACCGAGACCTCCGCCGCCAGCCCGGGCCGGTCGACGCGGCCGAGCGCGTTCAGGGCCTCGCCGAGCTGCGCCTCGGCGTCGTCGAGCTCGCCGATGTCCCGTAGCGCGACCGCCAGCGTGCGCAGCCCCTCACTCTCGCGGACCAGGTCACGGGCCAACCGAGCTGAGGCCAGGGCCTTGCGCGCGTGGTGCACGGCGCGATCGCCATCTCCCACCTCCCGGTAGGCGTCGGAGATCCGCATCGACAGGTCCGCCATCACCTGGAAGTCCGGCTCGATCGGCAGGTCCCGCAGCGCCGCCAGCCACTGCTCCAGCGCGCGGCGCACGTCGCCGGTCGCTCGCAGCGCGTCGCCCATGGCGCGGCGCAGCTCGGGCAGGCGAGCGACCGCGATGTCCAAGCGCGACGCGCTGATGGCGTCGATCTGTTGAGACAGCGGCGCGAGCGCGTCCGCGCCACGGCCGAGCCGGGTCTCAGCGCCCGACCAGGCGGAGAGCAGCGGCGCGCCGAGCTCGTACCAGGCCTGCTCGTCGAGGGTCGAGAGCTCGCGCAGCAGCTCGATCGCCTCGTGGGCGCGCTCGCTCATGCGCTCGTCGTCGCCCTGCGCTTCCAAGCAGCGCACGATGCCCTGGGCGGTCAGCGCCAGACCGATGGCCGCGCCGTCCCCGTCCCGCTCTTTCAGGTCCAGGCAGATCGCCCGCGCCATCTCGAAGGCGTCCACGGCCTCGGTCAGCGCGCCGATGTCGAACATGGCGGCCCCGGCCACCCTCGCGTGACCCGCCGCTTCGACCAGCGCGCCCGCCTGGGTCTCGAGCTGAGCCAGGCGCTGGGCCCACAGCCGCGGCCGCTCACGGGCTCGGTCTGCCAGCCACGTCAGCGCAGCCGTCAGGTCGACCTGGGTGTGGTCCGCCGACTCGTACATGTCCTGAGCGAAGTCGCCGAAGACGAACTCGTCCTGACCGGTGAAGCGGCTGGCGCCGGTCGAGCGCAGCGCGCCCGCCGCGACCAGCCGGTTGAGATCGTCGCGCACCGGCCGGTCCAAAGCCGCCTCGAGCATGCCTGTCCACACCGGCATGCCAAGCTGAACCGCCGTGCGCAGGACCTCTTCGGCGCCCGTGCCCAGGGCCACGTCGACGTCGGGAGTCTTCGACGGCACGGTGAGCACAGAGCCCCCCGTGACCATGCCTCCCAGCCCGCTGGGCACGTCGTCGGCGTTGCCGACCCAGCCCGCCGCCACGAGCACCGGCGTCGCGCCCAGCTGACGCACCAGGCGGCGCAGAAAGCCGTGCTCCGACTCGGTCAGGAAGCCCACGCGCTCCAACAGCAGCACCAGGGCGCCGCGGCCGGCGAGCGCCCGGAGCACGTCCGCCAGCGCCGTGCCGCCCGCCATGCGCGCCACCTCGGGCACCGCGCGGGCGTGGCTCAGGTGGGGCGAGTCTGGGAAGTCGACGTCGAGGAACATGCCGGCGAGGTGCGCGATCTGACTAGCGCGCCCCGGCCGCTCCGGCATCAAGCCCTGGGCCCAGCTCAGCAGCTTTCTGCGACAGAGCGCTGGGGGGTCGTCGTCGGACAGCCCGGCGCGCGCGCGCACCTCTTCGAACATGCACGCCAGCGGGACGCGGCCCTCCGGCGGTGGGATGCGCATGCGCACGACCACCGGCGCGTCGACACGGCCGCCTGCGTGACGGCCATAGGCGTCAAAGGTCTCGTAGAGCGCAGCGCGGCTGGTGGACGCCATGCCGACCAGCTCCAGCCGCACGCGGTCCTTGGCGCGCTCCAGGCGCTCGTCGAGGGTAGCGAGGGTCGGGGCGACCGCCTTGGGCGACGCCTGCGGCGCCTTCGGCCGCGGCATGGCGCTGCGGCTGCT
>JAUIAC010000891.1 GCA_030425545.1 bacterium | reverse complement strand
TGGGGCCCAGGACCTGCCCCATCACCGCGGGCTCCGAGAGCGCCTCGGCCTTGACGCGCGCCAGGGTCTCGGCCGTGGGCATCGGGTCCATCAGCTCGCCGACCTGCAGCGCGTCGCCCTTCATGCGCGTCTTGCGCATCGAGATGAGCGAGATCACCTGGTCGACCACGGTCGCGCCGCCCTCGTCGCCCCACGCGTCGGCCGTGGCGGGCTTGTCGGCGCCCCCGCCCGCCGTGGCCTCCTCGCCGAAGTCGTCGAAGTCGCCGAAGTCGTCGTCTCCACCGGCCTCGGCCGCCTTGTTGCCCACGCTTCCCGCGCGTGTCGCGGTGTCGGCCGCGGGCGCCGGGTGCGGGTTCGCGGGCCCCCCAGGCGTCGCCGTGGCGGGCTTGCCGTCGGTGTCGAGCGTCAGCTTCTCAAGCTCGGCGTGGAGCGCTTTCAGCCGGATCAGGTAGGGCATCGAGAAGACGTCGCCCTCGGCCAGCACCAGGAAGGTGTCGTCGCGACCGAAGTTGGCGCGAAAGGCGTCGAGCGCCTTCATGGCCTCGCCATTGCGTGACGACAAGGACTCAAAGGAGCTCTCTACCTGCAGCTGGGTGCGCACCTGGTAGATCGCCGCGGCGGTGAGCGCGAGGGTCGCGACCAGCAGCGGAAAGCGGAGGCGGAGCACGGTCCGGGTCCAGGCCGCAAAGAAGCGCTGGCCGGCCGTGCTGGGGGTGTCGGGTGTGTTCATGGACGCGAGATTCCTGTGCGAACCCGCCGACGTCAACGGCCTGGCGGAGCGCTGCCGCGCGCGGTGGTCGGGGCTGCGGGGGGCGCGGCGGCTCCGGAGTGTGAACGCGCTTCGCGACTTGGGCTGAACCGGGGGACATCGTTGCGGCAATCATGGCACCCTGCGCGGCCTGGAGGGCGCCCATGGTCATGTTCGTGCTGCCAACAACGACGCAACCCCTTGCCGACCTTGCGGTTGCGCGCCGATCGCGGCGCGCTGCGGGGGCGCCGCCAGCGCCCCTGCTCGGCCGCCTGCCCGGGTGGGCGGCGACGGGGGTCTTGCTCTGCGGGCTGGCGCTCCTTGCGGCGTGCGGCGCGGAGCCCGAGGGCGCCGTGGACACGGCTGGCGCAGTGGACGGCGCGGCGGGGCAGGGCGGCGACGCCGGGCAGGGGGACGCCGCGGGCGGTGACGGCGCTGGCAGCCCGGACGGGTCCGGCGCCGACACCCAGGCCCCGAGCGCGCCCCGGACGTGGGCGTTTCGCTCGATCGGCGGGGTGTCCATGGGCGCCGCCGCGGTCAACATTGCGCTGCAGCACCCGGAGCGCTTCGACTCCGCGGGCGGCCTCGGCGGCTACATCGACGTGCGCTACATGGTCACGGCCGGTCTGCGGCTGCACCTGGGCGGCTACTGCGACCTGGCGACGCTGGAGCAGGCCATGACCCAGGGCGTCGACCTGCACGACCCCGCCAAGGCCCCCACGTGCGGCCCCGAACAGCCGCGCTACGAGCTCGAATATGCCCAGGACTTCAACCACCTGCACTTCGACAGCAACGGCGCCACCTTCGACCGCAAGTTCTACCGGCGGGTGTTCCAGAACCTGACCATGGCCTTCGGCAACTTCACCACCGGCGAGAACCCGGGCAGCGCCTTTCTGCCGGCGGGCGTCGACGTCGCCGACCACCTCGCGCGCTCGGCCAAAGCGCGCTGCGCTGCG
>JAUIAC010000890.1 GCA_030425545.1 bacterium | reverse complement strand
CGCCGCCACGCCCACGTCGCCGCGCGGCACCACGCGGCTCGCCGCCGCCTCGCTGCCGCAGCCCGAAGACGTGCTGCCCGACGGTCGGGGCGGCGTGCTGGCGAGCTGTGGCGACGGGGTCATCCGCCGGCTCAGCGGCCAGGGGGAGGTCACCACCTTCGCTGTGACTCACGGCCGTCCCCTGGGCATGGCCTGGCTGCCTGGGCGCAGCGAGCTGCTGGTGGCCGACGCCGTGCACGGGCTGCTCCGGGTCGACAGCCGCGGCGCCGTGCAGGGCGTCCTCGACCGCTTCGACGGGCGCCGGCTCACCTATGTCGACGACGTGGTCGTCTCTGCGACCGGCACGGCCTACGTCAGCGACGCCACCGCGCGCATCGGCTGGCACGACGATCCGCGCTTGGAGATGGCCTCCCACGACCCCACCGGCCAGGTGCTGGAGGTCCGACCCGACGGTCGCGTGGCGCGCCTGGTCGGCCGGCTCTACTTCGCCAACGGCGTCGCGCTGCTCGGCGACCACCTGCTGGTCAACGAGACCGCGGCCTACCGGGTGCAGCGCTGCGGGATCGTGGGCGGCGCCCGTGGCCGCTGCGAGGTGTGGATCGACCGCCTCCCCGGCCTGCCCGACAACCTCCGCGTGAGCCCGCGCGGCACCGTGTGGCTGGCCTTGGTGGTGCCGCGGCGCGGGATCTTGGACCAGTGGATCCACCCCCACGCGGCCGGCTTCTGGGCCATGGCGCTGGCGCCGCAGTGGGCGCTGCCCAAAGGCGAGCTGCGCGGCCAGGTGCTGGAGCTGAGCGACCAGGGTCGTCCGCTGCGCCGGCTGGAGTCGCCCTCGGGTCACTACGCCATGAGCACGTCGGCCCGCGAGCACGAGGGCGTGCTCTGGCTGGGGCACATCGACCGGCGTCAAGGTGGCGTGTTGCGCCTGCCGCTGTCGCCCTGAGCGCAAAGAATCGTGCACCGGTCTGGCGTTCCGACGCATCCAGGGTAGCGTAGGGTCCCTCGTCCGGAGCTCCATGCAGTCCACGCCGCCGTCCTCATCGCCGCCGTCCCCACCGCCCACGCCCCCCGCGACCGCCCCCTCAGGCTTCATCGGCCGCATCGAGGGCGCGCTCGGCCGGGTCGCCGTGGCCAGCTTCCGCGCGCCCAGGCGCACCCTGGCCCTGGCCCTGGTCGTCACGGTGCTCACGGGCGTCGGGCTGCCGCGGCTGCGCCTCGACACGAACCTCGAGCGCCTGCTGCCCGACGACTTCCCCAGCGTGCGCGCGCTGCGGGGGCTCACCGAGGACTTTGGCCCCGTGGGCGCCGTCACCGTGGTCGGCATGAACGCGCCGCCCGCGCAGCTCGAGCGCTTCGCTCAGGACGTGGCGAAGACCCTGGCGGCGGTCGAGGGCATCGAGCGCGTGTCCTACCAGCGACCGCTGCCCTTCTTCGAGGCCCACGCGCTCTACTACCTCGACACGGCGGACCTGAGCGCTGTGCGCGACCGGCTCAAGGCGCGCATCGCCAAGGAGCGGCGCAAGCGCAACCCGATGCTCATGGACCTCGACGACGAGGACGAGGCGGACGAGGCGGCCCCAGCCGACAAGGCGGGCGACAAGCTCGACTTCTCCGACATCGAGGCCAAGGTCCGCAAGCGCTTGAGCGCCGGGGGCTTCGGCGCGTCCATGGCCCGCGATCGCTACTTCATCGACCGCGACGCGC
>JAUIAC010000889.1 GCA_030425545.1 bacterium | reverse complement strand
CGCAGGTAGTCGGCCCAGGACGGGTGCAGCTGCAGCGCCGCGCCATCGGGCTCGATGCGGTACAGCGGCCGCGCGCGGTCGAAGCGCTCGTGGGAGAGCGCCTGGATCCGCCGGTCCTTCTCAGCGTCTCTCAGCCCATGTAGTTCCACGTGGAACCACGGCGCGATGAGCCGGTAGGGCACGTAGCGACCGAGGGCGCGACGCTCTTTGTCGCCGAGCGCCCGGGTGATGGCGCCGCGAACCCCGGCGATGCCGCGTGGAGTGAGGCGCTCGTCGCCGGGCTGGCGGGTCAGCTTCAGCGCGTCGAGCGTGCGGCCGATCTGGTCTTGCGAGCCGAAGGACAGACGGAAGTAGGTGTGCGGGAACCAGGCGATGGCCAAGGACGTGTCGACCAGGGTCGGCACAGCCAAAGCCGGTGGGCTACCGGGGGCCGTGGCCTCGAGGTCGCTGAGGATGGCGAGGAAGAAGAGGTACTTGTAGGAGTTCGTGGTGTTCGCGAACAGGCGGGTGAGCTGGGCGAGCTCTGGGGTGGTGTGCGCGGAAGAGGGGGGCGTGTTGGGCATGTTGGGCATGTTGGGCAGCATTGTAGCAGGCCTCCACGGCGACTCACCAACGAGCGATGCCCGTCGATGGCCTCGACCGACGCACCCGAGGCTCTCCAGCGTGCCCGCTGACCAGGGCCGAAGAGCGCAGTCCCAGCTCAGGTAGCTGTACCTGGGCTGGCTCAGACCCAGCGCTGGCCCCCGCATGTCCACCCACAGATGCGCGCGGTCCCCCCATCTGCCACCCTCCGCGCATGGCCGGCTCCCTCGCACATCACCTCCAAAACGCCCTCGCGGCCGCCCCGCCGCGCGGCTGGCGCACCATCGGCACCGAGCAGCGCGTGCTGCCCCCCGACCTCGCCAACGCCATCGGCACCAACCCCGCCGCGGACCTGGCCATCGAGCGCGTCGACACCGGCCAGCGCCTCTGGCTGGAGCTCGAGATCAGCCGCGCCGACCCGGTCGCCAACCACGCCAAGTTCGCTGTCGCCCACCTGGCCCAAGGCGCGCGGCGCAGCGAGCCTCCCGACATCTTCGTCAGCCTCATGAGCCCCCACGTCACCGCCGGTCGGCGCAGGCTCGCGGCGCACGCCGTGACCATGATGCGGCGGCTCGACATGCTCGCCTTCCAGACCGTGCTCTTCCCGCAGCTCGACGGCGCGCGCATCAAGGCGCTCAACCACATGGGCCCGGCGCAGCTCAGCGAGGCCTGTCCCCCGGTGGCGCCGGAGTGGCGGCGCGTGCTGCAGGTCTGCGAGCCCGTCAGGCGGGACGACGGGCACGACATCCTCTTCGTGGGCGACCCGGCTGAGGTGCGGTGGAACATCTTCGCCTGGAACCGGGAGGTGGGCACGCCCACCGGCGCCGCGCTGTGGGGTGGCGCGCGCGGCTTTCGGGTGGTGCAGCACTTCGTCTGGGCGCCGTCGTTGGCGCTCTTCGCGCCGACCAAGTTCTGCGCCTTCGTGCCCCCCGGGGGCGCGCTCGGCATGAACCTGGGCCTCTACGCCGCGCTCGACGAGTCCGAGTCACGCTTTGACGGCCGCGTGGCCTGGAAGCACCTCGAGCGCATCGGCTTCACGCGCGCCGACGACGCCGACGCACAGCGCGCGTTCGCGGGGTGGCTCGCAGACCGCCACCCACTGCTCCGCGTCCGCGGCAGCCAACCCGT
>JAUIAC010000174.1 GCA_030425545.1 bacterium | reverse complement strand
GCCGAGATGCCACCGGCGTAGAGGTAGGTGCGCTTGGTGTAGTCGATGCCCAGGTCGCCCTCGGCCGGCGCGGGCGCCGGGTTCACCGCGTTGTAGGTCAAGATCGCCGCCCCCGCGAGGGTGATCATCCCGCCCATGATCCACTGCGTCGTGAGGCCCTTGCCCACGGCCTGCCGCTCGGTGACGCGAAAGCCCTGGGCGCGCTGACGCAGCTGCCGCTGGCAGTACTTCACCGCCGCCACCTGGACCCGCACCGCGTCGCCGTCCCGCTTGGCGCGCAGCTGATAGCCCTCGCCCACCACCGCGACGCTGGCGACCGGCGCCTCCAAGGCGGCGACGCGGAGGCTGCGGGTGGTGCGGATGTGGGCGCAGCCGGGCAGCTGCCCGAACACAGAGAGGGCCAGGACGCTGGCCCACACGGGGCGCCATCGGCGGCGACGTTGCGCGGGCGTCCCAAGCATCAGTAGATACGCTCGAGCTTGGCGCCCTTGTAGTAGGCGTTGAGGATCTGCGTGTGGCTCTGGCCCAGCTTGGCGCGGCCGTAGGCCCCGGTCTGGTCGAGCCCGACGCCGTGGCCGTAGCCAGCGCCGCGAAAGCTCCAGTAGGCCGGGACCCCGGCGCTGTCGCGCGGCCCGGCCGTGAGCAGGAAGAGGCTGGACCGCAGCCGCTTGAAGGCCCGGCGGATGCGCAGCTCACCCCAGATGCGCACCTTGCGGCCGCTCTTCAACGTCAGCTCGAGCTCGATCACCCGACCGGAGACCCCGCGCTTCAGCAGCGTGACCTCCTTAATCGGCTCTCGCACACCGTGCTTGGCCATGTGCTTGCGGATGTCGGACCACGTGCGCTTGACCTGCCATCGGAGCGCCTTCTTGTTGCGCCCCGACGCCGCGGCGTAGCTGCGGTCCGGGCTGTCGAGCAGGGCGCGCACCGCGGCCTCGGTGGGCCCTTTGGCGAGGTGGTTCGGAGCGCCGTCGACCACGTCGGGCACGCCCCGCAGGTTGGGGTGCGGCGCCATGCGCCAGGCGTTGTTGTTGTGCTCCGTGTGGCCGCCGCTGACCGCGTGATAGAACGTGTCCACCAGCCGGCCACCGGGCCCCGTGAGCACCACACCGCGGGTGTCGCGCACCGCCTGGGCGATGCGCCGCGGGATGCGCCGCGCGCCCCGGTAGGCCTGGCAGTGCACCTGGGAGCAGATGGAGAAGGGGTCCGACCGGTGGCGCAGGCCGACCTTGGCCAACAGATCGGTCCGCGCGGCCACCGCCTGCGCACGCAGGGCGGCCAGCGGCGCGCTGGCGAAGATCTCCGCGGCCACCACCCCCTCGAGCAGGGTCTCGATGCGCGCCTCGTTGACCACAGCGAGCCCGCCTCCGTCACCCGGCACCACGTACACGCGGCCGGGCAGCAGCATCTTGCGGGCGCCGTCGGGGCCCTTGCCGGCGATGGTGAGCTGGCCGCCGGCCGCCTCGAACCAGAGCACGTCCGCCGCGCGCACCTGAGCTCCGCCTGGCGTGTTGGCCAGCAGCTTGCCCGTGGGCGGCTCGGTGAGCTGGACGTGCACAAAGACGTCCCGCTCGCGCTGCGCGGCCAGCGCGGCCGCGCGCTTGGACGCAGCCGCCCGGGTCGCAAAGGGCTCGTCGAGGCAGAGCACGGTCGCGCGGGTGTCGAGCACTCGCCCCTTGAGCGCGTAGGTCGCCCCCACGCCGCGCGGGCGCACGCGGTGGCCCCACGCCTTCCACTGCTGCATGACTTTGCGCAGGCTGAAGAGGTCGTTCGCCGGCGCCCGCGCCACCGCGACCCAGTAGCTCTTGCGGCCGACCTTGAGGCCCTGGGCGGTGACGACCACGGGCTTGGTCCCGGGCACCGCGAACTCCACGGAGCCGTCACCCGTGCCGAGCACCCGGACGCCGCCGGGGGCGCTGATCTGCACCTCGGTGCCGTGCTCGTACACGCTCACGGGCAGCACGGGGTGCCCCTGACCGTCCAAGCTCACCACCACGCGATAGAGGCTGCGGGCCCGGTCTTCGTGACCCATGGGGTCCGCCTGGGCCAGCGCCGAGCTCGGCGCCAGGGTCAGCCCGAGCGCCATCGCCAGGGTCAGGCTCAGGCCCAGCGACAGGCTCAGGTTCAGGCTCAGGTTCAGGCTCTGGCTCAAACCGACACGCTCCCGCAGGGGCCGCGTCCGAGCCGCCACCGGCACGGGGCCGCGCGACGCCCTCCGCGCTGTGAGCCCCGAGATGTAGGCTTTTGGCACTTGTCGCACCCGGGTTCCCAAAGACACAGCGCTCCCCCATACTTCCGGGCGCGACAGACGCAGGCGCTCGCTGGGACGATCCATGGCTTCAGTCCATCAACGCTACCGCATCATCGAGAAGATCGACGCCGGCGGCATGGCAGAGATCTATCGCGGCGAGGCCGTGTCGATCGAGGGGTTCGCGCGACAGGTCGCGATCAAGCGCATCCTGCCCTCGATGTGCACCGACAAGAAGTTCGTGGCCATGTTTCTCGACGAGGCCCGGCTGTCGATGCAGCTGACGCACGCGAACATCGTCCAGATCTTCGACATTGGCAAGGCAGACGACACCTACTTCGTGGTCATGGAGCTCATCGACGGGGCCAACCTCCGGCGGGCCATGCAGCGGGCCACCGACAAGGGCCTGCCGATGTCGGTGGAGCTCGCGTGTTACGTCACCATGGAGGTCTCCAAGGCGCTCTCCTATGCCCATGAACGCGCGGACCGGGAGGGCAATTCGCTCGGCATCGTGCACCGCGACGTGTCGCCGCCCAACGTGCTCATCAGCCGGCAGGGCGAGATCAAGCTCACCGACTTCGGGCTGGCCAAGGCCGCGAGCCACGTGCAGCAGACCGACGCGGGCGTGATCAAGGGCAAGTTCAGCTACCTGTCGCCCGAGGTGGTCGAGGGCAAGACCGCGGACCCGCGCGCCGACGTGTACTCCGCCGGCATCATGCTCTGGGAGATGCTCTGCGGGCGGAAGCTCTACGCCGGCAAGAACGACATGGAGACCGTGGAGCTGGTGCGCAAGGGCCACGTGCCCAAGCCCAGCTCCCTGCGCAGCGAGGTCGACAGCGAGCTCGACCGGATCGTGCTCAAGGCCCTGGCGAAGAACCCGAAGCGGCGCTACCAGAGCGCGCGGGCCTTCGAGCAGGCGGTCGCCGGTTACCTGTTCAAGCACAACCTCCGCGTGACCGCGACCGACGTCGCCAACTTCATGGCCGCCACGGCGTCGGACGATGATGGCGAGGCGGACGACGCCTTTGACGTCGGTGAGGTGCTCCGGGCGGAGATGCAGGAGCTGTCGCGCTCGGGCCAGGTGGACCCGAACCTCGGTCAGCTGCCGCTCTCGCCGGGCCAGTTGAGGACGCGCTCGCAGGTGAAGCTGCCGGTCGACGACATGCTCGCGGAGCTGAGCACCCTGCCGCTCGAAGAGGTGGAGGGGCACGTCGACGAGACCGCCACGGCGTCCATCGCCGATCGCCTCGAGCTCGGTGAGATCAGCGACATGGAGGGCGTGTCCAGCGGCGGCGGGGGCGGAAAGCTCTGGCTCGCGGTCGCGGCCGTCGTGATCGTGGCGGCGGTTGCTGGCGCAGTGCTCGTGTGGCAAGGGGTGCTCTAGCAGTCTGCCAGGCGTCGCTGGCGCATGGGGAGCGTCGAGGGCGCTCCGCGGAGTGGACGCGCGACCTCACCAGGCCGGCCCAGGCCGCACGTCGACAGGGGCGCGGCGGGGCTGCCGACCACAGCCGTGGACGCCAGAACGTCGACGCGCCGATCCTCCCCACCCCGGTGGGGCAAGACCTCAGCAGCCGGCGCGACGCGCCATGGAGCCCGTCCTCATGAAGTTCTTCCTCGACACCGCCGACATCGACGAGATCCGGGCCGCCAGCGCCTGGGGCATCCTCGACGGCGTGACCACGAACCCCAGCCTGGTCGCCAAGACGGGTCGCCGCTTCGACGACGTGAAGGCCGAGATCCTGGCCCTGGTCGACGGGCCGGTGTCGCTCGAGGTCACGGCCACGGACTACGAGGGCATGATGCGCGAGGCCCGCGCGCTCGCCCAAGAGGGCCCGCAGGTGGTGGTCAAAATCCCTCTGACGCCAGCCGGCATCCAAGCCACGGCGACCTGCACCAAAGAGGGGATTCGGACCAACGTGACGCTCTGCTTTTCAGCCAACCAGGCGCTGCTCGCCGCCAAAGCGGGCGCGACCTACATCTCGCCCTTCGTCGGCCGCATGGACGACATCGGCAACCCCGGCATGGACGTCGTCTCCGACATCCTCGAGATCTACAACAACTACGGCTACGAGACCCAGGTGCTCGCCGCCTCGCTGCGCCACCCGGCCCACGTGCTGGAGGCCGCGCGCCTCGGCGCCCACGTCGCGACCATGCCGATCAAGGTCATCGAGCAGCTGTTCAAGCACCCGATGACCGACCTCGGTCTCGCGCGCTTTCTGGCTGACTGGCAGAAGGTCCCCGAGTGACACGTCCCGGCTCCGGCGCCCCAGGTGGCCTCTCAGCAGAGGTCTCGACCGACGACACACGGCAGCGCTCGTGGTGGTTGTCGCGCGTGTGCATCGCCGCCGCGCTGCTCGTCGCCGTGGGGTGGCAGGGCGGGGTGGATCACCGCGCCGTGCAGATCATCTGGGCGCTGGCCGCTGTGACCTGGCTCGCGAGCCTGCGCCACCTGCCGACCCGCAGCGGACGCACCACCGCGGCGTGGGTGTGGCTCGGCCTGGGCGGCTACACCCTGGTGCAGCTGCTGCCCTTGCCGCGCGGCTTGGTCGAGGTCCTCCACCCGAGCGCGGTGGCGATCAGCGACGCCGGTCGGGCCGCGCTCGGCGCCGCACCGCTGTCGAGCCTACCCCTGGCGATCGCGCCGGCCGACGCGGCCTTTCAGGGCGCGCTCTATCTCGTCGCGGGCAGCCTCGCCTCGCTCTACGGCTTCGGCCTGATGCGCCCCGGGGGCCGCGCCAACGCCCGCTACGACGGCGAGTGGTTGGGCTGGGTGTGCGCGGCGGCGGCGGTGCTGTGGACCTTCGCCTACGGCCGCTGGGCGTCGACGATGATCCCCGTGGGGCTGCGCAACAGCCTGCGCAACGCCGCGATGATCAACCCGAATCATCTCGCGGGCATCTGCGCGCTGGGGCTCGCGTTCTGGTTCGGGCAGATGATCACGGGGCTCGACCTGGCCAAGCGCAACATGCGCCTGCTGGTGTCGGTGCTCCTGGGCGGCGTCGCCCTGCTGACCGGCTCGCGCGGCGGCGTGCTGGCCTGCGTGTTCGTGGCGATCGCCACGCTGGCGCTGCGGCCTGTCCCCACCCGCCGCAGCCGCGTCACCAACGCCGAGCTGATGATGCAGTCGCGCATCGAGTTCTGGCTCAAGGTCGCCACCGGCACCGCGGTGGCCGCGCTCTGCGCGGTGCCCTTCGTCGAGGCGGAGATCTTGCCGACGCTGGCGGAGAACGCGCCGCAGGGGAAGACCGACATGCTGCGGGTGGTCGCCGCGCACATCGGCGAGGGCTGGCTCTTTGGCCAGGCCCCGGGCTCCCTGCCGGTCACGGCGGGCCTCTCCGAGCTCATGCCGAACCGGCGCATCGACTTCGCTGAGAACCTGGTTTTGCAGCGCTTCTACGATCAGGGGCTGTGGGGCGCGCTGCCCTTCTTCGGCGTGCTGGCCTGGCTCTTCTCGTCGTCGGCGACCCGGCTGAAGCGTGGCGCGGTGGGGCTGGCCCCCTGGTTCGCCTGCGCGGCGTTGCTGCTGCAGAACCTGGCCGACTTCTCGCTCGAGATCGCCGGCGGGCTGGTGCCTTTTCTCATCGCGTCGGTGCAGTTCGAGCGCCTCCTGCGCGCGCGGAAGCGCAGCAGCGCGGCCCCGGCGCCGCGCACCCGGCGCTACCGGCTGCTGACGCTCGGCGTGACCGGGCTGGCCCTGGCGAGCTCGGGGATGCTCCTGGCCAACACCCAGGGCGCGCTGAGCCGCGCCTCCTTCGCGCGCCTCGGCCCGGCCTCGCTCGAGACGGCCCGCGCCGACACGTTGACCCACTTCAGCCACGACTTTCACGCCTTCTTCCTGCTCTGCCGCAAGACCGTGGAGGCCCGCCAGCTGAAGGAGGCGAAGGACGTCTGCAATCGCGCGGTCGCGCTGCGGCCGGAGTCGCGCGCGGCGCGCCTGCTGCGCTTCGCCGCGGCGGTGGATCTCGACGAGACGGCGACCCTGAACGACGACCTGCGGCGCTTGCTCTCGGTCGACGACGACTCCTTCGCCAGCGCCGTCACCATCTGCGGCCAACAGTCCCGGGCGGCCACAGCGCTGGTGGCGCTCATCCCCGAGCTCCACGATCGCGCCCTGGCCGTCGGCAAGCTCCTGGTGAAGACGCGCCCGGACCTGGTGGAGCAGCTGGCCCTGCGCCTGCGCGAGGTCCGGCCGCAAGAGCGCAACGCCCTCGAGCTGCTGCTGGGTCGGCTCTACCTGCAGCGCGGCCACGTGCGCGAGGCGGACGCCATCGCCACAGGCCTCATCGCGCAGCCCAAGACCAAGCTCCAGGGGTGGTCCCTGCAGGCGGACATCTTCGTGCGGCAGGCCAAGCACGCCGACGCCTTCGTGCTCTACGAGTACGTGTGTCGGGAGACCGCCCAGCGCGAGCCCTGCGTGCGGGCCCTCTCCCAGGCACGCAAGGCGATGCCTGCGGAGGACGCGCTGCAACACCTGCGGCGCAGCTTCGTCCGGCTGCGGCGCGATCTGGTGGTCGCCTTCTCCTACTGGATCGCGATCGGACACCTGCAGTACGAGCTGAAGCAGTACCGCGACGCGGTGTCGTCGTCGCACCGCGCGCTGGGCTTGCTGCGCAACGATCCGGCGGCGCTCCAGCTCGAGGCCAAGGCCTACCTCGCCGAGAGCGACTGGCGCGCCGCCCGCCGGGCCGTGAACCTGATGCCCGAAGAGGGCCGCTGGGGGCGGGCGCGGCTCGAGCTGGCCCACGAGGTGAGCCGCACGCGCGCCGCCGATCGCTTCTAGAAGACTACGGCGAAGTTGAATGTCGACGCCCGACCCGGGACCACGCCGACTCTTCCGCCGTGCGCGATTGACACCCTGCGTCATCGTGGGTACCCAGCAGGGCCCCGAGGGCTCCCTCGGCGCGTGATCTCCGGCAGCGGCGGCACAGGTGCCTAAGTTGCTGCGGCTCAGGGTGGCCTGCCTCACACGGGAGGCGCTCCAGCCCGACGAGCTGACCGTCCCTCACGAAGTCACCCTTTCGCACAGGAGTGCCGCATGAAGATCCTCGTGACCGCCAAGCGCGTCACCGACCCGAACGCCAAGCTCGTCATCGACGACGACGGCTCGTGGATCGATGACGACGTCGAGTTCATCCTCAACCCCTTCTGCGAGAACGCCGTCGAGTGCGCGCTCGAGCTGGCCGAAGCCCACGACGCCGAGACCGTCGCCATCGGCATCGGCGACGAAGAGGTGCAGCGCTACATCCGCCAGGGTGCGCTCGCCCGTGGCGTCGACCGCGGCATCCACGTGGACGCCGAGGAGCAGGAGCTCGACAGCGACCTCATCGCCAAGATCCTCAAGGCGGTGGTGGAGCGCGAGGAGCCGGACGTGGTGCTGCTGGGCAAGCAGGCCGTCGACGGCGACAGCAACCAGGTCGCCCAGCTGCTGGCCGAGATGCTCGGCTGGCCGCAGGCCACGTTCGCGTCGGACGTCAAGATCGAGGGCAGCGAGGCCATCGTGACGCGCGAGGTCGACGGCGGCCTCGAGACGCTGGCGGTGACCCTGCCGGCCATCATCAGCGCGGACCTCCGACTGAACGATCCGCGCTACGCCTCGCTCGCCGGCATCATGAAGGCGAAGAAGAAGCCGCTCGAGGAGCTGGAGCTCGACGACCTGGACCTCGACGACGAGGAGCCCAAGGTGCGCGTGGTGAAGCTGCACGAGCCCGCCGGCCGCTCGGCTGGCGTCGTCGTCGCAGACATCGACGAGCTGCTCAACAAGCTGACCACCGAGGCCCGCGTCCTCTAAGGACCCCGCCAGAACCCCGGGTTTGCGGCACGGCCGCAGCCCCGTAGCCAATCAGGAGTTCCAGATGAGCAAGATTCTCGTCATCGCGGAGCACGCGGACGGCGCGGTCAAGAAGGCCACGCTCACCACCCTCGACATGGCCCGCCAGCTGGCGGCCAAGAAGGGCAGCTCCATCGACATCGCCGTGCTGGGTAGCGGCGTGGGCGGCGTCGCCGAGGCCCTCACGGGCTACGGCGCCGAGACCGTCCACGTGGCCGACCACGCGGAGCTGGCCAACGCCCTCGCCCCGACGTGGGGCAAGGTCATCGCCGACATCGCCGAGTCCTGCGGCGCCGACGTCATCGCGGCGTCCGCGTCCACCACGGGCAAGGACATCATGCCGCGCGTGGCCGCCCGCCTCGAGGCCGGCATGGCCAGCGACGTGGTCGGCGTGGTCGACACCGACGACGGCCCCGGCTTCCGTCGCCCGATGTGGGCGGGCGCGCTGCTGGCCGACGTCGTGATCGACACCGACACGTGGGTCGTCACCGCGCGGGGCTCGGCCTTCGACGCGGCCGGCGCCACCGGCGGCTCCTCGGCCGTCGAGGCCTTCGACGCCGAGCCGAACCTCGCCGCGAGCCGCACGCGCTTCGTCAGCTTCAACGGCACCAAGAGCGACCGCCCGACCCTCGACGAGGCCGACATCGTCGTGGCCGGTGGCCGTGGCCTGAAGTCCGCCGAGGGCTTCGCGCAGGTGGTCGAGCCGCTGGCCGACGCCCTGGGCGCTGGCATTGGCGCCTCGCGCGCCGCGGTGGACGACGGCTTCTGCCCCAACGACTACCAGATCGGCCAGACCGGCAAGGTGGTCGCGCCGCAGCTGTACTTCGCGGTGGCCATCTCGGGCGCGATTCAGCACCTGGCGGGCATGAAGAACTCGAAGGTCATCGTGGCCATCAACACCCGCGACGACGAGCCGATCAACAAGGTCGCCGACTACTCGCTGGTGGGGGACGCGTTCACAGTCATCCCCGAGCTCTGCGAGAAGATCGCCGCGATCAAAGCCGCCGGCTGATCGCGCGCTGCGCACGATCGCGGCCGCCGCTCCACTTCGGAGCGGCGGCCGCGTCGCTTTTGGGAGCCCGCGCACCCCAGGCCTCCGGGCCGCCCGCAGGACAAGGCTTGAGCCTCTGACCCGGCTCCTCTAGGTTCCGCGCGCCCTGGCGTGTTCCAACGTCGAACTCGCCCACTTGCGCTCACGAACGACGCTTGGAAATCGCCATGTTCCACACCACGCACCGAGCCCTCATCGTCGCGGCACTCGCGACCGCCTCGCTCACCGGATGCCTCGGGGCGACGTCGGGCGGCGGCGGCGGGCCGATCCTCAGCGGCGCGTCCGGTGGGCTGCCCGGGGCGCCCTGCGCCGGGGGAGCCCAGAACGAAGGCTGCTTGGTCCAAGGGACCCAGTTCGACCGGGTGAAGTGCAACCCGACGACCAACGTCTGGGAGCTGGTGGAGAGCTGCGCCTCGGGGCTCGTGTGCGTTGAGATCCCGGGCAGCCCGAACCCCAACGTGAAGACGACGGAATGCAAGGACGTCGGCGGCAACGCTGGGGCCGACACGACGGCGGGCGACGGCGGCGCTGTGCAAGACGGGGCGGGCCCTGGTGGCGACGCCGCCGTCACCGACTCAAGCGTGCCAGACACAGGCGTGACAGACACAGGCGTGCCAGACACAGGCGTGCCAGACGCGGCTGGACCCGACACGACCGTGACCGACACCCTCGGCGACGTCGCCCCGGTCTGCGGCAACGGACAGTGCGAGGCCGGCGAGACCGCGAACACCTGCCCCGCCGACTGCAAGGCCGGACCCGTCTGCGGCAACGGACAGTGCGAGGCCGGCGAGACCGCGAACACCTGCCCCGCCGACTGCAAGGCCGGACCCGTCTGCGGCAACGGGCAGTGCGAGGCCGGCGAGACCGCCACCTCCTGCGCTGCCGACTGCAAGGCCGGGCCCGTCTGCGGCAACGGACAGTGCGAGGCCGGCGAGACCGCCACCTCCTGCGCTGCCGACTGCAAGGCCGGGCCCGTCTGCGGCAACGGACAGTGCGAGGCCGGCGAGACCGCCACCTCCTGCGCTGCCGACTGCAAGCCCAGCGCGGTGTGCGGCAACGGCCAGTGCGAGACCGGCGAGACCGCCACCACCTGCGCCGCCGACTGCGCGGTGAGCAAGCCCGACTCCTGCGTCGGCAACTGCGACAAGCAGGCCCCAGCTGGCTGCTGGTGCGACAGCCAGTGCACCGGCAACAACGACTGCTGCGCGGACTACAAGAGCGTCTGCAGCGGACCGGCGTGTGGCAACGGCAGCTGCGAGTCCGGAGAGACGAGCACCAACTGCCCTGCCGACTGCAAGCCCAGCGCGGTGTGTGGCAACGGCACGTGCGAGGCTGGCGAGCTGGGGAGCTGCCCGCAGGACTGCGGTGGCGCGGTCTGCGGCAACGGCAAGTGCGAGACCGGCGAGAGTCAGACCTCGTGCCCCAAGGACTGCGGCACCACCAGCGACCCCAAGAGCTGCAAGGGCTACTGCGGCAAGAAGGCCCCCAGCGGCTGCTACTGCGACAGCCAGTGCACCCAGAACAACGACTGCTGCGGCGACTACAAGAGCCTCTGCGGCGGCGGCGGCCCGGTGTGTGGCGACGGCAAGTGTGAGTTTGGCGAGAGCTGCCCGAAGGACTGCACCACCAGCAGCGCGTGCCCCAACGGCAAGTGCGAGGCCGGCGAGACCGAGCAGAGCTGCCCGCAGGACTGCAAGAAGTGCTTCGGCGACTTCACCATGGGGTCCACCTTCTACAAGAGCAACGACTCCAGCCAGGTCGGCGCCGCGTGCAGCCCCAAGGGCGCCCCCAAGAACTGCCCGGACGGCTACTGGATCACCTTCAACGACAACAACGACTGCGTCTGCGTGGTGAGCTGCGCCGCGTTCGCGACGCCGAAGCAGGTGGGCGAGAAGTGCAACCAGTCGGGCACGT
>JAUIAC010000173.1 GCA_030425545.1 bacterium | reverse complement strand
GCGACGCGGACCGCCGAATCACCACGCAGCCCCCGACGCGCCAGCCGCGCGACCTCAGCCATGGCGTGCGACGCAGCAGGACACCCTTGTGCCGACCGCGGGGTCTCGACGCTCGGTTCGGCGCCCGCTCCGACGTCCACGGCTGGACCCGCGCGGGCAGCTTTGCCACGCTGCGCCCATGACGAAGCTCCCCCCCGAAGGTCCAGCGCCGCCGCGCTCCACGCAGCGGCTCGCTCCGCGCCGCGCTCGCCGGCCTGCGCCACGTTGGCCAGGCGTGCGCGTGCACGCCGCGCTCCTGCTGACCCTGGTCGCGCTCTCTGGTTGCGGCGAGGAGCCCGCGCCAGACGACGTCGACAGCGCCACGGCCACCGACACCGGCTCGGTTTTTGCGGGGCAGGACACCGGCGGCGCCGACGCGACGCTGGACTGCACGAGCGGCGCGAGCTGCCCCAACGGCACCCACTGCCTCGCGTCCACCGGCGCGTGCGTCGTGTGCACCGACACCGCGCACTGCACGGAGGGGCAGCTGTGCACCGGCAACGTCTGCGTGGCGGCCACGTGCACCACGGGAGACAAGACCTGCCAGGACCTCGGCCACCTGGCGACCTGCGTCGACGGCGCCTGGCAGGTCCAGGCCTGCGCCGCGGACCAGGTGTGCGCCGACCTCGCCTGCCAGTCGAAGGCCTGCACGCCGGGAGAGAAGCGGTGCACGGCCGACAGCAAGGCAGCGGAGACCTGCGGTGCGCGCGGCGCGAGCTGGGCCAAGACCCCCTGCCAGATCGACGAGGGCTGCGTCGCCGGCGCCTGTGTGAAGCACCAGTGCAAACCCGGCAAGAAGACCTGCGGCGACGGCACCACCGTGCTGACCTGCAAGCCCGACGGCCAGGGACACGACTCGGAGCCGTGCCCCGCGAAGACCGGCTGCGACCCCGGCTACGGGACGCCGGGCGCCCAGGCCTTCTGCAAGGCGTGGGCCTGCACCCCGGGCGAGGCCTTCTGCGACGGCGCGCTCGCCAAGACCTGCGCCGCGGACGGCCTCGAGGCCAAGCAGACCGACAACTGCAACAAGAACGACGCCCTCGGCAAGCCCATGGCGTGCAAGCTCGGCACCTGCGTCAGCGTCAAGTGCGAGGCCGGCAGCTTCGCCTGCCTGGGGTGGACCGTGCTGGGCAAGTGCAAGACCGACGGCTCGGACTACGATCCCCAGCCCTGCGGCAAGGACCTGGTGTGCAAAGAGGGGGCGTGCAAGCCGCAGACCTGCGCGCCGGGCGAGGCCTTTTGCGAGGGCAAGATCGCCAAGCAGTGCGACAAGGTGGGCACCGGCGTCACCCTCATCGGCGACTGTGGGGTGGCCAACCTCGACTGCCACAAGGGCAAGTGCGTCAAGAAGGTGTGCACGCCGGACACCAAGCAGTGTGCGCCGGGCGGCAGCGCCCTGCAGGTCTGTGACCCGGGCGGCTACACATGGACGTCGACCCCGTGCAAGACCGGCACCGCCTGTGACGGCGACGCCTGCAAGCCGGTCACCTGCACCCCCGGCAAGGGGACGTGCGCCAAGAACGTGCCCTCGCTGTGCAACGCGACCGGGACCGCCCTGGTCACCGGCGCCGACTGCGGCGCGAAGGTGTGCGTCGAGGGCGTGTGCATGGCCAAGGACTGCCCGGCCGGCACCGCGACCTGCAAAGACCTCAAGACCCAGCTGGTGTGCAACGCCAACGGCGTGGGCGGCGTGGCCAAGCCCTGCCCGCAGGGGCAGATCTGCCAGACGGGCAAGTGCAAGGCGGTGGTGTGTGAGCCCAACAAGGCCTGGTGCGACGGCACGGTGGGGAAAAAGTGCGCCACCGACGGCCTGAAGGTGGTCGCGGAGATCGACTGCACGCAGTTCAACCAGGTGTGCAAGGAAGGCGGCTGCATCAACAAGGGCTGCGGCGACGGCCAGTGCCAGAAAGAGCTCGGCGAGACCTGCTCGAGCTGCGCCGCAGACTGTGGCGCGTGCCCCTTCGACGGCTGCACGGCGCGGGCCAAGGCCGGCTGCGACAAGTGCACCTGCGAGGCCTGCGTGTGCCAGCTCGACCCCAGCTGCTGCAGCGGGTCGTGGTCGGGCTTCTGCGCCAACCTGTGCAAGAGCAACTGCGGTGGCAGCTGCCCCTGAGCGACGGGTCTCGATCGGACAGCGGAAGGTTGCCGCCAGTGCGACCCGGGGTGAAGATGGGGCCGCACCCACCTCGGAGGCCCCATGGCCCTGCTCCACTCGTCCGCCCCCCGCGCGACGTCTCGCGCCCTCGCGCTGCACCTTCGATCGGCCCCCAGTCTCGGGTCCGCGCCACGCCGTGACGCGGTCGGGACCGCCTGCAGCAGCGCTGGACGGCCGCGCTCTCCGCGTAGGTGGACGCGGCTGACCCTGGTGGCCGTGGCGCTCCTGGCGCTGCCCGTCACAGCGCACGCAGCCGACAAGGACGCCGACGGGCTCGACGACTCCTGGGAGCTGACCTGGTTTGGCGACCTGGAGTCCCAGAGCGCGCAGGCGGATCCCGATCAAGACGGCCTCGACAACGCCGGGGAAGAGAAGGCGGGCACCAACCCGACCCTCGCTGACACCGACGGCGACGGTCTGAGTGACAGCGTCGAGCTGACCCCTGCGAAGCCGGGCCAGGAGAGCAACCCGCTGGTCTCCGACAGCGACGGCGACGGGCTGAGCGACGGCGACGAGGTCAACGTCCACGGCTCGCACCCGGGGAAGGGCGACACCGACGGCGACGGGCTCAACGACGCGGTCGAGGTGGAGGTCTACAAGACCTCGCCGGTGCTCATGGACACCGACGGTGGCTACTCCGACGACGGCGTGGAGGTGCTCTCCGACGGCACCGACCCCAACAAGCCGGGCGACGACAAGCAGGACTCGGACAAGGACGGGCTCACCGACTATGTCGAGGTCGTGCAGACCAAGACCGACCGGCTGAACCCCGACAGCGACGCCGACGGCCTCAGCGACGGCGCAGAAGCCAACACCCACAAGACCAACCCAAAGCTGCAGGACACGGACAAGGACGGCCTCGACGACGGCGAGGAGGTCAACGTCCACGAGACGGATCCGACCGACCCCGACACGGACGACGACGGCCTGGTGGACGGCATCGAGGTCTACACCACCAAGACGACACCGCACTTCAACGACCACGACTGGGACGGCCTCACCGACGGCGACGAGGTCAACAAGTACAAGTCGAGCCCGCTGCTGGCCGACACCGACGGCGGCGGGGTGCTCGACCCGGTGGAGGTCCACGACAAGACCGATCCCAGCGACGCCAGCGACGACAAGGGCAACGACCCCGACGGCGACGGGCTGAGCAACAACTACGAGCTCACCGTGAGCAAGACCAACCCGCTGGTGAAGGACAGCGACGGCGACGGCCTCGACGACGGGCAGGAGGTCTTTCAGCTCAAGGATCGCATGAAGACGCCGCCGCTGGACGCGGACGCCGACGACGACGGCGTGCTGGACGGCAACGAGGGCGGCATCTCCAACAACGGCGACATCTACGGCTCGGTGTTCGACGGCACCCACCCTTTCAAGAAGGACACCGACGGCGACGGCCTGCTCGACGGCCTGGAGCTCGGCCTCACCAAGCCGCAGACGAGCGCGCTGGACCCCGACGCCACCGACATGAAGGTGTTTCAGGCCGACACCGACCCCACGACGACCACGGATCCGCTGAAGAAGGACACCGACGAGGACACCCTGCTCGACGGCGACGAGGACGCGGACAAGGACGGCAAGCACGACGCCAACGAGACCGACCCCAACGCGCTGGACACCGACAAAGACGGCATGGACGACGGTTGGGAGGTGTCCTACGCCGGCGCCAAGGGCACCGGTGCGCCGCTCGACCCGCTGGCCGACGACGCCAAGGCAGACAACGACAGCGACGGGCTGACCAACCTGCAGGAGTACACCCACCAGTGGCCCGACAAGGACGGCAAGCTCGAGCGCGCGTCGACCAACCCGCGCAGCAAGGACACGGACAGCGACGGGGTCGAGGACAAGGTCGAGATCACCTCCAGCTACCCCGGACTGCCGGCCAAGCCGAGCGGGTCGAACCCCAACAGCAAGGACACCGACGGCGACGGCCTGTCGGACGGCATCGAGGACGCGGACAAGAACGGCAAGACTGAGGGCGGAGAGACCAGCCCCAAGCTCAGCGACAGTGACGGGGACGGGCTGAGCGACGGCGCCGAGGACAAGAACAAGAACGGCAAGGTCGACGCGGGCGAGACCGACCCCAACGACAAAGACAGCGACGACGACACGCTGAGCGACGGCCAGGAGGTGAAGCTGCTCGGCACGAGCCCGCTGAAGAAGGACACCGACGGCGACGGCCTGACGGACTCCGTGGAGGTCGGCAAGGCGGGGGATCTGGACCCGGCCACCAAGACCAACCCGAAGAACAAGGACAGTGACGGTGACGGCATCCCCGACGGCGCCGAGGACAAGAACAAGAACGGCAAGGTCGACCCGGGTGAGCTGGACCCGCGCAGCAAGGACAGCGACGGCGACGGGATCGCCGACGGGGTGGAGGACAGCAACGGCAACGGCACGGTGGACCCGGGCGAGACCGATCCGCTGAAGACCGACTCAGACGGCGACGGGCTCAACGACGGCGTGGAGGACAAGAACAAGAACGGCAAGGTGGACCCCGGGGAGTCGAGCCCGCTGCTCAAGGACACCGACGGCGGCGGCACCCCGGACGGCAAGGAGTTCGCTGACGGCACCAGCCCGGTGAAGAAGCTCGACGACTACGACGGCGACCCCGACGGCGACGGCCTGACCACCGGGGTCGAGGTGAAGCTGGGTACGTCGGCGACGTCGACGGACACCGACGGCGACAGCATCGGCGACGCCGAGGAGACCGACGGCGGCAAGCCGGTGGACACCGACAAAGACGGGATCATCGACGCGCTCGACGACGACAGCGACGGCGACGGCTGGTCGGACAAAGACGAGGCCGGCGACGCCGACCTGACGACCAAGGCCAGCGACAGCGACGGCGACGGCACCCCGGACTTTCGCGCCCTGGACAGCGACGGCGACGGCCTGGCGGACAAGGAGGAGAAGGCCAAGGGCACGCAGCGCACCAACAAGGACAGCGACGGCGACGGGCTCGACGACGGCCCGGAGGTGCAGGTGGGCGCCGACCCCCTCGACGGCGACAGCGACGACGACGGCGTGCCAGACGGCAAGGAGCCGAGCGCCGACATCGACGGCGACGGGCTGCCCGCCGTGCTGGACGTCGACAGCGACAACGACGGCATCTTCGACGGCACGGAGTCTGGCGTGACCAGCCCCGCGAGCGGGACCGACCTGGCGCGCGGGGCCTTTGTCGCCGACGCCGACCCGAGCACCACCACGAACCCCAACGCGGTGGACAGCGACGGCGACGGTCAGCGCGACGGCGCCGAGGACACCAACCACAACGGCAAGCTCGACGCCGACGAGACCGACGCGGCCGACAAGGCGTCGACGGGCACGCCGACCGACAGCGACAACGACGGGCTGCCGGACGCCGAGGAGGCCCACATGGGCTCGGACCCGAGCGACGCCGACAGCGACGACGACGGCGTCATCGACCTGGCGGAGTTCAACCTGAGCCACGACACCGACGGCGACGGGCTGGTGAACTGCGTCGACGCGGACAGCGACGGCGACACCTTGCCCGACGGGCTCGAGCGCAGCGCCGTGCAGCTGGGGGCGGCGACCCGGTCGATCAGCCCGAACTTCCGGGCCGACAGCGACGGCGCGACCGGCACGCGCGCCCTGGTCAAGGACAGCGACGGGGACGGCCAGCACGACGGCCACGAGGACCTGAACCGCAACGGTCGGGTCGACCAGGGCGAGGGCGATCCCAACGACGCGACCAGCCAGGCGGTGTTGGTGGACAGCGACGGCGACGGGCTGCCCGACGCGGCGGAGACCGGGGCAGGGCTGAACCCCAACGACAGCGACAGCGACGACGACGGCGTAGCCGACGGCGCCGAGGCCAACCCGCTCACCGACACCGACGACGACGGCCTGGTGGGCGCGCTGGACCCGGACAGCGACAACGACCGGCTCGGCGACGGCACGGAGGTCGGGGTCACCAGCGTCGGCAGCGACACCGACGTGAAGCGGGGCCGCTTTGTGGCCGACGCCGACCCGACGACGACCACCTCGCCCACCCGCGCCGACAGCGACGGCGACGGTCAGCTCGACGGCTTCGAGGACGCCAACCACAACGGTAAGGTCGACGGTGACGCCGCGGCGCCGGAGAGCGATCCGACCGACGCCGCCGCGACCTCCGCGGCGGCCGACAGCGACAACGACGGCCTGAGCGACGGCGAGGAGGCCGCGCTGGGGACGGATCCCAAGGACGCCGACAGCGACGACGACGGCGTGCTCGACGGCGCCGAGCCCAACGCCTGGGTGGACCACGACGGCGACGGCACGGTGGGCGCGCGTGACGCCGACAGCGACGGCGACGGGCTGCGGGACGGCACCGAGCGCGGCGTGGTGACGCCGGATCCGTCGACCGACGTCCAGGCGGGGCACTTCGTCGCCGACGCGGACCCCAACAGCCGCACGTGGGCCTTGGTTCGCGACAGCGACGGCGGCGGGTTCTCCGACGACCTCGAGGATCACAACCGCAACGGCCGGGTCGACCCGGGGCAGGGCGGCGCTCCTGGCGAGACCGACCCCACGCAGGCGGGTGACGACAAGTGGAGCAACGACGACGTCGACGGCGACGGCCTGAGCAATGACGTGGAGCTGACCCTGGGCACGAGCCCGGTGCGCGCCGACAGCGACGGCGACGGCATCCCCGACGGCGTCGAGGTGGGCGATCCCAAGGCGCCGCGCGACACCGACGGCGACGGCACGCTCGACGCCAGCGATCTGGACAGCGACGGCGACGGGCTCGGAGACGCGGCCGAGGCCGGTGACGCCCCAGCGACCCCGCGCGACACCGACCTGGACGGCCTGCCCGACTACCGCGACCTGGACAGCGACGGCGACCGGCTCACGGACGCGGCGGAGTTCTCGCTGCACAAGACCAGCCCCTACCTGCGTGACAGCGACGGCGGCGGCGTCGACGACGGCACCGAGGTGCTCGACAACAAGACCGACCCGACGGATCCCTCGGACGACGGCGCCGGGCTCTCGCCCGACAGCCGGCTCACCGGCACCGCGGTGTGGGCGTGCTCCAGCGCCGGGCCGGGGCCGGGCACGCCGCTGGGCGGCCTGGCGGTGGTGTTGGCGGCCTGCCTGCTGCTGGCGCTGCGTCGGCGTCGCATGGCAGTGGGCACCCCGTCCCTCGGGGCCGGATCGCGTCGGGCGGAGATGCACACCACGGCGACGCTCCGGCGGGTGGCGCTCGTGGCGGGGGCGCTCGTGGTGGCGGCGCTTCTGGCGGGGGCGTTGTGCACGCCGAGCGCCGCGCACGCGGCCAGCGGGCCGGCCGTGCCTGGGCTGCGGCTGAACGGCGACGGACGCGGCGTGCTCGGCGTCGCTGGCGCCGAGAGCGGCCGGCTACACGTGCTCGTGGGCGGATTCCACGGCGAGTATCAGCTGCGCCCCCTGGTCCAGCGCAACGCCGACGGGCTTGTGGTGCGCGAGCTGCTGGCAGAGCGGGCGCTGCTGCAGCTCGGCGCGGCGATGCGGGTGTGGCGCCGGCTGACGGTCGCCGCCTGGATGCCTCTGGTGCTCAACCAGCGTGGCGAGGCGCTCTCGGGGGGCGGCGCGCTGCCGACGTCGGCGGTCGGCGACCTGGCCCTCCGCCTGAAGTGGGTCGGCCGCGAGGCGCGGGGCGACACGCTCGGCTGGGCGATCCTCCTCGACGCGACCGCGCCCACGGCGACCGACGGCGCCTACCTCGGCGCGCCCGGCGCCTCCGTCGCGCCCGGCGTGGCGGTGACCGTGAGCCGCGCCGGGTGGCGCCTGGCGGCCAACCTGGGCGCGCGCCTGCAGGCCGCGCACGACGCGACGGCGCTGCAAGACGGCTCCGCGCTGGATCTGCGTGTCGGCGGCAGCCGCGCGGTCGGTCAGGGCTCGAACCCCAGCGTCATCGATCTCGCCATCCGCTGGCAGTCCCCGCTCTCGGGGCCCCTGGGCGACCGCGACCTCGAGCGCCTCGAGGGCGTCGCGGCGGTCCGCTGGCCGCTGGGGCGGGGCCTGGTGATTCACATGGGCGCCGGCATGGGGCTCTGGCCGGGCTACGGCGTCCCCGGGCTGCGCCCCTTCTTGATGATGCGCTACGAGGCGCCGCGCCCCGCCGGGCCGAAGAAGCCCGTCGTCGACCCGCTCGGCGTCCCAGCCAGCGGCACCTGAGCTCCGGGCAGCGGGGGGCGTCGTCCTTTGCGCCTGGCTCAGCGTCGACGCCGCCGTCGTGGGCTCAGTGCAGCGGCCCCACCGTGAGCCCACCCTTGCACGTGGCCCGCAGGGTCTGGCTGTCGTCTTCCCACGTGTCGTCGGTCTGGTAGATCTTGGCGCCGATGTCGGCCAGCCGCTTCAGCACGCCCTTGTCCGGGTGGTCGTACTTGTTGTTCAAGCCTGCGCTGATCACCGCGTGCTCCGGCGTGACCGCCTTCAAGAACGCGGTGGTCGTGCCGCTCGCCGAGCCGTGGTGGGCGACCTTCAGCACGTCGACATCGCTCAGCACGCCGGCCTTCAGCAGCTCGTCTTCCGTGTCGGCCTCGGCGTCCCCGGTGAGCAGCAGCCACGCCCCGGAGCAGCCCGTGAGCACCACCAGCGAGTCGGCGTTGTGGTCCGAGCCGCTGTTGCCCTTGGCGGGGTGCAGGAACTCCAGCGTCAGGTTGCCAAGCTTGGCGGTGCTGCCGCGCTTCGGTTCGACCAGGGTCGTCTTGTTCGCCGCCTCGTAGAAGGTCTTGAAGACCTTGGTCTCCTTGGTCAAGCCGTTCCAGTACACGGTCTTGACGTCGTAGTGCGCGATGACAGCGGCCAGCCCCGCGATGTGGTCGGCGTCGGCGTGCGTGGCCAGCACCGCGTCCAGCCGCTTGAGCCCGAGCGCCACGAGGCGCTGGATGATCTTGTCGTCGCTGGGCCCGCTGTCCACGAGCAGGGTCTCGCCGGAGGCCGTGATCAGCAGCGTCGCGTCGCCCTGGCCGATGTCGAGGAAGATGGCGCGGTAGCCGTCGGCCGGCACCGAGAGGGGATCGGAGCCGCCGTCGCCCGCGTCCTTGCCGGAGCCCTGGGTGTCGGAGCCCACCCCGTCGCTCAGGGAGCCGTCGCCGTGCAGGCCCGCGTCTGCGGCGCTGGCCGTGGCGTCGTTGGTGCCGTCGCTGCCGTCGCTGCACCCGAGGGCCAGCGCGCCCGCCACGACCAGCCAGGCCCAACGGAGGGTCGCCCTCCGGCTCAGGGTCCGTGCGTCGCGGCTCGGGGTCGGGCGGCATCGGTGAGCACACCGCGGGGCGCTCGGTCGCGTCTGGTGCAGGTCGGTCATGGCGCGGAGGCTACCGGACAGCCCCCCGTCTGCGCCAACGCCCGGCGGCGGTTCACACACAATTCACATCTCTGTCGCGCGCCTTCCGCACCGGCGCCGGAGACTCGCCAGCATGCTGAAGCCAGACGGGGCGCGGCCGATGTCACGCCTGAGCGTCTGCGGAGCACAGACCGTGAATCTTCTGACGTGGGCCGACGTTGTGCTCGCTTCAACCGAGTGAAAGTGGCACCATCGCCACGATTGATCCTGGTCAACTCGCCCGCCTCCGCGGGCCCGAGCCGTGACCCACGCCCCTGGGGGAATCCCATGAATCGCATCCCACGCATCCTCGAGCGCTGCGCAGCGCTGCTCACCGCCGGCGTGCTCAGCGCCGCCTGCAGCCCCGCTGTGTTCGACGACATGGACGACTTCGGCTTCTCCAGCTGCTTTGCGCCGCTGGACGAGGGCGCCGACCCCGACCAGCTGCGCGACCACGTCAAGCGCACGCTGCCCTTCGTGCCGCGCAAGCTGGACGCCAAGCAGGCCACCCCGTGGGGCAGCGGTCGCGCCATCGCCGTTCACGCTGGCGAGGTCTTCGCGGTCGATCGCGACAACGGCACCCTCGTGGTGCTCGACGCCAACGACGCGCTGAAGGTCAAGCGCACCATCGAGATCGGCCCGCGCCCGGAGCACGTCGTGGTGGGCCCCGCGGGGGACGCCTGGGTCACCGTGCGCCACGGCGCCAAGGTGGCTCACGTGGCCGCCGGCGCTGGCACGGTCGACAAGACCGTCGACGTGGGCGTCGAGCCCATCAGCCTCGCGCTCGACGCGAGCGGCAAGACCCTCTACGTCACCGTCGCCGGCGAGCAGAAGGTCAAGGTCATCGCCGCCGCCACCGGCGAGATCCTGCAGACGCTGTCCACCGGCCAGGAGCGCCCGCGCGCGGTCACGGTCGCCGCGTCGACCGGCAAGGTCGTCGTGGTCGACCAGAACGGCACGAGCCGCATCTACACGCGCAAGGACAGCGGCCTGCTCTCGAGCGGCCTCTCCCGCCCGCTGCGCCGTCAGAACCCGGGGCACATGCTCGGCTTCAGCGCCAAGAACCTGAAGTCCTGGCGCGCCCTGAGCGGCGCGGTGCACCCGGAGACCGGCGACACGCTGGTGGCCCACGTGCTGGTGTCGCCCGGCGACAAGAACTCGCTGATGAACTCGGCCACGGGCAAGTCGTCGAAGCAGGGCAGCTCCGGGGGCTACGGCGCCGGTGGCGACGCCTGTGATCCCGGCGCGCCGATTCGTCCGGTGGAGGTGAGCCTGACCCAGGTGAGCCCGAGCAAGTCGACGATGCAGCAGGAGTTCCCGGTGGCCGACGCGACCACCGGGCGCAACTTCCTCTCCCGCTTCGACCAGCCCTCCGACGTGAACCACCACCCCTCGGTCTCGCTGGCCTTCGTCACCGCCTACGGCACCGACAACGTGCTCGTGCTGAACACTGGCGCGGGCGACGTGATGCGCTTTCCGACCGCCGAGCTGCGCGTGGGTCAGGCGCCCAAGGCCATCGCCTTCTCCGCCGACGGGCGGCGCGCCTTCGTGCTCAACCAGCACGGCTTCAGCGTGAGCG
>JAUIAC010000172.1 GCA_030425545.1 bacterium | reverse complement strand
AAGTCACCGAAAGGGACAGCGTTTGCGGGCCGGGAGGTTGACGCCGCCGAGGGGGCGAAGCACGCCCAAGTTCAGGCCGGGTCGGTGCGCCGCGCGCCTCGACAGGAGGCCAGAGGGTCCATGGCGCGGGCCCCTTGCGTCAGCGGGAGGGGACGGGCAGGGTGCAATCGAGGGGCAGACAGCTATGTTGTGAGGACCGCGCTTGAGCGCGGCTCCTCGTGACTTGGAGCTGCTCGTGACCTGCACCCCCGACCGATCCGGTCGCCGCGTCCCCTGGACCAGCGCCCCGCGATCCCCCTCCCGTCCAGTCTTGTGGCAGCGCCATGCCAGCGCCGCTCGTCGTCGACGCGCGGCCGCGCTCGCGCTCGCCGCGACCCTCGTGAGCGCCGCCGGCTGCGCCGAGTGGCCCGACCTCTACAGCCGCCCGCTCACCACCGCCGCGGTCCACGAGGTGGCGGGCAGCCTGGTGAGCTGGGACAACGCGCGCCAACGCTTCACGCGGGTGCGCCCAGGGGCCGCCGCCAACGCGGACGCGCTGCCCTGGCCCCACACCCTGGGCGAGGCGGTGGTCTCTGGTGACGCGGTGCTGGCCATGGCGCCGAGCGATCGGCTGCTGGCCCGGCTCGACGCCAGCGGCGACGCGCTCAAGCTGCAGGAGTGGGCGCTGCCCTCGGACTTCAGCGCGGTGACGCCGAGCGTGTCGGGCTCCCACGCCGCGCTGTGGCACCGCGACGGCGGCGCCAACGCGTCGTCGCTGGTGAACCCCTCGGAGGTGGCCCTGGTCGACCTGGCGGCGGCGGCCGCGTCCGGCGACGGGAGCGCCGGCGCCGTCAGCGCCAACCCGCGCGTCGCCACCGTGTCCGGGCTCTCGCGGGCGCCCATCGCAGCGCACGTGTCGCCGGAGATCCAGGCGGCCGACGGCGTCCACCGCGTGGTCTGGCTCGACGCGCCCTCGCGCATCGGCATCGCCGACTTCGGGCCGGGGGGCGTCCGCACCGTGGTGGTGCCGCTGACCCCGCCCGAGTCCACCGCGGTGCTGACCCCGGCGCGCACGGTCACGCGGGTCGAGGGCGGCACGCTGCACCTCTACCTGATCGCCTCCGGCAGCGACGACGTGGTCCACCTGAGCATCGCCCTCGGGGCGGGCAAGCCGGCGGTCTCCATCGACCAGCTCGCGGCCGGCAAGGGGCCTTCGGACCTGCTGCTCTTCGAGGGCAAGGACGGGCTGCGGGTCGCCGCGCTCAGCTCGACCTCGCGGGAGCTGTGGGTGCTCAACCCCACCACCGGCGCGGGCACCTCGGTGACCCTCGAGCACGTGGCCACGGCCTTTGCGCCCTTCGTCCCTGGCGAGGGGGCCGCGGCTGAGCAGCACGCGCTGCTGTGGAACAAGGGCGCCGCGGGCCACTGGCTGCAGCTGGCGAACCTGAGTCAGCTCGAGAAGAAGAAGGGCAAGGCGGTCGACGTGCTCCAGGCCGAGCACCCGGTCAACGACGTGGTGGCCGCGGGCGGGCTCTTCGCGCTGCGCCAGCTCAACAACCTGAGCGGCGTCTCGATGCTCGACCCTGTGGTGGGCAAGATCACCAGCTTCGCCGGCACCGGTCAGGTGGAGTCGCTGCGGGTGCAGGAGGGCCATGTCTTCGTCCACGGGCGGGTCAACGGCACCTCGCGGCTCTCGCGCATCGCCCTGGCGGACCTGCACGGCACCAGCGTGACCGTGTCGCCCGGCGCGACGCGGATGCTGGCCCTCGGGACCACCGGCGTCGCGCTCCTGGGCGAGGGGCTCGCCGCCTGGCGCTACGCCCTCTTCGCCTCGGGCGACCTCGACGACGACCCACAGTGGCTGGAGAGCGTCGCGCTCGACGGGCTGCTCGACGCGGCCGGCGCCGAAGGAGGTGAGTGATGCAGCGGTACGACGCACACCAGCCGCGGCACACGCGCGGGCCAAGACGCCCACGGGCCCGCGTTCGCGGCGCCTCCGTGACCCTGGCCGCGCTCTCGATGCTGTGCCTGTGGGCCACCCCGCAGCGCGCCCAGGCGTGGGACCTGGGCCTGGACGTCACCGGGCAAGCCACCAGCCTGGTCAACGCCGACGCGGGCGCCTTCAGCGACGACATGGCGACGGTGGGCACCTTTCTGCGGCTGGGGACCAACCTCGGCGAGGGCAGCGGCGCGGGGCTGGGCTTCGAGCTGACCTGGCACACCTTCTCCACCAGCGAGTGGGTGCTCCAGCGCGTGTCGACCCAGGCGGAGGTCGACGTGCTGACCCTGGGGGTGCACCAGCGCTGGGCCCCCCTCGACTGGCTGCGCCCCTACGCCCGGGCCAACCTGGGCGTGGGCACGAGCGCGCTCGAGCTGACCCAGTGGGGCAGCGGCGGCGCCTCGGGCCGGACGTGGGCCCCCGCGGTCGCGGCGGCCGGCGGTGTGGAGCTGGTGATCTCGCCCGGCACCCTGGCGCGCCACGGTGACTTCACCTTCGGCGTGCTGCTGGAGTTCGGCTGGTCGCACGTGTTCCACGTCGACGCCACGCTGGACCCGACCACGTCTGTGTCCCCCGGCGCCTTCGCCGCCCCCATCGACCTCGGCAGCCTCGGCTGGTCGGGCTTCACCACGCGCTTCGGGCTCGTGGTTCGCCTGTAGGAGACCCCCATGCGACGACACAGGACGAACCCGGCGCGCGCGCTGATCACCACGCTGGCCTCGCTCGCGCTCCTCAGCGCCGCCGCGGGCTGCGGCACCGACGGAGCGGGCGAGGCGACGGGAGGGAGCGCCGCGAGCGACGCCAGCTCGGGCGGTTGGGGCGGCGGCGGCGCTGAGTCGGACGCCGGCAGCGCGGGCGGCAAGCCCGACCTGCCGCCCGAGCAGGAGAAGGAGGTCGACTTCGGCGCGCCCGAGGGCAGCCCCAACTTCGTGTTCGTGCCGGTCAAGGGCGCCGACGACGTGGTCAAGGTCAGCGGCAAGACGCTGAAGGTGACGCTGATCGAGGTCGGCGACCGCCCCACGGTGCTGAAGGTGGTGCCCGGCCAGGACAAGGTCGTGGTCATCAACTCCGGCAGCGACGACGTCGCGGTGGTGACCTCCACCGAGGACGACGACGACGTGCGCTTCGAGGCCGTGCTGCCGCACTGCAACCGCGTCGCGCTCTCGCCCGACGGCACCTGGGCGGCGGTGTTCTACGACCACACGCGCGCCAACAAGGGCGACCCGGTGGGCAGCTTCCAGGCGGTGACCCTGGTGCGCGTGGGCGCAGGCCAGAGCGGCTCGCTGACCGTGTCCGTGGGCTTCCGGCCGAGCGACGTGCGCTTCACCGACGACGGCAAGCAGGCCATGGTCGTGACCGACGACGGCGTCAGCGTGGTCGACCTGAGCAGCGCCAAGGACGGCGACGTGGTGCCCGCGGTCGCCGTGGCCGACAACCCCCTCGCGAAGCCCAAGGAGCGCGAGGTGCAGATCACCCCCGACGGCACCTGGGCGGTGGTGCGGCAGAGCGACGTCACCGGCCTGGTGGCGGTGCACCTGGCGAGCCAGAAGCGGGTGATGATCCCCATGAGCTCGACGCCCACGGACCTCGACCTGTCGCCCGACGGCAGCGTCGCTGTCGCCGTGCTGCGCAACAGCGGCGAGGTGGCGCTGGTGGACCTGCCGGCCCAGACCACGACCACGCTGAGCGCGCAGGTGGTGAGCGTGAAGCCGCTGATCGCCGGGCTCGCGCGCATCAGCAGCGACGGCGCCACGGCGGTGCTCTACACGTCGGTGGGCGGGGTGGAGCAGGTGGCGACGCTGGACCTCGCCACGCGCAAGGTGAAGGCGGTGCCGCTGCGCAAGACGGTGGACTACGTCTTTCTCGCGCCGGGCAGCCGCACGGCCGTGCTGGTGCACAAGCCCGCCGACGGCCCGCTGCACAACGACGACCCGACCGAGGCCTTCGTCGACGACAGCCAGGGCTACACGCTCTTCGACCTGGACACCGGCTTCACCAAGCTGGTGCTCACGCCCGTGGCGCCCGAGGAGATCGTGGTGTCCGCGCCGAAGCCGGGCGAGGTGCCGGACAAGGCGTGGCTGCTGCTGCCGGACCCCAAGGGCGTCGACCACGCCGTGCAGGAGGCCCGGCTCACCACCCTGCTGACCTACGACCACGCGCTGGGCAGCGAGCCCGAGCACGCGCGCTGGCTGCAGTCGGCAGGCGCCATGGCGGTGACGCAGACGCACCCCTCCGGGCGGATCACCTTCATCACCACCGACACCGGCGCGGCCAAGACCGTGACCGGCTACGAGCTCAACGGCCTCGTCAAGTAGTGTCGCGTATTTACCCCGGCGAGCTGGGCGACAGAATGTCGCTCAGCTCGCCGGGGCAAATAGCGGACATTTTGTCGCGTGAGCGCACCGACCACGCTCGAGAGTCCGGATGCTACGGACGGACGCGACGGACGCGACGGACGCGACGGACGCGACGGACGGACGGACGCGACGGACGCGACGGACGCGACGGACGCGACGGACGGACGGACGCGACGGACGCGACGGACGCGACGGAAGGACGCGCAGCCGCGACGGACTGGACGAACGCTACGGACGCACAGGACGGCCGCCGCTCAGGCCGCACGGGCCGCTGCGGCCGCCACGCTCAGTTGCACTGATTGCAGGCGCCGACAGCGGTGCACTCACCGCCGGACGTGCAGCCTGTCGGGCAGCTCACGCTGCCGCACGAGCCCGCGTCGCAGTCGGTCTTGCACGAGCAGCTGCCCGAGCAGTTCACCGCGCCGTCGCAGCTGGTGTCGGTGCAGGTCACGTCGCAAGCGCCGGCGCCGCAGTTGACGTTGCTGTCGCAGCTGTCGCCGGAGCACTTCACGGTGCAGTCGCCCGTGCCGCACTGCACCTGGTCCGTGCAGGAGTCGTCGCTGCACGTCACGTTGCAGGTGCCGTTGCCGCACTGCACCTTGTTCGTACACGACTTGTTGTCGCACACCACGTTGCAGTTGCCGGGGCCGCACTGGACCTTGTCGCTGCACGAGCCGTTCTTGCAGGTCACGTCGCAGTTGCCGGCCTGGTCGCACTGGATCTTGTCGTCGCACGACGACCCCTCGCACGTCACAGCGCAGTCGCCCGTGCCGCAGGTGATCTTGTCGCTGCAGCTCCCGTCGCCCGTACACGCGATGTCGCAGTCCTTGCCGCAGGTGATCTTGTCCGTGCAGCTGCTGCCGCCCGAGCAGGTGACCTTGCAGTAGTCGGCCTTCGAACAGTCGACCTTGCCGCAGTCACCGTCGCCCGAGCACGTGATCTCGCAGTTCCCGCCGGCGGGACAGGTGCAGTTGCCGGTGGTGCAGTTCAGGGTCGTGCACGAGCCCGTGTTCACGCAGCCGGTGGCGGTGTTGCACGTGTCCGTGGTGCACGTGTCGCCGTCGTCGCAGTTTTTCGCGGTGCCGGCCTGGCAGGCGCCGCCGCTGCACACGTCGTTGTCGGTGCAGGCGTTGCCGTCGGAGCAGGTCGCCGTGTTGTTGGTGTAGACGCAGCCGGTCGCCACGTTGCAGCTGTCGTTGGTGCACGGGTTGCTGTCGTCGCAGTTCTTGGTCGTGCCGGCGCAGCTGCCGCCGCTGCACGCGTCGCTGTCCGTGCAGGCGTTGCCGTCGTTGCAGCTCACCGTGTTGTTCGTGTTCACGCAGCCGGTGGCGGTGTTGCACGTGTCGGTGGTGCACGCGTTCGCGTCGTCGCAGCTCTTGGCGCCGCCGGGCTGGCACGACCCGCTGCCGCACGTGTCGCTCACCGTGCACGCGTTGCCGTCGTCGCAGCTCGCCGTGTTGTTGGTGTTCACGCATCCCGTCGCCGAGTTGCAGCTGTCGGTGGTGCAGCCGTTGCCGTCGGAGCAGTCCTTGCTGCCGCCGCCCGCGCAGCTGCCGCCGCTGCACGCGTCGCTGATGGTGCAGGCGTCGCCGTCGTCGCAGCTCACCGTGTTGTTCGTGTTCACGCAGCCCGTCGCCGCGTTGCAGCTGTCGGTGGTGCACGCGTTGCTGTCGTCGCAGCTCTTCGCCGCCCCACCCACGCAGCTGCCGCCGCTGCACGCGTCGCTCACGGTGCACGCGTTGCCGTCGTCGCAGCTCGCCGTGTTGTTGGTCTGCTTGCAGCCGGTGGCCGCGTCGCAGCTGTCGTCGGTGCACGGGTTGCCGTCGTCGCAGTTCACCGCGCTGCCGCCGCCACAGGCGCCGCCGCTGCACTTCTCGCCGGTGGTGCACGAGTTGTTGTCGTTGCAGCTGCTGGTGTTGTTGGCGTACTCGCAGCCCTTGGCGGCGTCGCACGTGTCGTTGGTGCACGCGTCGCCGTCGTCGCAGTCCTTGCTCGCGCCGGCCGTGCACGTGCCGTTGCTGCACGCGTCGTTGACGGTGCACACGCTGCCGTCGGCGTCGCAGGCGTCGCCGTTCTGCGGCGTGCCGTTGTTCACGCAGGCGCCCGTGCTGGTGGTGCAGCTGTCGGCCGTGCAGGCGTTGCCGTCGTTGCAGTTCTTGGTCGCCCCAGCCGTGCACACCTTGTTGGCGCACACGTCGCCCACCGTGCAGGCGTTGCCGTCTGCGTCGCACGACGCGGTGTTGGCCACGTTGGCGCAGCCCGAGCTCTTGTCGCAGCTGTCGCTGGTGCACACGTTGCTGTCGTCGCAGTTCAAGGTCGCGCCGGCGGTGCACACGCCTGACTTGCAGCTGTCGCTCGCTGTGCACACGCTGCCGTCGGCGTCGCAGCTCTTGCCGTCGGTGGCGTTGACCATCGCGCACTTGCCGGTGGCCTTGGCGCACGTGTTGGCCTTGCAGGTGGTGTCGCCGCTGGCGTCGCACGTGACCACCGTGCTCACGTCGAGCACGCAGTTGTTGCTGCTGCACACCAGCGTGCCGTTGCACAGGTCACCGTCCTCCTTGCTGGCGCAGTCCGCGTCCTTCTGGCACTCGCACACGTCCACACCCGACGCGCAGCTGCCGCCGCTGCACTTGTCGCCGCTCGTGCACTTGTTGCCGTCGTCGCACACCGCCGTGTTCGCGGTGTTCTTGCAGCCCACGCTCGGGTCGCACGACTCGTCGGTGCACACGTTGCTGTCGTCGCAGTCCACCGCCGGCGTCTTGGCCTTGCCCGTGCAGCTGCCCCCGCTACACACGTCGTTGTCGGTGCACTTGTTGCCGTCGTCGCAGCTCACCGTGTTGTTGGCGAACACGCAGCCGCTCGAGGGGTCGCAGGTGTCGTTGGTGCACGGGTTGCTGTCGTCGCAGTTCACCGCCGCGCCCTTGCACACGCCGCTGGCGCACGCGTCGCTGCTCGTGCACTTGCTGCCGTCGTCGCACAGCGGCCCGGTCAGCGCCGCGTTGACGCACGCGCCGGTGGCCTTGGTGCAGCTGTCGCTGGTGCAGCTGTTGCTGTCGTCGCAGCTCTTGCTCGCGCCGGCCGTGCACACCTTGTTCTTGCACACGTCGTTCTCCGTGCACTTGTCGCCGTCGGCGTCGCACGAGGCCGTGTTCGCGGCGTGCTTGCACCCCGCGCTCGCGTCACAGCTGTCGTCGGTGCACACGTTGCCGTCGCTGCAGTCCAGGGTCGCGCCGGGCACGCAGGCCCCCGACTTGCACGCGTCGCTCTGCGTGCACACGCTGCCGTCCGCGTCGCACGCCTTGCCGTCCTGCGCCGCGCCGTCGTTGACGCAGGCGCCGGTGGCCTTGGTGCAGCTGTCCGCGGTGCACACCTTGCCGTCGTCGCAGTCCTTCGCCGCGCCGGCCGCGCAGCTGCCCGACTTGCACACGTCGCCCACCGTGCACGCGTCGCCGTCCGCGTCACACGACGCCGTGTTGGCGGCGTGCTTGCACCCCGTCGCCTTGTCGCAGCTGTCGTTGGTGCACACGTTGCTGTCGTCGCAGTCCTTGGCCGCGCCGGCGGTGCACGTGCCCGACTTGCACGCGTCCCCCACCGTGCACACGCTGCCGTCGGCGTCGCAGGCGTCGCCCTCGTTGGGCACGCTGTTGTTCACGCACGCGCCGGTGGCCTTGGTGCAGCTGTCGGTCGTGCACACGTTGCTGTCGTCGCAGCTCTTGGCGCTGCCCGCCTCACACACGGTCGCCTTGCACGTGTCGTTCAGCGTGCAGGCGTTGCCGTCCGCGTCGCACGACGCCGTGTTGGCCACGTGCAGGCAGCCCTTCACCGCGTCGCAGCTGTCGGTCGTGCACACGTTGCCGTCGTCGCAGTCCTTGCTCGCCCCCGCCTTGCACACGCCGCCCAGGCAGGCGTCGCCGGTGGTGCACACGTCGCCGTCGGCGTCGCACGCGTCGCCGTTGTTCGGCACCGCATCGAACACGCAGTTGCCGCCCGAGCAGCTGTCCGTGGTGCAGGCCTTGCCGTCGCTGCACACCTTGGCGGCGCCCGCCGTGCAGCTGCCCGACTTGCACACATCGCCCACCGTGCAGGCGTCTCCGTCAGCGTCACACGACGCCGTGTTGTTCGCGTGCTTGCAGCCCGTCGCCTTGTCGCAGCTGTCCGTCGTGCAGGGGTTGCCGTCGTCACAGTTCACCGTCGACCCAACCGTGCACGTGCCCGCCTTGCAGCTGTCGCTCGCCGTGCAGACACTGCCGTCCGCGTCGCACGCCTTGCCGTCGCCCTCAGCGGTCATCACGCACTTGCCGCTGGTCTTGACGCACTGGTTGGTCTTGCAGGTGGTGTCCCCCGCGCTGCTGCAGCTCACCACCGTCGCCGGATCCACCGCGCACTTGTTGCTGGTGCACACCAGCGTGCCATTGCACAGGTCACCGTCCTCCTTGCTCGCGCAGTCCGTGTCGACCTTGCACTCGCACACCGACCCGCCCGCCACGCAGCTGCCGCTGGCGCACTTGTCGCCCGACGTGCACGAGTCGCCGTCGTCGCACGCCGCCGCGTTGTTGCCGTGCTTGCAGCCGCTGCCCTTGTCGCAGCTGTCGTCGGTGCACACGTTGCCGTCGTCGCAGTTCACCGTGGCGCCGGCGCAGGTGCCGTTGGAGCACACGTCCCCGCTGGTGCACGCGCTGCCGTCGCTGCAGCCGAGCGTGTTGTTCACGTTCTTGCAGCCGGTGGCCTTGTCGCAGCTGTCGTTGGTGCACACGTTGCTGTCGTCGCAGTCGACCGCGGCGCCCACGCACGCCCCCGCCTTGCACGCGTCGCTTGAGGTGCACGCGCTGCCGTCGTTGCACGCCGCCGTGTTGTTCGTGTTGACGCAGCCCTTGGCCTTGTCGCAGCTCTCGTCGGTGCACACGTTGCTGTCGTCGCAGGCGGAGCTGGGGTTGATCGCCGCGCCGCTGCACGCCCCGCTCTTGCAGGTGTCCCCGGTCGTGCAGGCGTCGCCGTCGTCGCAGCTCACGGTGTTGTTGCTCGACTTGCAGCCGAGCGCCGGATCGCAGCTGTCGTTGGTGCAGGGGTTGCTGTCGTCGCAGTTGACCGCGGTGCCCTCGCAGGCGCCCTTGCTGCACGTGTCGCCGCTGGTGCACTTGCTGCCGTCGTCGCACGCGCCGCCGGTGAGGCCGGCGTTCGAGCAGGCGCCCGTGGTCTTGTTGCAGGTGTCGTCGGTGCACACGTTGCTGTCGTCGCAGCTCTTGTTCGTGCCGGCCACACACACCGCGCCGCTGCACTGGTCGCCGACCGTGCACGCGTCGCCGTCGGCGTCGCACGAGGCCGTGTTCGCGGTCGACACGCAGCCCTTGACCTTGTCGCAGCTGTCGTCGGTGCACGGGTTGCCGTCGTCGCAGCTCTTGTTGGCCCCGGCCTCACACGCCCCGCTCTTGCAGGCGTCCCCCACGGTGCACACGTTGCCGTCGGCGTCACACGCCTTGCCCTCCTGCGGCACCCCGTTGAACACACACTTGCCGGTCTTGGCGTCGCAGCTGTCCACCGTGCACGGCTCCCCGTCGGCGCAGGTGGTCGCGGTGCCGGCCACGCACGCGCCGCTCTTGCACACGTCGCCCACCGTGCAGGCGTTGCCGTCGGCGTCGCACGACGCGGTGTTGGCGGTGTGCTCGCAGCCCTTGCTCTTGTCGCAGCTGTCGTTGGTGCAGCCGTTGCTGTCGTCGCAGTCGAGCGCCGCGCCGGCCTGACACACCCCGCTGACACACGCGTCGTTCTTGGTGCACACGCTGCCGTCGGCGTCGCAGCTCGTGCCCGTGAGCTTGGCGTTCACGCAGCTGCCCGACTTGGCGTCGCAGCTGTCCTGGGTGCACGGGTTGCCGTCGTCGCAGCTCTTGCCGGGCTGGGGCGTACACGACTGGTCCTTGCACACGTCCGGCGTGCACTGGTCGTCGTCCACGTCGCAGCTGACGTTGCTGTCGGTGTGCTTGCAGCCAGCGCTGGCGTCGCAGCTGTCGTTGGTGCACACGTTGCCGTCGTCGCAGCTCTTCGTGCTGCCGGCCACGCACGTGCCGGTCTTGCAGGCGTCGCCCACCGTGCACACGCTGCCGTCGGCGTCGCAGCTCTTGCCCTCGTTGACCGCGCCCAGGCTGCACGCGCCGGTCTTCGCGGCGCACTGGCTCTGCAGGCAGGTGGTGTCCTTGTCGGTCGGGCACACCACGACCGTGCTGGCGTCCACCGCGCACTTGTTGCTCTTGCACACCAGGGTGCCGTTGCACAGGTCGCCGTCCTCCTGCGGCGCGCAGTCGCTGTCCTTCTCGCACTCGCACGCACTCGGCCCGCTTTTGCACACGCCGCCGCTGCAGGCGTCCTTCTGCGTGCAGGCGTTGCCGTCCTCACACGCGTCGGTGTTGGCCGTGTTGGTGCACCCGCTCTTGCTGTCGCAGCCCTCGTCGGTGCAGGGGTTGCCGTCGTCGCAGTCCACCGCCGGGTTCTTCGCCGCGCCGGCGCACAGGCCGTCCTTGCACGTGTCGCTGTCGGTGCACGCGTCGCCGTCGTCGCAGCCCACGGTGTTGTTCTCGAACTTGCAGCCCGACGCCGGGTCGCAGCTGTCGTTGGTGCAGGTCTGCTTGTCGTCGCAGGTCACCACCGTGCCCTTGCAGTCGCCCCCCGAGCAGGTGTCACCCGAGGTGCACTTGCTGCCGTCGTCGCAGCTGTCGGTGGTCGCGGTGTTGCTGCAGGTGCCGGTCTTGGTGTCGCAGCTGTCCGCCGTGCAG